>JANNNO010000249.1:0-22811 GCA_031398585.1 Myxococcales bacterium | reverse complement strand
GGCCGGCGACCTGTTCGTCGGGCACGATCCTCGAGGACGAGTGGGGGACTGCGTGTCGGGCGGGCGTGATCTGCGGCGCGAGCACGGCGCCTTATCCTTACGCCTGCAGCTACGATGCCGCCGTCTGCAGCGGCCTCGATGGTGGGCGCGCAGCGGCCGTGCCCTCGGGATCACTGGCGGCGTGCGCGACCGCGGACCTCGACCCTTCGACGGCGGGGGCCGGCCGCGCGTTCGACATGTCGGGCAATCTGGCCGAATGGACCGAGGACTGCCGGACGACGCTCGCCGATGGCAGCGGCCGCCGCGCGTACACCTTGCGCGGGGGATCGTTCACACACACCGCGACCGCGCTCCGCTGCGATTTCACCGCCACGGTGGTCGCTGAGAACTTCGCCTTTCCCGACACCGGCTTTCGTTGCTGCTCGTCCTGCCAACCCGGCTTCGCCGATTGCGGCGGCGCCTGCGTCGATCTTGGACGCGATGGCGGGCACTGTGGCGCGTGCGGGCGCAGCTGCCCGGTGGGGACCAGCTGCGACAACGGCCGCTGTCGTTGACGGCGCCCGCCCACGAAGTTGTTGCGCGCACTGTCTCGATCGTGTTCGAAGTTCCCGATGTCGATGCAGACGCCTCTTCCCCCGTCCTCGGGGCGGACAGAAGAGATCCCGCTGACGACCGCAGAGCGTCTCATGCTGGTGGGTGGGCTCGTCGCCTTCACCGCCGTCCTGCTCGGTCATGCCTGGGTTGGCGACGACGCGTACATCACCTTGCGGACCGTACGGAACTTCGTCGAAGGCCACGGCCTGCGCTGGAACCTGCACGAACGGGTGCAGAGCTACACCCATCCGCTCTGGCTGTTCGTCCTCTCGATCGCGTACTTCCTCTTTCGTAGTGCCTACGCGGCCGTGATGGTGCCGTCGCTTGCACTGGCGGTCGGCGCGGTCTGGCTCGTCTGCCAGCGAATCTGCCGCTCGCCGGCGGCGGGACTGCTGGCGCTGGCGGTGCTGATCTCGTCGAAGTCTTTCATGGACTACTGCACCTCGGGCCTCGAGAACCCGCTCAGCTACTTCCTCTACGTGCTGTTCTTCCGAAGCGTTTTCCGAAGCGTGCTCGGCAACTCGACGCTCGTGAGTCCAACGTTGTTGGCCGGCTTGCTGGCGGTCAATCGCCTCGATACGATCTTGCTCTGTCTGCCAGCGTTGACCGTGCGGTATTGGGATCTGCGCAGGGAGCGGCGCCAACTTGCCTTGGGACTTCTGGGCTTTCTGCCGCTGGTTGCCTGGGAGCTCTTCTCGGTCGTCTACTACGGCTTTCCTTTCCCTAACACCGCTTACGCGAAGCTCGGCACCGGGGTGCCAGCTGGCGAGGTGATGTCCCAGGGGGTCGCGTACTACGTCTCCCAGCTGAGCCACGACCCGATCTCGCTGGGTGCCATCGCGATGGCCATCGCCAGCGTGTTCGTGCTGCGGGAGCGGCGCTTCTATCCCCTGCTGGCGGGCATCGTCGTCTACCTCGTCTACATCGTGAAGATCGGGGGCGATTTCATGGCGGGTCGCTTCTTCTCCCTCCCCGTGCTGGGCGCCGCGATCTTGCTCGGGCTCTGCCTGCCCAGGCTGATGAACGCGGCAACTCTTTCCGGTTCTTTGCCAGGTATGCGGGCACTTTTGCCGGCGGCGATCGTCGCCGCAATTGGCGTTCTCATCACGCCGCGCCCGACGTTGACCTCCACGCGCGATTACAACGTCGTCGTGCAGCCGCCGCGCCCGATCCTGGGCGTGATCGATCCGAAAGCCGTCGCCGCTCCGGAGATCTGGGACGCTCGCGGCGTCGCCGACGAGCGGGCCGTCTTCTATCCTTCCAGCGGCCTTTTGCGCTGGACGCGCGGGACCTGGCCGCCGCACGACTATCGCTTGAAGGTCGCGTCGGAGCTTGCACCTGGCGTGCCTTCCTTGCGCGGCATCATCGGTGTTGCGGGATTCGCGGCGCCGATCGACGCCATCATCGTCGACGGCTACGGGCTCACGGATCCGCTGCTGGCGCGACTGCCGGTGCAGGCCCAGGCGGACTGGCGCATCGGACACTTCTGGAGAAAACCGCCCGACGGCTATCTACCCACGCTGCAACAGCGAAAGAATCTGATCACGAATCCGGGCGTCGCCGAGTTCTACGATCATCTCGCCGTGGTGGTCAGCGGCCCGATCTTTCGCTGGGAGCGCTGGAAGAAGATCGTGAGCTTCAACTTCGGCCGCTACGATCGATTGGTCCCCGCGCCGCCGTAGGCCCTCAGGCGGTAGAGGCTGAAAAAGCGTGGCGCTACCGCCAGCATCGGCAACACGGAGAGCACGAAGCGTCCGTCTTCGCCGGCATCGCCGATGGCCAGGAAGAAGAGAGTTCCCGCCGTCAACCAGAGGAAGACGCGATCGCCCCGCTGGTGTTGCATGGCGGGCGTCGTCGACATCCAGCGCCGCCTCGACAGCCACTGCGCGAGATCGACGAACAGGCTGATGATGAGCAGCATCGCCATGAAGCGAACGGCGTAGCGGTAACCGATCAGCTTGGTCGGGTTCGGATTCCAGCGATTGGCGATGATCGTCGTCTGCGGTTCGATGAGCTCGGCGACGCGCCGGCCGACGTTAGCGGCCGCTTCGGCAGGGTGATTGACGATGTAATCGACGACGGCGCTGCGATAGCGGCTGCTGTTGGCGGAGTGGCTGGGGTTGTTGACCCGGCTGAAGGGGGGCGAAAACGTCTCGGGGGCAAGCGGCGGCCGCGTGACCATGGGCCACGCCCTCACCAGGTTGAAGCCCGTGTGATTCGACATCGTCACCTGCCCGTGCCTGACCAGCAGCTGCGCGTGCCACAAGCCGCAGATCGCGAGGATTGGCAGCAGGAAGCCCCACCAGGTTCGCCGCGGCAGCCCTCGCGTGTCGAACCAGGTGGCGAGCACGACGATCGGGAGCAGAAAGACCGCAAAGGGCCGGGTGACGCCGAGGAGCGAAGCGAACAGGCCCGCGGCGATCCACCAGACGAACTGCGCGCGCGTATCGTTGGCTGCGCTTCGCGCGCGCTCCAGCGACAGGAACAACAGCATCGCCAGCAGGGGGAAGACCGTGTCGTAGATCTGGGGATTGCCGGGATGAACCTCAGCCGTGCCCCAGATGAAGATCACCGCGAGCGCCGCCGTGACCAGCATGCGCCGGACGTTGGGGTAGACCAGCAGCAGCGCGAGGGCGTAGGCGCCGATGATCGACGTCTTGTAGAGCGTCCGGATCACGAGGTCGATGCTGCCGGTCAGGTTGTAGACGACGATCTCGAGCAGCGCGAGTGACGGCGGGATCGGAATGAGCAGGTTCTGAAAAAAGTCGATTGTCGATCGCCACGTCGTGAACGACTTGACCTCGAAGAGGGTGAACCACTCGAAGGCGGACACCGATGTCGAGAACTGCAGGAAGCGGCAGCCCAGCACCACAATCAACACGACGAGGGCACCCAGCAGCGCGCAGGGGCCGGTGACTCGCGCCCGCAGCTGGCCTCCGGCGAGGTGCCACGTGACGGCAGCCGCAATCGCGAAGAGCAGGGGTAAGAGCCAGGAGACGTGAGCCGCCAAGCCGGCCGCCGCTTGCCCATGAATGACGACCTCGTTGAGACCGCCGCCTTGTCCGCGCCAGCTGTCGACGTGGATCACGACGGAGGTGACGACGGGTCGATCGAGCGGGTGGGATTGCCACTCGGGATAAGCGGGCAGCAGGCCCGCGAGGGAGGTCGATCCGCCTTCACCAGCGAGCTCGATGCGGTAGCTCTGCGTGGCGCGGTCGTTCCCCATGCCGTTGCGCGTGTTGAGAACGTCGATCCTGTCGACGTAGGTCGGACGACCGAGGTCGAGACGCAGCCAACCTGTCTTGCCATCTTCGAGCAGCCAGAAGTTGTCGAGCGTATACGTCTCGACGGTTGCGCGATCCTGCACGTGAGCGGCGAGCGTGCGTCGGGCGCCCGTCAAGGTGCTCGATGCCGTCACCTGCGTCGCCGTGACGTGAGTGAACAGCACGGCCATCAGCAGCCGCGTGAGCGCGAACGCGACAGCGGCCGCTACGGCAATCGGAAGCCAGCGTCGTCGCAGATCCCCAACCATGGCGGCGGGCACCATATCAGACGGTTGTCGCCACGCGGGTTGGCGGTGGTGCGCAGACCCCTCACCCGCCGGCCTACGGCCGTCGGCCTCTCCCCCGCGGGGAGAGGCTCGGAGCAGAGTGATGGGGCGCGATGGGGCGCGGGCTATTGCTTGGCGTGTTTGCCGGGTTTGGCGAGCTTGATCACGCGGACCTTGATGTTGCGGTAGGCAACGGGATCGTTGTGGTCCTGCAGATCGATGTGGCCCTTGGTCGGCTTGCCGAACGACGGCCAGTCCTTGAACTTGCTGCCGGCGACCTTGGCGTCCCATTCGGCGCCGCCCTTTTCGTAGGCGACGACCTTCTCGCCGTTCAGCCAGTGCTCGACCTTCGAGCCATCGACCAGGAGGCGGGCGTGGTTCCATTCGCCGACCGGCTTGGTGACGTCCTTGCTGGGCGGATAAAGGCCGTAGCAAGCGCCGGCCGAGGTCAAGGGGCTGGCGCCGTCCTTGTGCTTCTTGTTGTCGAGCACTTGCATCTCGGGTCCCGTCTTGTAAGGGCGGTCCTCGGTCTCTTGCACGTGATACATCACGCCGCTGTTGCCGCCCTCGGCAAGGCGCCACTCCAGCGTCAGCTCGAAGCTTTCGTACTGATCGACGGTGAGGATGTCACCGCCTTCGACGCCGTCCTTCTTGCCGCCGAAGGTGAGCAATCCGTCCTGGGCCTTCCAGGCGGCAGGCACGCCGTCCTTCTTGAAGCCGCGCCAGCCCTTGGTCGACTTGCCGTCGAACAGCAGCTTCCAGCCGGCCTTTTTCTCGGCGGGCGTGAGTTTGTTGAGCTCGGGCATGTCCGCGCACGCAGGCGACGCCATCGCCAAAACCGCCACGAACCCGAACGAGACCGACGCAAGAGCCAATGCACGCATCATTCGCAGATCCTCCTGCCCGAAGGCCAATCGAAGATGGGCACCATACCCGCTCGCTGCCGAACGACAAAGTGCCCCGCTGGTGCCTAAAGCGCCTCTTCGCACTCCGTTCGCGTGATGTCCTCGACCGTCTCGCGGCGAGCGATGAGGGTGGCTTTTCCGTCGTCCCAGAAGACCTGTGGGACGCGGCCCATCGACACGTAATTCGAGCTCATGGCCGCACCATAGGCGCCGGCGTCATGCAGCACGATCAGATCGCCGGGTTCGGGGCGGGGCAGGGGGCGTGGGTCGAGCAGCTCGTGTGCGTCGCGGGTAAAGACATCGCCGCTTTCGCATAGCGGTCCCGCCACCACGACTGGCTCGGGCGTCCGCCCGGCGCCAGCGCCAAGCACCGTCATGTGGTGATACGAGCCGTACATGGCGGGTCGCACCAGATCCGTGAAGCCGGCGTCGACCATCACGAACGTGTTGCCGGGACCCTTTTCGTTGGCGCGCGTCTTCTTGACGTCCTTCACGCGCGCCACCAGCAAGCCCATGCCCGCCACCGGATAACGCCCCGGCTCGATCTCGATCCGGATCGGTCGCTTGGCCACCTTGGCCAGCGTCTCGGCCGCCTCGACCAGCACGGGCCGATACCACGCGAGATCGTAAGCCTTGGCGCCCGGTCGATAAGGGTGCGGCAGCCCGCCGCCCAGATTCACCGCAACCGCATCCGGGAACTCCGGCAGCAAGGTGGCGTATTCGCTCGCCAGCTTGCGCATGTTGGCGTCGAACTCGCGGATCTCGGGACCCGTGCCCACGTGCGCGTGCAGCGCCACGATCGGCAGCTTGGCGTCGGCCGCCAGCTTGCGCACCTCCTGCACCTCCTCGAACCAGACGCCGTGTTTGGACGAAGGTCCCCCCGTGTCGCACGACTTGGCGTGGCCGTGACCGAAGCCCGGGTTGATCCGCAGCGCGATGGGGCCCTTGTAGCCGGCGCCTTGCAGCTCGCGAATCATGCCGGGCGAGCCAACGTTCGGCAGCACGCCGTGCTCGAGCACCGCAGTCAGGGCGTTGTCGCGGAACACGTCGGTCGTCAGCATCACGACAGGTGGTTCGTTGCCGCCGGGAAAGCCGGCCCGCAGCGCCCGCAGGACCTCGTTGCCGCTGACCGCATCGATCCACAGCCCCGCCTTTTGAATCTCGGTCAGGATCTTGCGCGACGAGTTCGCCTTCGCGGCGTAACGGCACGCGAGCGACGTCCCTTCGGTCAGCGCCTGCAGCCCCGCAAGCTTTGCCCGCAGAGAAGA
This sequence comes from Myxococcales bacterium, assembly GCA_031398585.1. GTDB lineage: Bacteria > Myxococcota_A > Polyangia > Fen-1088 > Fen-1088 > JANNNO01. Next base: position 16,494 of record JANNNO010000249.1, on the reverse strand, counting down.
CGCATCGTAAAGATAGAAGGGCGTGCCAACCTGGTCAGCGATTCGATCGAGGGGGAAACGGTCAAGGTCCATGATCGGGGCACTATATCGCGCGCGGCTTGCTGGAAACTCTGGAAGTGGCGACACTGATCGCTGCTCGTGCGAGATCCCGCGCCCCCCTACGGACGCCCGCACCGTCGCGCGAAATTCAGCGCTTCGGCCGCGCCTGCGCGTCGCTGCATGGTGAACACCTCGAGCCTGCTGGCCATTGCCGCCGTCGCCTGCTTCGCAACGGTGCGCCCCGCCCAGGCGCAAGGTGACTTCCAGCAGCGTCGCCCCGGCCCGGTCGACGCAGGGGCCCGCCCGACGCCCACTTTGACCCGGCCGCCGCGGGTCATCACGGGCCCCAACCCGACCTATCCACCGGCAGCCCTCGCCGCTGGCCTCATCGCCGACGTGACGATGCAGGTCGATCTCGACGCCGCCGGACAGGTGACCAACGTCAAGGTGACCGGGCCCGCGCGCGCCGACGGCGGTGTGGCGACCGAGTTCGACGACGCCGCCATGGCGGCCGTGCGCGCCATGCAATGGGGGGCCGCCGAGATCGACAACGTACCGGCGCCCATCCGCTTCGAATACACCCTGCGGTTTCGCCCGCCCCGCCTGGTCCCGGTTGGCGACGGCGGGGGTTCCGACGGCGGGGTTTCCGACGGCGGCGCGGCCTCCGACGCGCTCACTAGCCAGGTCGGCGACACCGCCCCCGCGCCCGATCTCGCTCCGCGCGCGCCGGCTATCTTTCCTCTCGGCCGCGGCGTTCTGCGCGAACGCGGCACCCGCGATCCGCTCGAGAGCGCCGACGTTCGTGTGATTCGCGCGCCCGATCCGAGTACCCCCGGCGCTGAACCCGCCGAGCTCACCAGCACCACGGACGGCGAAGGTCGCTTCGTGGTCGAGGGCGCTCCCGGCGAGCGGGTCCGCGTCGTGATCGCCACCGGGCAACACGAGCCGTGCATTCGCGAGTTCGTGCTCCCGGCGGCCGATGCCACGCCGGTCGAGCTCACCTGCCTGGTCAAGCGCCTCGCCATCAACTACGAGACCGTGGTCGAGGCGCCACGCAAAGGCGAAGAGGTCACCCGCCACTCTCTGTCGCAACCCGAGCTGACCAGCGTGCCCGGCACCTTCGGCGATCCGCTGCGCGCGATCCAGAATCTGCCCGGCATCTCTCGCGCGCCGTACGGCCTTGGCCTTCTGCTCGTGCGCGGCGCCTCGCCCCAGGACAGTGGCGTCTACATCGATGGCCACAAGGTGCCGCTGCTCTATCACTTTGCGGTCGGCCCCTCGATCCTCACGCCCGACCTCATCGAACGCATCGATTTTTATCCCGGCGGTTTCGGCGTCCGCTACGGCCGCGCCTCGGCCGGCGTGATCGACGTCGCGACGCGCACCGATCCAGTGAAACGCTTTCACGGCGCTGCCGACGTCGACTTTCTCGACGCCGGCGCCTATCTCGAGGGCCCGATCGGCGGCGGCTACAGCATGGCTGCTGGCGCCCGCCGTTCCTACATCGACACCTTGCTGCCGCTTGTGCTTCCCGAAGGCGAGACCGTCGCGGCGCCCGTCTACTGGGACTACCAGGCGCGCATCTCTCGTTCGATTTCCCCCAGCGAGCGCATCTCGGTCTTCGCTTTCGGCAGCCGCGATTCGCTCGAGGTGCTCTCCAGCGATCCCGACAGCGGCTCGCTCGATCTCGGCACCAGCGTCATGCTCCACCGCGTGATCGGGACCTGGACGAAAGCCTGGGACGGGTGGACCTCGCGCCTGTCACCCTCCTACGGCTTCGACTCGGTCGGCTTTCGCGCGGGCACCGTCGATGCGGACGGCTCGGCGCACGTCTTCGGCCTGCGTGAAGAAGTGACCAAGTCGTTCGGTGATTCCTTCTCGATCGTGGCCGGGCTCGACAACGAGCTGCGCTTCGACAGGGTCGCTTTCAACGTGCCCTTGCCGCCCGAGCGGCGCACGTTCGGCCGCACCCGCCGCACGATCACCGATATCTCGCGCAAGCTCTCCAATCTGGGCGTCGCTGGCTACGCCGAGGTGCTCTGGGACGTGGTGCCTCGCCTTCGCGTGGTGCCGGGCATCCGCTTCGACTGGTTCCATTACAGCGCCACCGACAAGATCTCCGTCGATCCCCGTCTCGTCACCCGGCTCGAGCTGGCCGAGGGCACCTTCATGAAGGGCGGCCTCGGTCTGTTCCATCAGCCGCCGACACCACAGCAGCTGGATCCGCAATTCGGGACACCGACCCTGCCGCTGATCACCGCCCAGCAGTTCCACTACGGTGTCGAGCACGCCTTTTCGCCGGCCATCGCGATCGACGGCACCGTCTACTACATGCGCAAGCTCGATTTGCCCCGCACCTCGGGTCGGCGCGCTGCCGACGGCGGTGTCGAACGCTACGCGCCTGATGGTCGCGGGCGCGGCTATGGCTTCGAGGTGCTGCTCAAGCATCGCCCGACCGGGAACTTTTTCGGCTGGGTGGCCTATTCCATCTCGCGCACCGAAGAGCGGCGTCGCAACACGCGCGGCGACGGCCCCCCGGCGACTCCGTACCGCCCGACGCTCTTCGATCAGACCCACAACCTCACCGCGCTTGCCAGTCGCACGGTCGGCGATTGGGAATTCGGCGCTCGTTTTCGTCTGGTCAGCGGGCTGCCCCAGACGCCGATCCTGGGCGGCGAATACGACGCCGATCAGAACGATTGGGATCCGGTGCAAGGCGAGCCGGGCTCGGTGCGACGGCAGACGTTTCACCAGCTGGACCTGCGGGTCGAGAAGAACTTCATCTTCGAAGCCTGGCGGTTTGCCGTCTATCTCGACGTGCAGAACGTCTACAACGCGGAAAATCCCGAGGCCAACGTCAACGATTACCGTTTTCGCCAGACCGCGCCCGTGCGGGGGCTGCCGATTCTTCCCATCCTGGGTATGAGGGGGCGATTCTGATGGCGATGTTTGCGTGCGCGAGGCCGCTTCTGCTCGTCGCCGCGTTCGGCTTGCTCGCGTGCACGCCGCGTTTCGAGAACGCGACCACGGTGATCGATCTGCGCCTGCTTGGCGTGAAGGCCGAGCCACCCGAAATCCTGATCGACCTGGCCGCCGCAGCCGCGGCTGGCACCATCACCGATCCTCTACCCCCGGTCGTGCTGACGCCGCTCATTGTCGACCCCAAGGGCGCGGCGCGCCCGGTGCAAATCCGCGTGGAGGCCTGCCCCAACGATCCCGACGAGGCGATCATGGGCGGCATGGGCATGCGGCCGGGCATGGTCGGTGACACCGTCTCGGATCGCCCGTGTGGCGATGGCGCCGTGCTGATCGCCGACGCCAGCTTGCCCGCGGGGCCCGACGGCACCGTGCCGTTCGAGACCACCTTCACGCCGACGCTTCCCTTCTTGATCGAAGCGGCGCGCGCCGATCCCCTCGGCGTCGAGCTCGGCTTGCCGGTCAGGATCACCTTCACGGTCAAGGCTGGCGACGAGACAGTCCGCAGCTTCAAGCGCATCCTTTTTTCGCAGCGTCTGTCGCCCGATCACCAGCCCAATCAGAACCCAGTGGTGACCCGGTTCTTCATGCGGCAGCGGCGTGAGGATCCACGCGAGCCACTCGACGCGACGATGCCTCCGGTGGTTCCGCGCGGCACCAGCTTGCGCATCGCCGTGGCGCCCGCCGTCGCCGAGGCCTATTCGGCGCGGGCCTTCAACGCCACCGAACGCCGCTTTTATACCGAACGCGTGCCCGAGGAGACCTTGCGCTATTCCTTCTATGCCACGCGCGGGATCTTCGCGCCGTCGAGCGTATCCAACGATCCGTCACCGCTGCTGACCAACCCGACGACCGATCTCGAGACGACCTATGAGGCGCCGGGCGAAGCGTTGCCGCCGGGGGCGGATCCACACGTCGATGTCTTCGTCGTCGTGCGCGACGAACGGGCGGGCGCGTCCTTCACCCGCACCCGCCTGCGCGTCGAGTGAGCCTCGGTGCTCAGCCTCGGTGCTCAGCCTCGCTGCTCAGCCTTCGGCGGAGGTGCCGAGGGGAGGTGTCATCGCGCGTTCGATGAAGCTTTCGATCCGTTGCTGAAAGTCGCCGTCGATGGCGAGAAACTTCACACCCATGCCGAGGCGCGCGCTCGCGTTGATCGATACGATCTGCCCCATCACGGTGCCGGTCACGGGATCTTCGGGTAGCGCGAATCGCAGGCGGATGCGGCTGCCGACCGGCAGAGGAATGGTCTGGTCCAGGTAGAGGCCCCCGCGCGACAGGTTGCCGGCACGACGGTAAACGACACCGCCGTCGGTGACGTCTTGCACCCACATCTCGACGGGCATCCGCGCGCCTTTGCGCCGTTCGGAAGGGGCCGGTAGGTCGTCCGCCTGCTTCTGACTCTCAGCCATGCCACGGGTCTCATCGGAGGCCCGGCACCCTTTCTGAAGGTGTGCGTTCGGCGTCGTGGTGGGCGCGGCTGGAGGCCACGCGCGGCGCGCCGCGCGTGGGGCTTCACCGGAATCAGTAGCCTACTTGGTGGGAGCCGCGGGGGCGGGCTTCGAATCGCCCTTGATGCCGGGGCTCTCCGTTTTGGGCGCTGGCGCGGCGGCCGCCGGCTCACCCGGGATCACGCCACAAGCGATGCGCGCGCCGCCGCCGCCGAGGGGCGCCGGGCTGTCGGCGTAGTTGTCGCCGCCCGCATGAATCATGAAAGAGCGGCCCGCCACATCGGCCAGCGTCAGGTGCGCCAGCTCGACCTTGGTCTTGAGCTTGCCGTTCTTGGGAACCTCGAGCTTCGGCAGGTCGCCCTTGTGGCCTCCGCCGGCCGGTCCCTTGTGGACCTTGGTGGCGTCGGGATCGTAGTGCGGGCCCGCGGCGATGCCGGCCGCCATGGCGCCGTCCTTGTCGCCCGGGTCGCAGCTCGGCTTTTCGTGCAGGTGAAAGCCGTGCTCTCCGGCCGGGATCCCCTTGAGGTTGGCCTCGAGCACGAGACCGTCTTTCTTTTCCTTGATGGTGATGGTGCCGGCCTTTTCGCCGACGCCCTTCTCCGTGATGTGATTGATCGTCACGGTGACCGGCTTTTTCGCCCACGCGGGCGCCGCGGCCGACACGCCGATCGCCAGCACGCCGATCGACAGGAACAAAGAGCGCTTGGTCTGGGTCTGCGTCATGCGCAGCAGGATACCTCGGGTCGTCTCGCGTGCCACATCCGGTCCGGCACCAGAGGCAGCGGCAAGGATCCCGCGCAGACGCCGGGAAGTCGCCTCACTCCTTGGGGCAGACGCCGCCGCAGTACTGGTTCGTGCACGCGAGGTAAGCGTCGTACTCGGGGCCCATCTTCAGTTCCACGCATCCGACGGCGAGGCAATTGACCAGACGGCCGCAGCACTTGCGGAATATGCACCGCACGCATCGCTTCTCGGCCTCGGCGGCTTCGAGCGCTTCGACCTTGCGGACATCGCAGGTCATGCCGAGCGGCAGGCAACGCCCACTTTGCGAGCAGTCCACCAGCTCGGTGGCTGCGGCGCAGGCGTACGTAGTGCCGCCGCAACGGACCGCCGAGGCGCACGTGCCCGGAGGCGACACGCACAACATGGGATCGTCATTCACGGCTGGGCACGAGATCTGCGCGGGCCCGCAGCCGCCGGGATTGCCACCAGCGCCCCCGGCATTGCCGCCAGCGCCGGCGCCACCGTCGATGCCCGCCGTGCCGGATCCGTCGCGGCCGCCCGCGATCATGCCTCCACCATTGGCGCCGCCGTTCCCACCCATGCCTGCCATGTTCCCGGCGGTGCCGCCCCGGCCCGCGACGCCGGGCGTTTCACCGACCGCGTAGCAGAACTCGCCCTCCACGCGGGTCACGCAGGAAAAGCCTTCGGGACAACGAGGCGTCGCGTTCGAGCAGAGGATCTCGCCGCTCTTGAAGCTCGGCTGACAGGAGCCCCAAACAGCGAGCAGGAGGATCGCGCCGTAGACGATGCGCTCGCGATGATTCACGACCCGACTTCCCTCCCGCTTCGACGACGATTGCGACCTCGCCCCATGGGACGAGGCGAGGCGACTATTTCGGAAAGTCCATGCAGGTTCGGCCGGCGGGCGGCGCTATCAACCGAAGGTCGAGTTGCTTGGTCATCTCGTCGACGAGCACGGCCAAGATCACTTCGGTATTTGGCATCAGGGGGGCGCTTCCCGAAAGGATCTGTTTGCCGTCGACGAAGAGCACCACACGGCGGCTCCCCGAGGGGATCGACATGCAGGGGGTGCCAGTCGCGGGCGAACAGGAGTTGAGTGCAGCCTTCAACGTCAGGCTCCCGTCGATCGTCACCGTGGCTTCAGTGGAACCTTCAGCGATGTTGCAAAGCTTGATGAGTGTCTGGCCAGTGGGCGGCGTGGTGCCACCCTGTCCACCCTGGCCGGGCGCTCCGCCCTGGCCGGGCGCTCCGCCCTGGCCGACCACTCCGCCCTGGCCCGGGACGCCGCCTTGGCCGACGACCCCACCCTGTCCGGGCGATCCGCCCTGGCCGACGACGCCGCCTTGTCCAGGCGATCCGCCTTGCCCGGGCGTTCCGCCTACGCCTGGCGTGACTTCGCCGGGACGCACGCAGTAAAAGCCGCCGCAGACGTAGCCGTCCGGGCAGCGGGGCTCGGCGCTTCCGCAGGCTGTCTTGTTGGACTCGAAGTTGGGCGAGCAGGTGGCAAGAATCCCGAGCCCGAGGGTGGCGAAGAACAACTGTTTGAACATGGCGTGGCCTTCAGTACGACGGGGGTGAACGGTGGAGTGAGTCTTCCCAGGCAGCCGCGAGACTAGAAAGTTCCCGCCAACCCGAACGACTCGGGCGAGGCCACGAAGGTGACGCCACCGGCCGCGCGCTCCGATGAGCTGGGCGCCAGGATCATGAGTACGATGCCGGCGCCGATGCCAGCGGCCCCCACGCCGTACCCGAGATACTGGAGCGTGTTGAAGGTCTTGCCGTTCTTGTACTTGGCGTCGTTGTATTCCTTCGACACGTCGTCGAATTTCGTCTTGGCCATGTAGCCCGCACCGAGACCGCCCAGCACACCCAGCACGCCGACCGAGCCGGCAACGTAGGCCGCCGGCATCATCCAGCTGCCGCCCGAGGAGCTCTTGGGAGCGCTGCCGGTCAGCTCACCTTCCGCAGGTCGGGAGATGCCAGCGGCGGCGACGCTGGGAGGCGGCACCGCACCGGCGGTGGGATCGACAGCCACGGGGGCGGATTGTCCTTGCGGCTGACCCCAGGGGCCGGCGGGCGGGGCTCCTGCGGCGGTCGGCGCCACGGCGGGCCCCGGGGGCGTCAGCGCGGGGGCCGATGGCGCGGCGGTCGGCGGGCGCTGCGCCGCCGCGGGTGGATAGCCCGGCTGCTGTTGCGGATAGGCCTGGCCGTACCCGGGCGCAGGAGCCGGCGGGTAGCCGGCCGGCGGGTAGCCGGCCGGCGGGTAGCCCTGCTGCGCGCTGGGATAGCCTTGCGGAGGCTGCGCGGCGGGCGGATATCCGGCGGGTGGGGCGGTGCCGTAAGCGGGGGGAGCCGCGGCCACCGGCGCTGCCACGGGAGCAGCAGGCTTGCGGGCCGCCTCGATCTCCGTCTGAAGGGCCTGGAATTCACGCTTCTTCTTCGGCGTCAGCTTGGCCTGCGCCAGACAATCCTTGATGTTGCGGCTGGCGTCGTCGAGCCGGCCCATGCGCGAATAGCAGCGGCCGATTTCGCACATGTAGATCGGGTCGCCGGTAGCGACCGCCAGATCGACATAGATCTTCAACGCGTCGGCGTATTGCCCGCCGAAGAAGAGCTTGGCCGCTTCGGTCTCACGCGGGCTGGCGGCGTGCGCCGCGGAAGCCGTCGAGACGGTGGCGACCGCCACGAGGGAGAGCAACCAGAGCCGGCCGCGGCTGGCTGGGGGGCTCGTTGACGGGCGGACGCAGATCATCATGTCGGGCCTCCGAAGCTGGGCTGGGCGCCCGCCGCACCTACGCGCGCCGAGCAAGAATCCGGGCGATTGAAAGCTGTCCTAACGCAGGTCCGCTCAGCGAGGCAAGGTCGGAACGGCGCCCGAACCGAAGGGAGCGCAATGACCGTCGCTCTGGCGCAAGCTGGATCACGTCGCGCCCGTTGGAAGGAGGCGTGGCTCTCCGCGGCGGGCCTCGTCGCCCTGGCTCCCGCTTCGTCGCATCGCTCTGACCCCCCTTTTGATCCGCAGGGGGGGTTGGCAACCCCGCTTCTTCGGCGCAGATTTGCCGACGCTTCGCCGAGGGTGCCCCCCCCTTCGCCGCAAAAGGGAAGTCGTGCTCAGTCGTAGTCAGCCCAGGTCACCGGATGCAGGACCGCCCACGTGGTCGGACTGCGTGGGCGCGTTCGACGCCGAGCTGGATTTCGTCTTCCGCACTCTGCGGCGGTTCGGCATGAGCGCTGCGGATGCCGAGGACGTCGCCCAGGACGTGTTCGTGGTCATGCTGCGCAGGTGGGGCGACTACGATGCCCGCCGGCCGTTGCGTCCCTGGCTCCTCGGCATCACGAACCGGGTCGCCCTGCACCACCTCCGTCGTGCGGCACGCGAAACGCCGAGCGGCTTGGTCGATCGAGAGGACGAAGCGGCAGCCCAGGAAGAGGCGATCAATGCGAACGCCGCGCGACAGATGGTGGCGCGCGCGCTGGCCGAGCTGAAAGACAAGCAGCGCGAGGTCCTCGTCCTGCACGAGCTCGAGGGCGTGCCGATGGCCAGCATCGCGCAGTCGACCGGTCAGCCGCTGCAGACTCTCTACAGCCGGCTCAAGAGCGCCCACCGGGCCTTTGCGCGCGCGATTCGCCGGATGGAAAAGACGGCAGGAAACGCCGTCTACTTCGGCCCTGGCCTCGGGGCGGGCAACCTTGCGCTCGGCGATTCTCGCAGCGCCGAGACCGCGAGGCCGTGGCTCGATTGGTTGCGCGCGGATGCCGCCCCGGTGCCCCCCGGCCTGCGTGATCGGGTGCTGTCGCGTCTGTCGAAAGTGGGGACGCCGGGACCGATCGCGATCGCCGCGCCCACACCCGCGGGCGGTGGCCTCGCTTACGCCACCTTGGGGGCTCTCGTGCTCAGCGTCGCCCTCGCGTTGATCTCGGGTGCCCGGCTGTTGGCTGCGGATCAGCGTCCGGGCGTCTCTCGCGCGTCCGCCGGGGTGTCGTCGCCAGCGCGACTGCCGTCGTCCCCGCCGGCCCGATTGAAGCGGGCTTTGTCCGGGCCTCGGCTGGCAAGTCGTGCAGTGCCGCGTCTTGCGGAACGAAGAGCGCTCTCGGCATCGGAGCTATCGAACGTGGCCGCGGGGCTTGCCGGCGGGCTCGTCGGGTATTGGCGCTTCGACGAAAACGTCGCTCGGCGGGGTGCGCGCGATGTCTCGGGTCATGGCGGCGACTGCCAGTTGCGTGGCAGGGACGCGGCGCTGCCCAGCGCCGATGCTTCTCACCAAGCCGATGGGCCCAGCATCGCTGACGGTGAGCTCGGCGCAGCGCTGTCGCTGCGCGGAGGCACCTGGCTCGAATGCCCCGGGCCTCGCTCGGGCGGGCAGGGGGACAACCGGCTATCGATCGCCCTTTGGGTGCGACCGCGCCAGCAACACGGCTACCGCAGCTTCGTCAGTCGCCAGCTCGGCAACGACCATCATGATCACTTCTTCTTCGGCATGCACTACGGCCAGGTCTTTCTCACCAGCGACGTGTTCGGTGGTCGGGTGATGGGCCCTGTGCTGCCCCGGGGGCAATGGGCTCACGTGGCGGCGGTCTTCAACGACGGCGCCGTCGTCGTTTACGTCAACGGCGTCGAGGTCGGCCGCGACGTCGGGCTGCCGACCTCGTCGCTCGGCAGCGCCAACCCGATCCTGGTCGGCGCCGGGGCGAACGGACCGTCCGGGGGGGCGGCTCGGGAGCGCTTCCGCGGCTTGCTCGACGAGCTCGTCATCTACGACCGGGCACTGTCATCCGACGAGATCCACGCGCTGGCGACCGGCACTCAGCCCCGCCTGCCACGCTGAAGCGAGCCCTTCATGTCGACCGTCACGCCGATGTTCCGCAAGTCGTTCCGGGTGGGCGCCCTTGGTTGTACCTGCACCATTCTCGGCTGCCCCGAGACGCGAGAGGCTCTGGTGGTCGATCCCGGTGGCGAGGCGGATCGTATTGTCGAGGAGCTGAAGCAGGCCGGGCTCACCGCCGTCCGGATCGTCCACACCCACGCCCACTTCGACCATGTCATGGGAACCGCGGCCGTGGCCCGCGCGACCGGCGCCGAGACCGCACTGCACGCCCTGGATCGCCCGCTTTATGACCATGTCCCGGATCAGCTCGAGGCCTTCGGCATGGCCGGGCCGGTCGACATGGCGGCGCCCACCCGCGCGCTGATCGGTGGTGAAGCGCTCGCCTTTGGCAGGCACGAAGCGCACATCCTGCATACGCCCGGTCACACGCCGGGATCGCTCTGTGTGCTGGTCGCGCCGCCGCAGGAGCGGCCGCTCCTCTTGTCGGGCGACACACTTTTTGCGGGGTCGATCGGGCGGACGGATCTGTGGGGCGGCGACTTCGGTCAGATCGTCGAATCGATCCGGGGACCGCTCTTCGCCCTGGCCGAGACCACCTTGGTGGTGCCCGGCCATGGACCCGAGACCACCATCGGCCTCGAACGCGAAGACAATCCCTTCGTCGGCAAATACGCCCGCGTCTAGGACGCGTCGATACGTGCCGACGGGCTGGTTGGTGTGCGCGAGCCGACGCCCAGGCGTCGCTGATGACGCGCCGGCCTCTCCTGGGGGCGCGTCTAGCTCTCAGCTCTCTTCGGTCGGCTCTCGGTCGCCGCCGCTGGGGCTCGGCTCGGCGGGACGGGCTTCGGGGTTCGGCGCTCGAGGGGGCCGACCTTTCGGGAAGCCACGACCGCGTTTGCTGCGGCTCGTGGAGAACCCTGGAGCCTTGCCCGACGCCTCCCGCTCGGCGGCCTCGCGGGCGGCCTGCTCGGCGATGATTTTGGCTCTACGGTCTTCCTGGTTGTTCATCGTACGTCCTCGCGTTGCACACTATGGGTTCGCAAAAGTTGGCTGGCAGGGGTGGGGCCTGTCCCTCAGTGCTTGAACAGGCTGAGGACGATTTCAAAGACAATCAATAGGACAATCGAGCCTTCGAGCAACACCAGACGACGATCGCGGGCGATGTCGATGACGAGCTCGAGGGCCTCCTGCACGCTGCGCAGTTTGAGCTCGAGCGCCTGGTGTCGGTCGAGGAGGTCGAACTCGGAGCGCAGCTGTAGATAAATTTTCTCGGCGGCAGGGTCATCCCACGCCGCGTCGGGTTTGTCGAATAGATGTAACACCGAGAAGACCTCGTTCCGGGTGCCGATGGCCGCGCCGATGAAGCGATGGAGCCGGCGGGTGAACAGGCCGGTGGTACCGGCCCTCTCGAGCCGTTCGACCATCTTGTCGGTATCGCCGAACATCTTGTCGACGATTCGCTCGTAGTACTCCATGGATGTGCTCTGCGCGATGGTGAACGCTACGATTTCCGCGCGCTCGAAGGTGAGCTGGTCTACGAGTAGGGTCTCTGCCTCCATGTCGGGCAAAGCGCCGGGTCGCTCGCGCACCTCGAAGTTCTCGGTGACGACTTGCACGTCGGACAGCCACGGCAGCGCGCGCTTGAGCCGTAGGATCTCGGTCTCGCGTCCCGCCTGCCCCACGTCGAAGAAGACGACGACGCCCGAGGGATAGAGAAAGACGTGGCCCCCCGTGGGAGCCGGGTAGTTGAGCTGGTGGAGCGTGCGTTTGGCCTCGGGAAACTTCGATGCCAGCTCCTTGAGCGAGAAGTTCTCGACGAAGGCGAGCGCATGGAACGTGTGAAGCTCGCGGGTATCGGCGAAAGGGGTCAACGCCCAGCATTGTATGCCCGATCCCTTCCATGTATAGACTGGCGCCTTTTCCAGGAGGCGATCGATGAAGTCTCTGCATTGCGCCCCCCGGGCCCGCTGGGCTCTGCGGGTCCTCTCGCCGCTGGCGTTTTTGGTGGCCGCGCCGGCTCAAGCGGGCGTCGCTGACAAGAAGCTCGACATCTACTGGGTCGACGTCGAGGGGGGAGCCGCCACGCTGCTGGTTACGCCCGCGGGCGAAACCGTGCTCATCGACACTGGCTATCCCGGCGATCGCGACGCCGACCGCGTGAAGAAGACGGTGACCGAGCTGGCGGGGCTATCCAAGATCGATCACCTCGTGGTCACGCATTTTCACGACGACCACTACGGAGGCCTGGGCGATATCGCCAAGCGCGTGCCGATCGGCAAGCTCTACACGCGCGACATCGCCGCCGCTCCCGAGAAGGAACGGACCAACGCGAACGTGCCTCAGCTCAAAGAGGTGAAGGTCGACAAGCGGGTGCGTATCAAAGCCGGCATGAAGCTGCCGCTCAAGCAGGCCAAGGGGACCGTCGCTCTCACGTTCTCGTTCATCGGCGCCGACGAAAAGTTCATCCCGCAAAAGGGGGCGCGCGCCAACGCCGAGATCTGTGGCGAGCACGTCGTCAAGAATCCCGACACCAGCGACAACCGAAACAGCGCCGTGATGCTGGTCGGGTTTGGCACCTGGCGCTTCTTCATCGGCGGCGATCTGACCTGGAACACCGAAGCCGCGCTGGTCTGCCCGAAGAACAACGTTGGTAAGCCGGTGGACGTCTTTCAGATCGATCACCATGGCCTCGACAACAGCAACAACCCAGTGCTGATCAAGACGCTCGCCCCGCATGTCGCCATCGTGAACAACGGCCCCACCAAGGGCGGTGGCAAAGGCAGCTTCGCCACGCTCAAGGCGACGCCATCGATCAAGACGATCTATCAGGGGCACCGCAACGTGAAGCTCGGGCCCGAGCTCAACACCGACCCCAAGCTGATCGCCAACGTCGACGAAAACTGCGTCGGCAACCACATCCACATGGCCGTCGCCCCCAACGGCAAAAGCTACACCGTCTCGATCCCCGCCACCGGCCACACCCAGGACTACCAAACCCGCTGACCCGTTCGGCGACTCGGAGGACCATCGAGCCCCAACGGTGAAGCCCATCGGCGGAAAGTCGAACCGTGTGCCCGACGGCGGCATCGAGGTGACGGGGGCAGAGGGGACTGACGCCTTATGTCATCTGGTATATGTTTTTTCGTGAGCGAGAATGTAGAAAGCGCGGTTTTGGACATACAAACCAGTGCGGCGGGGGACCACGATGTTGTGTAGGTTACGAACCGCCAAAACGGGCTTCCCAAAAATGCCGAACAGCTTCCTCCAGAGGGGCTAAAATTGGGATTTGCGACGGGCGCCCAGTCATAAGCGACCAACCACCATGAGCAGGCCAAGCTTCGCGGAACGGCGTAAGGCACAGGAGTCGTCCCCGACGTCTCCCGATGCCGACCTGCGTGCCGCAACTTTGCACCGGCACTTCGTGGTCAAGGCGGCTGCCGTTCCGGCGCTCCTCGCCGAGCTTGAGCTCGACGATTCCGAGGTCCCCGAGCCCTCGGAAGAGGCTATCCGAGCGGTTCTGCGTGGTCTTGGACGATAGGCCCTCCCGTGCGAAAGCCGCTGACGTCCGGCCCCTGTCCAACAGCGACGAACGGGCGTCATTCGAGTGTGGGGTCACCCCGCTCGACAAGTTCTTCCGCGACCTGGCCGGTCAGCATCAGCGCAACTTCTTTTCCACGACGTACGCGACACCTCTCGACGGGAGGTTGGCCGGCCTTCTCACTCTGACCGCTGGTGAGATCGATGCCGAGATCTTGCCCGAGAGGACCAGGTCGCCCCACGTGCCGTTGCCGATCCTCGTACTGGCGCGCATGGGCGCTGATCACCGTTTCAGAGGCCGAGGTCTCGGTGATGCGATGATGGTCTTCACGCTCAAGCTGGCGCGAGACATGGCGGCCCAAATGGGATGCGTCGGAATCGCCCTCGACGCCAAGCCCGCTGGCCGTCGCGCTCTATCGCAAGTACGGCTTCACGGAGCTGTCTGTGGTCAACGAGGATTCAGAGACGACAGCGATGTTTCTCTCGATGAAGAAGGTCCGTAAGCTGCTTGCCACGATCGAGTCGTTGCACGACAACGTCACCAGCGAGAGCTTCAAGAAGTAGAAGCCTAGCCCCGCCCGCTGGGCGACCTCGAGCGACTGGCGCGTGAGACGACAGCTCGAAAATGCCCATGGACTCGCTGCGCCGCGAGACGCCGAAGCCCCTCTCGCGTCTCGGCCAACCTCATGGGTGGCGACACCGACGTGTCGCCGCGATACCGCTTCGGCAAACAGCCGCTCGATAGGGCAATCGTGGCCGGCGCGGCGGGCCCGCGCCAGCGCTCCGCGCGCTTTGCCCCGCGGAAGGGCATAATGGAAAGGCCGTGGATCTTTCCTTTACCCCCGAACAGACGCTGCTCCGAGACACCGCCCGCGACTTCGCCCAGAAACAGGTCGCGCCGCATGCCGCCGCCATCGACAAGCAGCACCGCTTTCCCCGCGAGATCATCGCCCAGCTCGGCGAGCTCGGGCTGATGGGCGTGGCCATCCCCGAGGAGTGGGGCGGCGCGGGCATGGACGCCGTCTCTTACGCGCTCGCGCTCGAGGAGATCTCGCGTGCGTGTGCCTCGACCGGGGTCATCATGTCGGTCAACAACTCGCTCTGCTGTGATCCGCTGCTGAAGTTCGGCAGCGACGATCAGAAGAAGCAGTGGCTGTTGCCGCTGGCCGCCGGGAAAAAACTCGGCTGCTTTGCGCTCTCCGAGCCCGAAGCCGGATCCGATGCGGCTGCGCAGAAGACGGTCGCCAAAAAGACGGCCGACGGGTCGGGCTATGTCATCAATGGCACCAAGAACTTCATCACCAACGGCCCGGTGGCCGACCTCATCGTGTTGATGGCGATGACCGACCCCCAGGCCGGTCACAAAGGCATCTCGGCCTTCCTCATCGACGCCAAGGCCGAAGGCGTCTCGTTCGGTCCGGTCGACGACAAGCTCGGCATTCGAGGTGCTCCCTCGGCGCAGCTCTTTCTTTCCGATGCGCCCGTGGCGGCGTCCGCCAGGCTCGGCAATGAGGGCGACGGCTTCAAGATCGCGATGACGGCGCTCGACGGCGGTCGCATCGGCATCGCCGCGCAAGCGCTTGGCATCGCGCGCGCCGCTTTCGAGGCCGCGACCAGGTACGCGACGGAACGTAAGACGTTCGGCCAGCCCATCGCCAATCATCAGGCCATCCAGTTCAAGCTCGCCGACATGTGCACCGAGATCGACGCCGCTCGCCTGCTGATCTGGCGTGCCGCCGCGAAAAAGGACGCCAAGGCGCGCTTCACGACCGAGGCCGCGATGGCCAAGCTCTTCGCGTCCGAGGTCGCCAACCGCGTCGCCAAGGAGGCCCTGCAGGTCTTCGGGGGCTACGGCTATCTCACGGACTTTCCCGCCGAACGCCACTACCGCGACGCCAAGATCACCGAGATCTACGAGGGCACCAGCGAGATCCAGCGCCTCGTGATTGCGTCGTCGGTGCTCAAGGACTAACCTGCCCACCCTCAACCGCTCGGGGGATTCATGTCACGTTCGTCCCGCCGCTTCGCCGGTCTCTCTGCCTCGCTCTCGGCGTCGATCACGGTCCCGCTGTTGGCCCTCGCGCTCGGCGCTTGTGGGAACAAGGGGCCCAATGAACCGCGCTATACGATCGTGAAGCCGAGCGATGTGCCTCCGCCTTCGGGCGGCATCTCTCCCGACAAGGAAGCCGAAATCCAGCTCGTCATGCAGCAACGCGAGGTCTCGACCCGCCGCTGCTACCAGGACGTGCTCAACGTGAAGCAAGACCGCAACTTCGCTGGCTCGGTGAAGGTGATCATCTCGCTGAACACCGACGGCACCGCGCGTGACGTTCGCGTCGCCGGCGGCACCTTGACCGATCCCGAAGTGCAGTCCTGCCTGGTCGACACGATCAAACGTTTCGAGTTTCCGCAGCTGCCGCAGCCGGGCGACGTCCAGCAAGAGTTCCAGTTCCGCCCCGCGTACTGATCGGGCGCTCGTCGGCGGCTCGGGCCGGGACCCCTGACAGGCGACCCCGCCGAGTCGCGTTGTCCTGGGGGCCGCCGCTGACGAGGGAGGCGTCCCCGCCATCGGCGCGAGCGATTTTGGTCCGGCGGTGTGGGGAAGGGCGCGCTAACATGCTCCTTCCGTCGCCATGCAGCACACGTGGATGAAGTGGATCGGGGTGGCTATGGTGGGGACGGCCTGCGCGGGGGGAGGTCTTCCCGAGCCGGAGAGCCCGACCGAGGCGGTGGCGCCGGTGGTGGCCGTGGCGCCCAAGCCAGCAAGGCCCTACCGACCAGGCGAGATGACGGTGGACCTCGGCGACGAGCCCGATTCTGCCGTCGGTGTCGAGCTCGAGCGGGGCTTTCTCAATCAGAACGACGTCAATGCCGTCCTCGAGAAACATGTGCCCAGTCTGACGGCCTGCTACGACCGCGCGGGC
>JANNNO010000247.1:0-20292 GCA_031398585.1 Myxococcales bacterium | reverse complement strand
CTTGGCACCAGCATCGCAGCGCTGGTGAACTTCAGCATTTTGCGGATCTCCTTTTCCCGACTGGCGGGCACGCCGCGAAAGCCCGGTTGGCACCGGGACATGGGCGCGCTCGTGCTGGCCAACCTCGGTCTCGCGGCGGTGGCCGGTGGCATCTGGCGGCTCGGCGTCGCCGTGCACGATCCGGCCTTCGATCACCTCGCGGGCGGCTGGGCGGTCCTCTGGCTGACCGCCAGCATCGCGGGCGGGTTCGCCGCCTACGTGCAGCTCTTGCAGTGGTTGCGCTACCCAGGCGGCGAGGATCTCGGGCAGCTCCCGCTGCGCATCCTCCGCCGTTTCGGCATCTTCGGCGGCCGCCGCGGCTGAGCCATCGGGCCAGCCCGCGGCCGACGCGCTATCAGGCGGTGGGCGGATCCTCAGAGGGATCCCGCTCGGTCTTGACCTCGATCCGATTGGTGCCGGTCGTTCGACGCGTCTGCAGATAACGGGGCAACTCACTCAGCGCTTCGGCCAAGCCGGGTAGCGCCTCGGCCGGCTCCTTGGCCGCCAACGCCTCGACGTCGTCGACCCGCGCCGCCAGCGCCCGCGCCCTGTCGATTGCCCGCCTCACGACGCTGTCGTCGGTGCCGTCGAGCTCGGCGACGAAGGCAGGATCGGCAGCCGCGCGGGCCTGGGTCGCGACACCGGCGGGTGTGGGCTGACGTCGATTGGCCCGTTCGCGCCGATCGATCAGCTGACGGAACATCTCGCGACTGTCGGGATCGATCAGCGTGAACGAGACGCCCATGCCGTGCGGCCGCGTCGGGGTTGCCGGATCGAAGGGTTTGACCCAGGTGACCTTGCCTTCGCCCGAAAGCGCCACGGTCCCCGACAGCAGGCTGACCTCGAAGCGGATGAGCGAGCCGACCGGGCGCGGGTCGCGCGACGCGAGGAAAATGCCGCCGCGGGTGACGTTGGGGGCGAACCGATCGACCAGGGTTTCGAGGTCGGGGTACTTGAGGCGGACCCGCACCAGCGGCAAGGAGGGAGGCAAGGAGGAAGGCGAGGAGGGAGGCAAGGAGGGAGGCAAGGAAGAGGGCACGCCGAGATCTTGGGGGGCCGGCGGGCCCCGGTCAACCCGGGGACGGCAAAGCCGCTGGCAGACGGAAGAGCGTTCGCGCGTTTCGCGTGCTCGCCTCGGCGATGGCGACGAAGTCGAGGCCCTGGCTTTGCGCCACCGCGGCGACCGTCTCCCTGATAAACGACGGCTCGTTGCGTTTGCCCCGATGGGGGATGGGGGCGAGGTAAGGCGCGTCGGTCTCGACCAGGACGCGGTCGAGAGGCGTCAGTGCGGCCGCCGCCCGGATGTCAGCCGCAGTCTTGAAAGTGATGATGCCGGAGTACGAGATGTGTAGACCCATGGCCAGGTAGGCCTCGGCGTCAGCCGGCGTACCGGTGAAGCAGTGGATGACCCCGCCGCGAGCGGGAACTCCCTCTTCCTGCATGATGGTGCGCGCGTCCTCGTGCGCATCGCGGATGTGGCAGACCACCGGCTGCGCGCTCGTGTGGCAGAGCCGCAGGAAACGTCGGAAGGCATCACGTTGCTCCGGGCGCGGTGAATGATCGTAGTGATAGTCGAGCCCGGTCTCGCCGATGCCGACCACACGGGGGGCGGTGGCGAGCGCACCGAGCTCGTCCCAGTCGGTCTCCGTCATGTGCGCGACGTCATGGGGATGGATGCCGACGGTTGCGAAAATGTCGGGCTCGGTCCCGGCCAGCGCCACCGCCGAGCGAGCCGACGCGATGTCGCGGCCCGATCCGATGCAGATCATGGTGACGAGTCCCGCAGCGCGTGCCCGTGCGAGTACCGCCGGGCGATCCTCGCCGTAGGCGTCGAAGTCGAGGTGGCAGTGTGAATCGATGATGGCGGCGCTGGCCTGGCTGTCCATGGAGATCCCTGCGCGAGATGAGCGATGAGAGCGGGGCCCGCCCTCGCTCGTCGCGCATCTTGCCAGAACTCAGCTACCGATGAGCCGGAAGACGCCGGGACGCGGCTCGATCACGAAAGGGGAGGCGCGCAGCTGGCGCCCGAGCGGCCCGGCGTGAAGCCCAAGCCGCTGGCAGATCTCCGGCAGCGCGTGTCCTTCGATCTGGGGGCCGCATTCGCGAAAGACCCGCAGGACCGTCTGCTCCCGGTCAGGCAAGGGGACAAGCCTGCTCTCCTTGCAAAGCCGCACCTCGCCCGTGGTCGTGTCGAAGCCGGGGACCCGTTCACACAGGGCCCGCAAGGTGCGGGTCGAGGGCGCGTTGTCCGGGGCCCATCGACGAAAGAGAACATGCCCCAGCTCGCGCAGCTGCACGGTGCCGGCCACCGAGAGGATGTTTTCGATGGTGCGCACGAGCTGCGACTGGGGATTGCCGAACCAGAACCAACCGACCCGCGGATCCAGCCATTCGAAAGTGTCCTTGGCGGTCACCACCGCCCTCACGAAAGCCTGATCGTCGGTGCGAGCCAGAAACGCGATTCGCCGCAACAGCGCGAGGCCGAAGCTGACGACCGAGCGGACCGCCAGCGCGTAGACCAGCGAGGCGAGCCGTTGCCGCTCCGGTTGCACCGCGAGGGTGAGTCCGTCGCGGCGGAGCACCACGAAGGCGAGGGGGCCATCGGTGAAGCGCGCGGCCCTCTCGACCTGGCCAAGATCGATCGTACCTCGCGATAGGCCCGCGGTCTCGAGACGCCTCAGGATCTGCGGCTCGGAAGCGGGAAGCTTCGATGCAATGAGCGCGATCGAACGTCGCAGCAGCGGCGTTTCCAGCTGGGGCCGGCGGCGCGGCCGCGCCGACAGAATTTCCTCGAGCTCGTCATCGACGAAGCGATGCCCAATCGGCCCATCGAGATCATCGCCCTTGATCCCCGACTTGGTTCCGAGCGCGCCGAGCACATCCTCGAGCGCCCGCGCCCCGAAGCCGGGGATCTGCAGCAATCGCCCGAAGTTCCACACCCCGCCTGCGCTTCGGCCAGCAACGTAACGGCGAAGGCTGTTGTAGGTCCGTGGTTTGATGGGAAGAGTGTTGAGGATCTCTTCGGGCGACGGCGAAGGGCGTCTCAGGACCTCGGCGGGCGCCGATCGGGAGTCCCCTCCCATCGTCGACATGCCGGCCAGTGTACCGAGGTGCGGTAAACACCCGGTTTCGGCGGGGCAAAAAGGCCGTAAAGAACCGGTGGCCGCGGCGAATCGCCGGCGCTCAGAGACGCGAGGCTTGCACGGTCGCGCCGAGCATTCCGAGGTCGGGATTGACGACCAGAAATGCTGGGATGCGCGCGACGAGTGGTTGCATGCGCCCCTTGGCCTCGAACGAGTCACGGAAGGGCCCGTTCTGCAGCAGCGTCACGATCCGCGGCGCAATCCCGCCGGCGATGAAGACGCCGCCTGTCGAAAGCAGGGTCAGCGCCAGGTTGCCGGCGAGGCCACCTAGAACCGATATGAACATGTTCACCGCGATGACACAGACGGGATCCTTGCCCGCCAGCGCCTGCCGGGTGACGACCGCTGCGGGATCCTCGGTGAGGATCGCCTGGCGCGTCTCTTCCTGCACGAGGCCGCGGCACGCAGGCTCGTTGGCGAGAAAGTTGAACACGTCGGCAATGCCCGCGCCCGAGAGCACGCGTTCGAACGAGACGCGGCCATAGCGCCCGGCCATGTAATGGAAGAGGCCGCTTTCGAGCGGGGTACGCGGCGTGAAGTCCATGTGCCCACCTTCGGACGACACGACCTGATAGCGGTTCTCCCCGGGCGACCAGACCAAAAACGCCTCGCCGAGACCCGTACCAGCGCCGGTGACGACGCAAGGACCGGTCGGCACGCGCGCGCCACCGCCGAGCGGCACCAGGTGGCGATCCTCGAGCACCGTCACGCCGAGCGCTGCAGCCTGAAAGTCGTTGAGCAGGGCGACGCGCGGGATCTTGAGCCGCTGCTCGAGCTTGCGCGCATCGATGAACCAGGGAAGGTTCGTCACCTTCGAGGTGTCGTTCTCGACCGGGCCGGCTACGCCGAAACAGGCTCGCTGCGGGCGCACATCGGGCCCGAGCGTCTTTCGCGCCTCTTCCAGGAACTTTTCCACCGCGACGTCGAGGCCGGTCTGCTCTTGCGACGGGTACGTCCGCTCGAAGGCCTTCTCGCTACCGCGATAGAGCGCCAACCGACAATTGGTACCTCCGATGTCTCCGACGAGAACGAACACGGCTACTCCTTGGAAAGAGACTCGGCCGACCCGGAAGCCGCTCGGCTGGGCGCGCCACCCGATGAAACGCTGAGTTTGCTCGCCGCTGCCGCGATTGCAAACTCCAACCTGACCACCGTCGCATCGACGTCATCGCCGGCAAGCTCGACCAAGGGATGTCCGGCCATCAGCAGACCGTCGATGGCGCGCACGTCGGGCGGGCTTTTGCCATCGACCAGCACCAGGAAGCCTCGGTCGTCCTGATGCCGCTCCGGATCGCTCCAGCCGGGATCGGCCTTCGCCTCGACGATCTCGAGGCCGAGAAACTTTCCGATTCCGGTGGCGGGATCATCGAACAGCTGCCGCACGCGGGTGGCAGCCGTCGCGCTGGCCCCCACCACCAGCATCAGCTTCGGGCGGCCGAGCCGTTCGAGGGTGATGAAGAAAGCCGCCAATGCCAGGCCGGGGTTGTCGCCGGCATCGGACCGCAGCGGCGCTGGCAGCGCGCGTGCGTTGGTGAACCAGGTCGGCGCCGTGGCAACCAGACGGCTGGCGGCGCGGCTCTTGACCAGCGCCTCCAGCTCGCGCCGGGTGGCAACCTCGAACCCCTCCGCTCGCTCGAGGGCGGCGATTTTCACCAGACGCCTCACGTGCCTTCCGCCTTCGAAAGAGGCACCGATCCAGGCCTCGACGATCGCCTTGGCCTCAGCGTCGGGCACCATGCGCTGCCCGAGGCAAAGGACGTTGGCGTCATTGTGCTCCCGCGAAAGCCGCGCCGATTCCACGTTCCAGGCATCGACCGCGCGGATACCGGGGATCTTGTTCGCGACGATGCTGACACCGACGCCCGAGCCGCAGACGATGAGCCCCTTGGCGGTGGCATCGCCTCTCACGGCGCGCGCCACCCGAGCTGCCCAGTCGGGGTAGTCCGTCACATCTTCGCTTTTCGTCCCGAGGTCGATGACCTCGTGTCCCCCGGCGGTGAGCGCCGCACACAAGCTGTCCTTGAGTGCGAGTCCCGCGTGATCGCTGCCTGCGTAGATCTTCACGGTGTCCTCAATGTCGAACGCCGGCGTTTCGGCGCCGGCGTCGGGCCCAGCATCGCAGCTTGCTCCGGCCCTGTAAAGCGGGCGAAAAGCGTGGCTTTTGTCCGGGTGAAGACTGCGGCGAGCAATGGTTGACCCTGGGGGGACGAGCGAGTACCTTTCTGCACCCCATGGGCCGCGAAGAACATATTGAATTTCAAGGACGCGTGATCGAGGTCCTGCCGGCCGGGAACTTCCGCATCGAGCTCGAGAACGGTCACCAGGTCCTCGCTCACCTCGGCGGCAAGCTTCGCAAGCACCGCATCCGCGTCGTGCTCGGCGACAAGGTCACGGTCGCTCTCACGCCATACGATCCGACCCGGGGCATCGTGGTCTATCGCGGCTGACGGAGCTGCCTTGTCTCGTCCGCGCATGCCGCGTCTCTTCCCTTTCGCGGCTCTGTTCGCGGCTCTGTTCGCGGCCCTGTTCGCGTTCCTGCAGCTGGGGTCGTCGTCTCTCTCGATGGCCCAGCCGCCGGTGCCGAGTCCTACGGAGATGGGACGTTCGGTCGCCCCCCTGGTCGAGGCGGTCAAGGACACCGTCGTCACCATCCAGAGCATCAAGGTCATCGCGAGGGCGAGGCGATCGGATCCGTTCAGTCAGTTTTTACGCGAGCAGATGGGCCTCGGAGCGGGCCGTCCCACCGAGGAGCGGCAGCAACAGGGACTCGGATCGGGCTTCGTAATCGATGCCAAGGGCATCATTCTCACCAACAACCACGTGGTGGCCGGCGCCGACGAGGTTCAAGTGGTGACAAGCGACGGACGCACTCTGCCCGCCTCGGTCGTCGGCAGCGATCCGGGAACCGACGTCGCGGTGGTGCGCCTCACCAAGCCCCCCGCCAACCTGAAGGTCGCCAAGCTCGGCGATTCGGATCGTGTGCGCGTGGGTGACTACGTGCTGGCGATCGGCAATCCGCTCGGCCTCGGGCAGACGGTCACGATGGGCATCGTGAGCGCCAAGAATCGCAGCCTCGATGGCCGCTTGGTCGACTACGCGGACTTCATCCAGACCGACGCGGCCATCAACCAGGGCAACTCGGGCGGCCCGCTCTTCAACTTCAACGGCGAGGTCGTCGGGATCAATTCTGCGATCCTGAACCCCGCGCTGGCGATGAACGTCGGTTTTGCGATTCCGACCAATCTCGCGCGCAACATCGCCGACCAGATCATGAAGTCCGGGCGGGTGGGGCGCGGCTACCTCGGCGTCAGCACCGTGCCCTTCACACCCGAGCTCGCGCGGAGGGTCGGGATCGATTACGAGCCCGGCGCGCTGGTCGGGGTGGTGGAGAAGGGCGGTCCCGCGGATCAGGCCGGCCTGCGGCCCAACGACCTCGTGGTGGAGATCGCCGGCCGCCGACTCGAATCGGGTCGCACGCTCACCCAGGTGGTTCGATCCCGGCAACCCGGCGAGACCGTGCCCGTGGTGGTCGTCCGTGGCGGCAAACGGGTCACGCTGTCGGTGAAGGTCGCCGAGAACGAAAGCCTGCGGCGTGAAGACGTGCTCGGTATGGGCGTGCAGCGCCTTGCCGACCATGAATCGGCCGAGCTCGGGATCCCGGCGGGTTCTGGCCTGCGGGTGGTTTTCGTAGACCCGCGCGGCCCCGTCTCGGGCTCCCTGGCGGAAAACGACGTCATCGTGATGATCGCGGCGCCGCAAAAAGCTCAGGCCAATGTCGCGAATCTGCGCCAGTTCGAGCAGCGTGTGCGACGAGGGGGGCGGGGGCAACTCGTCATCCTGCGCGAGGGCGAGGCCTTCGCCCTCAATTTCTGACGCACGCATCGCCGCAGCGACATTTGTAGAAACCCGCGAAGCGGCGCGGTAATGTTTGACGATGACCCCGGAGGCTTCGGCGCTCTCGCTCGAGCCGGGTTCAGCGTCCCCCGCGCTGAAACCGCCCGCGCCACCCGAGGCGATCGAGCACCGATCGCTGCTGCAGGGGCCGTTCTGGCAGAGGATTCCGGCTTACGCCAACGTCTCCGAGGCGGAGTTCCTCGACCACAACTGGCAAGCCAAACACTCCATCACCAACATCCCCAAGCTCCTCACCGCGATCAAGGGCCTGGTGGCGGACGCCTTCATCGCCGACGCCGAGGCGGGCTTCAAACAGGCGCCGATGTCGGTGCGGGTGTCGCCCTATCTGCTTTCGCTCATCGACTGGAACGATCCCTATCGGGATCCTTTGCGCCTGCAGTTCATCCCGATCGCGTCGCGCCTGCTGCCCGATCATCCCTACTTGGACCTCGATTCGCTGCACGAGCGCCGGGACATGCCGGTGCCGGGACTCACGCATCGCTACCCCGACAAGGCGCTCTTTCTCGCGCTCGACATCTGTCCGGTCTATTGCCGCTTCTGTACCCGCAGCTACGCGGTCGGCATCGACACCGAAGAGGTCGCCAAGTTCCGCCTGCGCGTGAACCAGGACCGCTGGCAAGCGACCTTCGCGTACATCGCCTCGCGCCCCGAGCTCGAGGACATCGTCATCTCTGGCGGTGACGCCTACCAGTTGCGCGCCGAACAGATCACCCAGATCGGCGAATCGCTGCTGGCGATCCCGCACGTGCGCCGCTTCCGCTATGCCACCAAGGGGCTGGCGGTCATGCCGCAGAAGATCTTGACCGATCACGAGTGGACGGACGCGCTTACCGCGATTGTCGACAAGGGGCGCAAGCTGGCCAAGGAAGTGGTCATCCACACCCACTTCAACCACCCACGCGAGATCACGGCGATGACCAAGCAGGCGCTGGATCGCCTGCACGAGCGTGGCGTGACCGTACGCAATCAGACGGTGCTCCAACGCGGAGTCAACGACACTTCGGCGCTGCAGGTGATGCTGGCCAAGCGCCTTTCCTACATCAACGTGCACCCCTACTACCTCTACGTGCACGATCTCGTGAAAGGCGTGGAGGATCTCCGCACCACGGTCACCACCGCGCTCGAGATCGAAAAGGATCTGCGCGGGACGATCTCGGGCTTCAACACGCCGCTGACGGTGGTCGACGCCCCCGGCGGTGGCGGCAAGCGCGACGCTCACTCGTACGAGCATTACGATCGCGTAACGGGCGTCTCGGTCTACACGGCGCCAGGCGTGCGCCCGGGCCAGCTCTTTTACTATTTCGATCCGATCGATCTGTTGCCCCCAGAGGGACAGCGGCGTTGGGCGGATCCTTCGCAGCATCAGCCGATGCTGGACGAAGCCAAGGCCGCGGCGCTGGCCGGCAGGCGCGAACGTCTTGCGACTGGCTGACCAAGATGAGCGACGGGTGCACGAGCTGCGGTCGCAAAGGCGGCTGTGATCACCGCAAAGGCGAGATGTTCGCCGCCATGGAGGCGAAGCTGGCGGAGCTCTATCCGGAGCGTCGTTTCGATCGGCGGGTCGAGACGGACTACGTGCTGACCGAAGGGCTACCAGCGGCCCTCGCGAATACCCTCGCGCGTCGGCTCGCGGCGCCGGTCATCGAAGTGCCGCTCGAGCCCGAGGAGTATTGTCGCCACCTCTACGTGCTCTGCCTCGGTCGTCCCCCCGGCCTCATCGAGGCTCGTGCCGGGCTGGTCGCCGTCGACGATCTCGAGCTGGCGGGCGAAGGAGAGCCGGACGGCTCGCGCATCGAAGAGCTCTACCTGCGGGTATCGCTGTCCGAAGTCGCTCCCTTTGCGGCGGTGCAGCAGGTCCTTGTTTCAGCCGAACGCCTCGGCCCGGATCTCATGATCGTGGAGAGCACGCGGGCTGGCGTCTTCGACCCGGTCTTGCTTCCGCGGATGCAGAAGGTGGTCGCGATCATTGCCGAGCATGGGCTGCGCCACCTCGATTTCGGGGATATGAACGAACCGCCTGCGGGATTCTCGGCCGGCGACTACGGCGAGCGGTTCGGCGGTCTGCCGGCGTTGGCCAATTATTTCTTCTATCCCCAGCCCTGTTCGAGTATCACGACCACGGTCGTTCGTGGTTCGGCCGGTGCCCAATCTCGGCCCGAAGTAGTAGTCTCGGGGCTCTGATCAGCGCTTCGACGATTCGACTCGCGCAACGACTGACGGTTCTCATACGGTTTATTGGCGTTCTTGAGTTCATGCCTTTTTTGGGGAGGTCGCCGTGCCCGCAGAGCTTCATCTCGACGGAAAAATCATTCAGCTGCCCACGACGGTAGGCAGCGAAGAAGAAAAAGCGATCGACATCCGCCAGCTGCGGGCCCAGACCGGCTACGTCACGCTCGACCAGGGCTACATGAACACCGGCGCCACCACGAGCGCCATCACGTTCATCGACGGTGACAAGGGGATCCTTCGTTACCGCGGCATCCCGATCGAGGAGCTCGCCGAGAAGTCGACCTTCGTCGAGACGGCCTATCTGCTCATCTACGGAAAGCTGCCCAACAAGGTCGAGCTCGACCGCTGGCGCACGCAGCTGACCCGCCACTCGCTGATTCACGAGGACATGAAGCGGTTCTTCGACGGCTATCCGTCGACCGCGCATCCGATGGCGATCCTCTCCGCCATGGTCTGCTCGCTGTCGAGCTACTACCCGGAGTCGCTCGACGTCCGGAACAAGGAGATGAACGACGTCAACATCGCGCGGCTCATCGCCAAGGTCCGCACGATCGCGGCCTACTCCTACAAGAAGTCGATCGGCCAGCCCTTCGTCTATCCCAAGAACTCGTTGGCCTACTGCTCCAACTTCCTCAACATGATGTTCGCGATCCCCGCCGAGCCCTACGAGATCGACGAGGACATCGTGAAGGTGCTCAATCAGCTCTTCATCTTGCACGCGGACCACGAGCAGAACTGCTCGACCTCGACAGTGCGCCTCGTCGGCAGCGCTCAGGCGAACGTCTTCGCGAGCGTCGCGGCCGGCATCTGCGCGCTCTGGGGGCCGCTGCACGGCGGTGCCAATCAGGAGGTGCTCGAGATGCTCGAGATCATCCAGAAAGACGGCGGCGGACCCAAGAAGTTCATCGACCTGGCCAAGAAGAAGGATTCGGGCTTCCGGCTGATGGGCTTCGGCCACCGCGTCTACAAGAACTACGACCCCCGCGCGAAGGTCATCAAGGGCGCGTGCGACAAGGTCCTGCCCAAGATGAAGAAGCACGATCCGCTGCTCGACATCGCCCGGCACCTCGAGGAAGAGGCGCTGCGGGATCCCTACTTCATCGAGCGCAAGCTTTACCCGAACGTCGATTTCTACAGCGGCATCATCTATCGCGCGATCGGCATCCCGACGAACATGTTCACCGTCATGTTCGCCATCGGCCGACTCCCGGGATGGCTGGCGCAGTGGAAGGAGATGATCGAGGACCCCAACTCGAAGATCGGTCGGCCGCGGCAGATCTACACCGGGCCGGTGGCTTCGCCTTACGTCCCGATCGAACAGCGGACCTAAGAGCCGTTCACGCGGCGTTGGTCACGCGGCGTGGGTCACGCGGCGGTGGTCGCGCGGCGAACCACCACCTCGTCGAACAGTTCGACCAAGGCAGCGGCGGTCCGCTCCGGATCGTGCCGCGCCTTGGAAGCATCCGACATCACTCGTCGCGCCAGCACGGCTCCCACCCCGAGTGACCGCAGACGAGCCTCGTCGAGCTCGACCGGACGCGCCGCCTCGGCGAGGTAGCGTTCGGCCATCTCGCTCGGCAGCTCGCCGGCGTTGGCCAGAACGATGTCGGGTTTGCGGCCCGCGTAGTTGATGATCTCCTCCACGTGCCGGGAGGCCGGGTAACCCTCGGTCTCGCCTCGCTTCGTCATCAGATTGAGGACGTAGACCAGCCGCGCCCGCGATCTCTGAATGGCTTCGGCGACGCCGGTGACCAGCAGGTTGGGCAGGCTCGATGTGTAGAGATCTCCCGGAGCCAAAACGATGAAGTCACTGGAAGCGATGGCCGCCAGCGCCTCCGGATTGGCGTGGGCTTGCGGCTGTAGGAAGACCTTGCGGATCGGGATGCTCGGGTCGTGCTTCGGCACATCGATGTCCGCTTCGCCTTCCACGACGCGACCGTCGGCCAGCTCGGCACAAAGCTGCACCTGATCCCAGGAGACCGGAACCACCCGGCCGCGGATCTTGAGCAGGCGGTGGATGGCGTCGATCGCCTCGGACTCGTTGCCGAGGATGCGCGTGAGGGCGAGCACCAACAGGTTGCCGAGTTGGCGGCCGCGGAGCGAATCGTCCTCGAAGCGAAAGTTGAAAAGCTCGGTCAAAAGCGGGCTCTCGTCGGAGAGCGCCACCAGACAGCGTCGAATGTCCCCAGGCGGCAGGACGTTGCACTCCGAACGCAGCCGTCCCGAGTCGCCGCCCGAATCGGTCATGGTCACGACCGAGGTGAGGCGAAGGTGAGAGAACGGGCGGAGCCCGACGAGGACGTTGAACGACCCGGTGCCGCCGCCAATCACCGTCACCGCCCGCTGCGCCCGGGGGCCGTGGAACGCCCGGGCGTTCATCAGCCGCCTGCCTTGGTAGCCGTCAGCTCGCGGAGAGCCGCCAGACCTGCCTTGCTGCCTAGCTCGGCCGCCCAGATCGTCGCAACGGCTCCCAGCGGCCCCACCAGAGCGGGCAAAGGATCCGCGCCGGGCAGGAGGGATTTGCCTTCCGCCCTCAGCCAGGCGGTTACTTCGGCAACGGTGTTGACCTGCCCAGCGGCAATGGCGCTCCTCAGCCGCGGCACGATCACCGTCTCGAGCTCACGCTTGCGATCGAGCTCGATGAGGTCGGTCAGGCGGAGCGCCAGATCGCCGAGCCGAAGATCGAGGGGCGTCAGCAGATCGTTGTACACGGCGCGGGCGGCGGCTTCGGCTTCGGCGCGGATGGCTCCCAAAAGGGCGATGCCTCGCGCGGGCGGCGGCCCTTCGCCCGGGAGCAGCTGGCAGTAGAACTTCAACTTCGGCTCGGTGCCGGAAGGCCGGATCGTGACGACGAAACGCTTGGTGAAGAGCTGCACCACATTGCGGGGCAGTCGCTCGCTTTCGCTGACCAGAGGGCCGTACTGCTTTTCGTCCCAGTAGTCCGAGATGCGCAGGATGGGATGACCACCGATCTGGGTGGGCGGCGTGCTCCGCAGCCACGCCATGATGCGATCCTTGCGCTCCATGCCAGCGGCGCCCGCCATCATGATCGAACGGTTGACGGTGTCGTAGCCGCCCAGCTCCTCGAGGATCTGGACGTAGTAGTCGAGCAACGTGCGCCCCTGCCGGGCGAGGCGCTGGTAGAGGCCGGCGAAAAACAGGCAGGCCGGCGTCGCGTCCTTGTCGAGGATGTGGGGCAGGGCGATGACCCCGTGGCTCTCCTCGCAGGCGATGACCAGCTCCTCGGGCCGTCGCTGGACGTCCTTGTAGCGACCGTCGCGGCCGAGACGTTTGAGCACGTCGGCGACGTATTTGAAGCCGACCAGCAGGTCGTCGATGATGTCGGAGCCTCCCGCCTTTTCCACGACGCGGCCGAGCAGCTTGGTCGTCACCAGGGTCTCGATCACGAGACCGCGACGGCGCGGGCCCGCCGGATCGAGCATGAGAGCGTAGGTGAGGATCGCGGCGAGCTGGTTGCCATCGAAGTGATACCAGCTGCCGTCGGGCAGTTTGATTTCGCAGCCGACCCGATCTGCGTCGGGATCGCTCGACAGGACGATGCCGCTGCCGTGCTGATCGGCGTAGCGACAAGCCGGCCCGGTCGACTGCGGGACCTCGGGATTCGGCGAACGAAATGGAATCACCGCGAACGAGCCGTCGGCAGCCTCGTCGGGCGGCGAGAGCACGGGAAAGCCGACCGCGCGCAGAACGTCACCGACGGTGCTTTGGCCGACGCCACAGAGGGGCGTATAGACGATGGGCAGGTCGGCCTGCGGCGGCGCGAAGCTGCCGTAGAGCTCGACGTAGGCCTGCACGTATTTGGCATGCAGCCCCGGCGGCACCGCCCTGACCAGCCCCTGCGCCACCGCCTTGTCGAAGGGAAGCGAATGGACGTCTTTGACGGCGGCCATGATGTCGAGCAGCTGCTGATCTTCGGGCGCCACCGGCTGGCTGCCGAACTCGTCGTAGATCTTCACCCCGTTGTCGTCGGGGGGATTGTGCGACGCCGACATGTTGACGCCGCCCTGGGCGCCGAGCGTCGCGATGAGGAAGGCGAGCTCGGGGGTCGAGAGGTAAGCGCTGTCGCTGGCCGGATCGATGATGGTCGAAGCGATGCCGTTGCCAGCGTAGATCTCGCAAGCGAGCTTGGCGAGGCCTCGAGAGGAAAGGCCGAAGATGGGGTGGTCTTGCCCGAGAGCCGCGTAGTTGTCGGCGATGTCGCGGAAGACGCGCACGGCGTTGGCGACGACGACGTGCAGATCGGCTTTGCCGGCGAATCTCGCGCGCAGAAAGTTGCAGTGACCCTGGATGGTCATGGCCACGGTCGCGGCGTTGATCCGGTTGGCGCCATAGCCCACGCGACCGCGCCGGCCGCCGGTCCCGAACGGCAACACCTGCCAGTACGAGTCGAAAAGCATGGCGACGTTGGCCCCAGTCGGATCCAGCGTGCGCGCAATGGTCTCCGGGTGGGAGAAGGGGATGCTGCCCGAGAGCCAGCGCGCAAGCTCGTCGGCGGCGCGGCGGCCGAGATCTCCGTACTGCGTTTCGAGGGCTGTGGTCACGGCGGCGAGAGCCGGGGCGTGAGCGGACGGGGCGGCTTTCGTGACGACTGGGTTCATGCCTGAAGTCTTTGTCTATGTTGGCCGTGATGGTTGTCAGATCCAACGTTTGCGTCGGTTGGCCGCAGGTCGATGCGGGCTGCGGGCCCCCATTGTATCACCGGGGTACCCCGCGGCAGGCCCCGCCTGTGTCATCTTCCCTCGTTATCTATCTTCGTTATCTTCGATAGAGGGGCCAGCAACCGTGAGCACGGCTGCGGCGATGGCGACAAGGTGGGCCCGAGGCGCGCTTCTCGCCAATCCGCTCCCATGTGGCACCCCTGCGGATGCCGCCGGCGATCTCGACGGTCTGGTGACACCTAGAGACGAACCAGCCCGCGGGCCTTCCAGGGGCCCCCGCCGCCGTTCTGTCCCAGGGCGAGCACGAAGACGTCTCGACCGACGCGCGCCATGGCGAAGAGCAGCCCGGTCCCGTCGCCAAAAGCTGCCGGGACGGCGCCGCCAGCTGCGCGCAGCCCCGCAGCGGTCACGAGCTCGACCCGAGCGTTCGGCCTCACGAGGGCTTCCTCGGAGACGAGATCGCGCAGCATGCGCCGAAGCTCTCCTGCCGAGCCCGCGCTGCCATCCGCGCCGCCGGTCTTGAAGGGAAAACTCGCACCTTTCACCATGCGAGGAATGTCGCCGGCCACGAGCGCCGCGAACCAGTCCTCGGCGAGACGCCGGGCCGCGGGGTCGTCGACGTTGGCCAGCGCGGCGGACGCTCGGCGTGAGGCAGCCCTATCCGGTTCCGGCAGCTCGCGCGGGCGATCACCGTCGGCCTCGGCTCCGTGTTCATGCCCATCCGAGCTGGCTGCGCCGCCTCGGCCCCGCCCGCGGCCTGCGCCGCCCAGTTGCGCGCTACCAGAGGCCGGCGTCGACTGCGCAACGGCCGGACCGGAGCCGCCGCCGTCGGCGGGAGGGTTGTCGAGGATGTAGTAGTTCACGCCCGAGGTCGCGCACTGCCGTTCGTCCCGATGAAACGACCAGTGCACGTAGATCTTGCCGTTGCGCGAACGAATCGCGGGCGGGGGCTCTGCGTAAGGACCGGCGGCGTAGACGGTGTCGATGGCGGCGACGTCGTAGCGCATCTCGCCCGAGGGGCGGATGAGGGTGACCTTGTCGACGGTGCCGTCACCTGACAGGACGATCTCGAGCTTGGCGATGAGCGAACGGTTGTTGAGGGGATCCGATTGGGGTCGGCCGTCGAGCTCTTCGAGGAAACCGAAACCCCAGAGCTCGTGAATGCTCCGGTGCATGCGCGCGATGAACGCCGCAAACGGCGCGGCCCGCGTGTTGAGCGCGGTCTGATTGCCTGGCTTGACCTCGGGTACGAAGTTCTCGAGCGCTGACTGAATGCGCGACAGATGCTGCGTGAAGCGGCCTACCTTCTTCGAGCTCTGCTTCTTGGCCAACGCGGCGGCTGCCTCTCGATCGTCGCCGAAGAGGTACTCGTACTGCTTGGCCGACAGACGCAGGTTCGGCCGCTGCGCCTTGCCGCTGCGACCTTCGAGGTCCTTCATGCTCTCGAGGTGCGCCGGCGGCAGCGGCATCTCGCCGTTGGGATCGCGGGGCAACTCGGGAAAGGCAGTCTCGGGTGTGATCTCGTGCTGCCGCTTGGGAATGTCCCGCATCGACAGCGCCTGGTTGCGGTTGTTGCTCTCGGACTCGGCCAGCTGCGGATTCAGCTTGGGGGTCACGTCGGGCGCAGAGCGGCCGCGTTTGGATTTGACCTCCTCGATCTGGGCGATGAGGTCCGCCTCGTCGCCTGCCTCTTCGTCCTTGCGGTCCGAAGGTGAGCTCGTCTCTTCGCCGCCCTTGGTCGCCTTTTCCAGGTTGGTGCGATCCGCGCGCGTCTGCTCGGCCACGCGGTTGGACTTCTCGGCGAGGAACTGCGCGTTGGGATCCGGCTCTTGTTCCTTCTCGACGTCGATGTCGACGCTCTTCTTGTTCGCCTGCTCCTGTTGTTGCTGCTGCGGCGGCGGGGGCGGCGGCGGTTCCGGCGGCGGCGGAGGCTGCTCGGGCGGAGGCGGCTCTGGCTTCACCTCGGGTTTGGCGGCCACGGCTTCCGGCGGTTGCGGCTCGCGCGGATCGATCGGAGGCAGGTCCGGCGGCAACGTCGCCGGATCGATGGTCTCGAAGTTCATCTCGACCTGTGACTCACGCTCGGCCTCTTCTTGAGCGCCGAGGATGAAAGCCACGGTAACGAGTGGAAAGAGCAGGCCGCTGTGGATCAGCAGCGAAGAGAGCAAGCCGCGTCCCAAGAAACGCGGCAGGCGGTTTTGGCTCTCCTCACTCACGGGGCAAGACTAGCGCGTTCTTGCTGCCGGTGGCACGCGTGTACCGCGGCCGTCCTGCAGGGAGTCAACAAAGCGAGACGGGTAGGCCCGCTCAGTCGAATTCCGGTCAGTTGTATTTCCGGTAGATCCCGATCACGACGCCAATCAAGTTAACGCTCTTCCAGTCACGCTTGCGCACGAGGATGGGCCGCATGCTGGCATTGGCCGGCTCGAAGCGGATGGTGTCCCCCTCGGGGTAGTAGCGCTTCACCGTCGCCTCGTCTTCGATCATCGCGACGACGATGTCGCCGGCATTTGCTTGCAGCTGCTTGCGGACGAAGACGTAGTCGCCGTCGAAGATCCCGGCTTCGATCATGGATTCGCCCTTGACCCGCAGGGCGAAGACCTCGCGATCCTGTCCAATGAAGAAGCGGTCGACCTTGACCGAATCCTCGTAGTTGCGGACAGCC
This sequence comes from Myxococcales bacterium, assembly GCA_031398585.1. Taxonomy (GTDB): domain Bacteria; phylum Myxococcota_A; class Polyangia; order Fen-1088; family Fen-1088; genus JANNNO01. Next base: position 3,622 of record JANNNO010000247.1, on the reverse strand, counting down.
AGCAGCGGCTGCCCAGCGGCCACCTTGCCGAGGACCGGGACATCGACCATCTGGCCGACGGCGTCGATCGGGCGAAGGGCGCGCGATTTCATGTCCTCGCGCTGCAGATAGCCCTTCTTCTCGAGCGCGCGGAGGTGGTCGTTCACGCCGTTGGTCGACTTGATCTGGAACTGGCGACCGATCTCTCGAAGGGTGGGGGGATAGCCCCGCTCCCCAATCGACTGATTGATGAACGCGAGGATCTCGCTCTGCCGTTCGGTCATTTCGTCGCGGCCGTCCTGGCGCCCGTCCTGCTTGCCGTCCTCGTCTCGCACCAGCGTCAGCTTGCTCATGGTCGTCTCCTCAGCCGTGTCGACGGAACAGTGGAACTGAACAAACGTATGGTACGGAACAGATGTCTGGTGTCAAGTTTCTCGGCTCCACCCGGCTTGGCGGGACGCGTTTCGAGCTGCGTCGGACCTTGCTGACAAAATGACAGAGAGCGCTTGACGAGTTATCACGCGTTGCCAAACTGGCAGGATGGGCCTTTGGCAGGCGGCGCCTCCAGCGAGAAAACAATGAATTGCAGCCGGTTACGCCATCGGCATGGCGAGCAACCGACCTGGCATCAGCGTTGATAGCTGTAGCTACAACCGCATGAGCGACCTCAGCGCCACCGCCGCCAAGCCTCCCGCGGAAACGCCCGCACCCGCCAGCTCGCCCGCCGTCCTGGTGGTCGACGATGAGCCAGGGATCGTCGATTCCCTGCAGAAAGTCTTCGAACGGGAAGGCCTGCGCGTGCTCACCGCGCGCGGGGGCGGCGAAGCGCTGGAGATCCTCCGCCGCGAGCCAGTTTCGGTGCTGCTGACGGATCTGTTGATGCCAGGGCTCTCGGGCATGGACCTGCTCAAGGCCAGTCGCAGCGTCTCGCCCGAGACCGAAACCATTCTGATGACCGCCTACGGCACCGTCGAGAACGCGGTCGAGGCGATGAAGCAGGGCGCTTACGACTTCGTGACCAAGCCGATCAAGCGGGCCCACGTCGTACGCGCCGTGCTCAAGGCGCTGGAAAAGCGGACCCTGGTGCAAGAGAACCGCTCGTTGCGGGCGCAGCTGGCGGCGCAGCGGAAAAAGCGCCTCATCGGCCAGTCCCTCACGTGGCGGCGAACGATGGAGACGGTCAGCCAGGCAGCGCCCTCGGTGGCGACGGTGCTGCTGCTGGGAGAGTCGGGAACCGGCAAAGAGTTGCTGGCCCGCGCGATTCACGAGTCGTCACCGCGCGCCGCGGGGCCTTTCGTGCCGGTCAACTGCGCCGCTTTGCCCGAGAGCATCCTCGAAGCGGAGCTCTTCGGATACGAGCGGGGTGCGTTCACGGGCGCGGTCCAGCGGCACGACGGACGCTTCTTTCAGGCGGACAAAGGGACGCTCTTTCTCGACGAGATCGGCGAGATCCCGACCCACATCCAGGTCAAGCTCCTGCGCGTCCTGCAAGAGGGCGAGGTGGAACGACTGGGCGGCCGCACGCAGAGGGTCGATCTGCGGCTGGTGGCGGCGACGAACCAGGATCTGCGGGCGGCGGTGAAAGAGGGTCGATTCCGCGAAGATCTCTACTATCGGCTCAACGTCATCGCCCTGCGCGTGCCTCCCCTGCGCGAGCGGCGCGACGACATCCCCCTGCTGGCCGAGCACTTCCTTCGCCTCTACGGCGAGCGCAACGGGCGGCATTTCTCGGGCCTCGCGCGCGCCGCCATGGAGGCGCTGGCGCGTTATGACTGGCCCGGCAACGTGCGTGAGCTCGAGAACGCACTCGAACGCGCCGTCGTGCTGGCCCGGGGTGGCGCCATCGAAGCCGAGGATCTGCCGACGGAGGTGCGCAGCGGCGGCTCGGGCGATACCGACGGCAAGAGCGTCACGTTCGCCATCGGCACGCCCCTTGGCGAAATCGAGCGTCGGGTTATCCACGCGACGTTGAGTCACGTGGGCGGCGACAAACGCCTGTGCGCTCAGCTGCTCGGGATCGCCACCCGGACCATCTACCGCCGCCTCGAAGAAGAGCGTGGCAGCGATGGCGACGATGGCGAATCGGTTCTCGACGAGGACGAGCCTCCGGCGAGCTGAGGCAGGGCAAGCTCCTCGGAACGTGCCAATTTGGCAAGGGGAAGAGCCGGCCCGTCACGCTAAGTATCCGTTTTCATTGATTCTTCCCCGCGCCGCCGCTGGCCCCGGGGTTGCTCTTGCACCGACCTCGCGTGGACACTCTCCTCCGCAAACATCTCTGGATCGTCGACCTCATCGGCATCGGCCTCTGCGCGATCTTTCTCGGTCGCGCGGCCGCCAGCATGGTCGAATCGAAATACCTGTTGACCATGGCGCTGCCCAAACCGGCGCCACGGGTCACGCCCCCCGAGACGGATATTTATTATCCCAAGGCGATCGACGACGTCATCAAGCGGAACATCTTCTGCTCGACCTGCCCACCCATCACGCAAGGCGAGCCGGTTGCGGCGGCCGACAACTCATCGGTCGAGCCGCAGAAGACGACCCTGCCGCTGCAGCTGTTGGCGGTGAACTACGTCGCCCCTCCCTGGGGCTTCGAGCACGCCAGCGCCACCTTGCGCGACTCCGACAGCAAGTTCGTCGGTGCCTTTCGCCCTGGTGAGAAGGTCCGCGGCGCCACCATCACCGGCATCGACGAGACGCGCGTCCACCTCGACAACGCGGGCAAACCCGAGTTCATCGACTTGCTCGAAACCGAGCAGGCAGCGACTCCCGCGCCGGCCGCGGTCGCTGCCGCCGCCGCACCCGCACCCGCGGGACCGAACAGCGACGCGCTTTCGCAGGAGCTCGACCGAGGCATCAAGAAGACCGGCGAGAACACCTACGAGATCCAGCGTTCGACCCTCGAGTCGGTGCTCGGGAACATGAGCCTACTGGCGCGCTCTGCCCGCATCGTGCCCGAGATGCGTGAGGGCAAGGCAGCAGGCTTTCGCCTCTACAGCGTCCGCCCCGACGGGCCCTTCGCCAAGATCGGCATGCAGAACGGCGACGTCATCTCTGCAATCAACGGCCTCGAGATCACCAGCCCGGAAAAGGCGCTCGAGGTTTACGCCAAGCTCAAATCGGCCAGCCACCTCTCGCTCGGCCTGGAACGTAACGGTCAGCGAATCCAGAAGGACTACTCAATCCGATGAACAAGACAGCCAAAGCGGGTTTCGTTCCTTACCTGGTGCTCTGCCTCGCCCAGGGTCCGTACGCCCTGGCCCAGGCGCCGAGCCAGCCAGCCCCGACCGAGCCGGCCCAGGCCGGCCAGGCCGGTAGCGCGGCACCGGGATCGGGCGGGAGTACGGGAACCGCGCCAGCCGGCGCCGCAGGAGCACCGGGAGCCGCACCGGGATCCGCGGGTGCGCCCGGGACCACCGCGCCTCCGGTCGCGCCGGGGCAGATGGATCCCGGCAGCTTTCGCGAAGCCCTACGTGGGATCGCCGCGCCTGCTGGAGGCACGGCTCCCGCCGCTCAGCCGGGCACGACGACGCCACCCGCTGCGAACACGCCGCCCACCGGCGCGCCGGCGGCCCCGGCTCCGCTGCCGACGGTCTCGCCGCCCACCACGCCTCCGCCCACGCCGCCTTCCACCACCGGCGTC
>JANNNO010000335.1:0-11280 GCA_031398585.1 Myxococcales bacterium | reverse complement strand
CAGTGAACTGGTTGGTCTTACACTGAGGCGAGTTCACGGGAAGTGCATCGACGTTGGTGATCTTATCGGCCAGCAGCTTGGTCCAGTTGGCCTTGCTGATGCGGATCTGGAAATCCAGCACCTCCTCCGGTTTGCCGAAAGGATCGTTGCAATCTGCAACGGCTGGACTGGGGGCGGCGACCGTGAGGACGGCGGCCAGCGTTGCGGACAGGGGACAGGCAGCGGCGAGGGCCGCGCGCATGAGCCGTGCAGTCATGGTGTCGACCTCTTTCGAACGGGCTAAGAGAAGGATCAGTCTTTGTGGACGGCCGCTGACGCCGCCTCGAACTTGCTGAAAGGAATCCTACGGGCGTTGACCGCGGTCAACAGGTCGCCCAGCCAGTCCGGGGCCTCCCCGCGCGACTTCAGCTCGAGCACGGCGTCGGGACAGAGGCCCGCGGGGCGCCCGAGGCTTTCACGCACGAGGGCGTGTTTGCGCTCCCAGAGGTCGGCCGGCGGCACGTAGAACTCGATGCCGAGATCGAGCGTCACGCGCAGAGATCCGGCTTCATCCTGCCAGGGGATGCGGCGGTAGTTCACGATGCAGTCGGCCTGCATCGGCTCGGGGTAGCGGGCACAGTAGGCGGCGATCTCGCGCAGCACCGCCTCGCTCTCGGCGCCGTAGGTCGCGCGCTGAAGCTCGATCATCTCGGGCGTGATCGACCCTGCCACGAAGAACGCGGGCACCTCGGTCTTGGGGATGCCGATGCGGCGCTTGCCGGTCTTCTTGCCGTCGCGGAATTTCAGCTCCAGCCAGAGCACGGGCTGGTACTTCACGATCTGACGTGGGTCGGTGGCCAGCTCGGCCAGCGACGGGTGCAGATCGTAGTACTCCTTGGCCCGCATTTTCAGGTTGTTCTCGGCGTTTTCGCACGACGACCGGTACTGGTCGCGCGACCGCGTATCGAAGTAGACCGTCGTGACGAAGTGGCGCGGCTTGGGCAAGGAGTTGGCCCCCTTGCCGGTGAACCGATGCTGCGGCAGGTGCTGCCCAAGAGCCGCTGCCAGACGCTTCACCTGCGCGCCCGCGACGAGGTACTTCACCTCGTCGCGCTCGGAGGTCATCCGATCGTCGGCGCCCTCCTGCTCGGTGATGCGCGTCTGGATGGCTAGCGTCACTGTGACCTCTCGGGCAGGGGATTGATCAGAGCAACGTGTGTTTGATCAGCGTCTCGGTCTGCCCACCCACGGTCCCCTCTTCCTTCACCTTCCCGACGCCCTTGCAGAACGTATAGGTCTTGGCGGAATCCGTCTGTGACGTCTTCTTGATCACCACGCAGTTGGTGAACGTCCCCGCGGGGACCATCACTGTTTGACCTGACTCGGTGACTTCCCAACGCTCGACGTGCTTGCCGGTGACGGTGGTCGCCGTCGGCGGCGCCGTCCGGAAATCGAAAGTCGTCTTGGATTCGTCGTACTCCTGCATCCAGGAGAGTCCCTTGGCGAGGGCCATGCCCGTCGGCTTCTCGTCGAGGCGAATGCGCCCCGGCGTCCAGAACGCTTCCTCGTTCACCGTGCACTTGGTGACCGAGCCGTCGCCACCGAGCTCGAGCGATCCACCATTGCAGCTCTGCTCGCGGTAGCGCATCACGCGATCACCGTCGCGCAGTTGCCAGCTGATGGTGGCGTCTGCGGGAGTGGCGTCGGGGCGTTTTTGGGTCTCGACCCGGAAGACCTGCTTGTCCTTGTTGGGTCCCGTGCCGCCGACGACCTCGGCGCGCACGATCCTGTGGACCTTGGTCACCGCCGCGCGGCCGGGCTCGGTCACGTTGTACTCCCAGCTGTTGCCGACCTTGAAAGGGAAGTACTCGTTGCTGAGCGGAGCGCCCCCGGCGCCCCCCATGGAACCACCGTTGCCGCCGCTGCCCCCCGAGCTGGTGCCGCCCGAGCCCCCGGTCTTCGTCCCCACCTGGCCACCTTGCCCCGCGGGCGTGGGTTCCTCAGTACCGCAATTGATCACGAACAGAGCGACGAGGGAGAGTTTGCGCAACCGTTTCATCAACCAACCTTTCGCGATGGCACTGTCTCAGAACGCCGTCCCCGCCTGGAAAAGCACGGTGGTGTGACGCAAGACGACGGGCTGAACGAACGAGCGGAAGATCGACACCGGAAAGTTCCGGTTGGTTCGACCGTGCTCGATCTCGAGGGTGAGGCGTGTCTGCCGCCAGTGGCCGACGTTGAGACCCGCGGTAAGCTCAAGGAGGTGATCCTGAGTCACTTCCAGGTCGGGATCCAGGGCGCCGCTTGAAAAGAAGAGCTCTCCGTAAGGAGCGCCGCGTTCGAGTCCGCCACGCCGGAATGCGGCCAACAGTCGTCCGGTGCCGAACCTGACAGGTGGCGCCGTCGCGAGCACGCTGTCGTCGGAATTGGGCAAGTTGGCGCGGTACCAGGTCTCTCCGACACGAAGCTCGCCCCAGACGCGAAGGGCATAGCGCTTCCACTCGACTTCCGAGGTGACGTCGAGGCCGCCCACATGGAACGCCCGCACGCCGCCGGTCAGCGTCACGAGACGCAGGTAGACCAGCGCGATCTCGGTGGCTTTGGGTTCGATGGACGCGCGCACGACGGTCGTCACGTCCGTAGCGCTGCGCATCTTCATCGCATCGCCGCCGTTGGCGCCCCAGATGATCGATTGAAAGACCCCGGCCGAGACCGCCGCGTCCCAGAAGCCGCCCCCCTCGATCCGGCCCATCCCCCCTTCGCGACGGCCCGACAGCAGCAAGTGCTCCGAGAGCACGTCGTCGAGCGGCCCGCGGCGCACCTTGGGCAAGGTCCAGGGCGACTCGAGCGTGAACGACGACAGCGGCATCTTGAAGCGACCGGCGCGCACGAGCCAGCGCTTGGCCTTCGATTGCAAGTATCCGTCGCGGATCGAGGCCCGACCGGAGAAGTCGGCCTCCAGCACCAGCGAGAGCCGCTCGTCGATGCTCGCCTTGAAGCCTGCCCGGGCGCTCGGCACCGACAGCTCGTAGGAGAGTTCGCTGGCGTTCGCAGCGCCGTAGTTCGCGGTGCGGGTCTCGCGCATGGCACGGACGAAGACCCGGCCTTTCACCTCGAGCGCAAAGGGCGCCGGCGCCGCGCCAGATGAAGTCTCGGCGTCGCGCGGCTCCTTGGGTGTGTCGAGGGCCTTTCCATCGCCAGCGAGCTCGGCGCTAGGCTGCTCAGCCTGGGCCAGCGCGGGAGCGGGGGCGATGGCCAGACCGGCCAGCGCGAACGCAAATGCCGAAGCGGTGACGTGTTTCATTCGAAACGTGTACGACATCGGAGCCAGGACAGTGCACCTGCCCCGTTCGTGAGTCGAGAACTTCGGATTCATTGACAAATTCGGCCGGTCAAGATTTTCCGTTTTGTCAGCTGCTGCGACGGCGGCGCCGCCCGGCCAGGATGACGAAGGCACCCAACGCGAAGGTCAGCGCTGCGGGGCGATCAGCGCCGCCACCGATCTGGCAGCCGCTGCTGGACCCGCCGCCCGAAGGTGGCGCCGGGGGTGGCTGGCTGCCACCCGAACCGCTGCGCCCGCCCGTGCTACCGCTCGGCCCCGAACCGCCCGAGGTCGCGGGGCCGCCCGAGCCGGTCGAGCCTCCGCCCGAGCTTGGAGAGCCGCCGCCGCTGCCGGACGTCGGTCCGCCGCCTCCGCCCACGCCGCCGCTACCCGCGCCGCCATTGCCGGCACTGCCGCCGGCGCCCGCGTCGACCGGAGGGCCGCCGTCGCTGGCGGGCGCGCCGCCGTCGGCACCGGGCGCAGGCTTGGTGCAGGAGGCGGCCGGCAGACAGGGCGTCCAGAGACCGCCTTCGCAACGACGTTCGCCGCCACAGCCAAGGTGGCTGCAGCTCTGCTTTTCGCCCGCGGTGCAGCCGGCCGCGCAGGTCACGCCCTTTTGCGCGATCTGCTGCCTGACCGAGGCGATGCGAGCGGGAATCCAGCTCTTGAGCCGGGCGTACTCGGCGCCGAAGCTCTTGGGCGTCGCGGGATCCGCGGGGTCTTTGCCGCCCCAGATGAGGTCCTTCTCGGCGGTGGCGTGCGGCCGTACGGCCGTGTTCACCTGCTCCCAGATCTTCAGGATCTCGCCGGGCGCCATCGTGCCGTTGGTCAGCTGGCACATGATCTCGAGGTAGCGCTTCTGGACCGCCGGATGACAGACGGTCGCCTTACCAACGCGGGATTGGGTGGCGCTGCAGTAGCGAAACAGCGGCTGCGTGGGCTGGCACATCAGATTGGTCGGGGCGCAGTTTTCGTTCTGCTGCCCGAAGGTCAGATCGACGTCCCAGGGCATGTACTGGCGCGGACCTTTGCGCGGATCGAAGGCGAAGAAGTTGTTGCCCTCTTTCATGAAGGGCGACGTCGTCACGTACGAGATGGTGTCGTCGCCATTGACCAGGATCTCGCGGATGGCCTCCTGGCGCAGGTACGCATCGAGGTCGATGACCTTGCTGGTCTCCTCGATCCAGGGGTCGCCGGCCGCAGGCGTCTTGGCCAACCAGGAGGTGAAGGCGGGAAAGGTCTCGTTGGGCGGGCCGTCGTCGTATTCGACCTGCGGTGAGCAGTTGTCCTTCGACATCTTCGAGAGGCGCCCCTGGGCGTCGCCCCAGCGTCGGCGGATCGCCGTGCGGTCGATGTCCTCGATGAGGATGTAGATGCCGTGGTACTCGCCATCGGGTTTGTCGTCGGTGTGGACGATCACCTTGGCGTAGGCCGTGCCCGGCGCGGCCGGGACCTCGCGTTTGAGCAGGCGCAGAGCCACGTGCTCGGTCATCAGGAGCGGCAGCATGAGCGTGCGCCCCGCGGGCTTGTTGCCCTGCCCGTTGTTGAGCGTGAGCTTGCGATAGCCGAGATCCCCCATGTTGGCCGGCCAGCGCTGCCCTTTGGCGCTCGGCTGCATGCCCATGAAGTCCTCGTTGAAGTCGATCTTCAGCGGCGGCTTCTCCAGCGCCTCGGTGCCGCGTTCGGTGCCGCGCTTCTTGCGGACGGCGACTTTGATCCAGGGTTCGTCACCGCAGCGGAACTCGGCCGCGAACTCGGGGAAGTTGTCGTTGCACGCTTCCGAATTGGGCGGCAGGCCGTCGACGTTGCGGACCTTCGAATCGCGCAGCTTGAGCCAATCGGCGCGCGACATCTTGAGGTGGAAGTCGAGCACCTCTTCCGGCTTGCCGAAGGGATCCTTGCAATCGGCGTGGGCCAATTGCCCCAGGGCTGTCACCGAAAACGTTGCCACCGTGACGACAGGAAGCATCCAGACCAGGCTGCGCAACTTCACCGGCACGTCCTTTCGAAAGTCCTGGAAAACGGAAGGCCCCGGCGCGCTAGGTCGCCGGGGCGGGGGCGTGAGAGGCGAAAATCGGCCAGACGGGAACGCCTGGGGCCACGAGATGAAGATGATCCCGCAGCCGAAGGGAGGTGAGGCGATTAGTAGCGGTAACGGAAACCGAGGCGGACCGTGGTGACACGCATGCGGTCCTGCACGGTCCCCCAGGTCGGGCCGTCGTTCTGCACGTAGCTGGTCGCCGTGCGCAGGCCGAGGGCGTTGAGCACGTCGGCGTAGACCTCGGCGTCCTGACCGATGAGCGGTTTGAGATTGGCGCGCAACTGCAGGTCGAACTTCTGGATGTCGGGCAGGCGCGTCTCGCGGTCGTCACCCGGATCGTTGCGGTCGGTGCCCGGGCTGGTGCCCACGCGCGACCTCAGATCGTCCCAGCCGCCGGTCTGCACGTTGCGGAAGTAGCGGTTGTAGGGCGTGCCGGAGCTGAAGTTGTAGAGAACGCCGGTCGAGAGCCAGGGGGTGAAGGCGTAGACCAACGTTCCGCGGATGTTGTGGCGAACGTCGTCGGGCGTTGGGCCGAAGAGGTAGATGTCGCGCGGGGGGATGTCACCCCAGGCGTTCACCTCGGTGTCCCAGATGTTGCCTTCCTGCATGGCCCAGGTGTAGCTGGCCGAGAGCTTGAGAGCGCCCTCGCGTTTGTGCGCCGCAACGGTGACACCCTTGTAAGTGCGCTTGGCGTCGGAGGGCGTCTCGAGATCGATGATCGTCTCTGGCTTACCGTTTCGAAAAGAGCCGGTTCGCTGCAAATCGGAACCGTTGGCATCCCAGATTCGGTTGGTTTCGCGAGTCGAGTATTGATTCGTGTAGTCGCGGTAGACGACGTCGACGCCTACCCCGAGACCTTCGACCACCTCGCGCTCGGCGCCGATGGTGTACTCGAAGGTGCGCGGAACCTTGAGCTTCTCCGAACAGGGGTTGCCGTTCTCGTCGAAGCCGCTCGGCCCGCAGCGGAGGCCGATGGTCCCCGTCCCCTTGCCGCCGCTATACACGCAACCGGATTCCACGCCGGCGGCATCGACCGCGCAGCGTTTCGAAACGCGCCCGCCCAGCGTGTGGCGCGCAACACGACCGACGTCGGGATCTACGTAGTGGTTGTAGCTGGCGCGAACAACGGTTCGCCCATCGTGTGTCGCGTCCCAGGCGACCGCCAAGTGCGGGGTGATGGCGCCCCCCTCGGTGATGTTCTCGCCGGGAGACCGGGTGTTGCTGGAGGACGAAGTCGTGAAGCCCACGCCCGGCGTGACCGTCAGGTAGCGGGTAACCTTCGCGGTGTCCTGCATGGTCAGCGTGAGGCGCGAGCCGCCCGAGCCAAGCACGGCGTAGCCGTAGCGTTCGACGCCATCCAGACGCGGATCGTTGGCAAAGTAATAGGTGCGAGCGGTCAGCTGCCCGCCCTCGTTGAGTTCGTCGAGGCGATCACCCGGGTGAGAGACCTTGTCGAATTCGTTGCGGTTGTAATAGCGGGCCATGAGCTTGACGTCGTGATCGCCAAGGCCCTTGGGGCTGAAAAAGCCCTGCAGAGTGCCCACGAGTTCCACCGCCTGCATCTCCAGCATGCGGTCCGACGACGCCCCCGTGTTGTTGCGGAGGTTGACGTTCATGTTGCTCGGGCCGTGGAACTTCAACGTGGGAACCAGCTTGTCGTCACCGTGCAGACACGTGTCCGGGTTGGTGAGGCACATCTGCGGTGCATACTTCTCCTGCGTGTTCGAGTACCCCGCCTGCGCCTTGAAGAAGATCTGATCCGTCAGCAGCGATTCCCAGGTGAGGCCGCTGAAGAAGCCAAAGCGTTCGCGCTTCTGCTGCGCGTCCTCCTCCGCGGCGTACGCGCGGTTGCGATTCCGCGACCAGTTGACGTCGTAGAACGTGAAGCTCTGGATCTTGTTACGCGCGTTGATCTGGTACGTGAGCTTGCCGGTGGCGCGGTAGTTCCAGTAGTGCTGATCGGGCAAAACGTAGTCGGTAAAGAAGCCCGAAGGATCGGGGCCGCTCGAGTAGATCTCGTTGCGGGCCTCGCCGTTCACGTAGAACCAGAGCTTGTCCTTGATGATCGGGCCCGAGAAGCTCGGGTTGATGTAGGACCGCATGTCGTTCGGCACCTTGTCGAGCTCTTCCTCGAACAGACGCAGACGGCTGTCCTCGTGAAAGCCGTTGATGTCGAACTCGAAGCGGTTCGAACCGGTCTTGGTCACCATGGCGATGAGGCCACCCGGGGCGATGGAGCCGTCGGCACCGTAGCCTGCGGTCGAGACCTCCATCGCGGCGAGGGACTTGTAGACCGTCTTGAGGCCAGTGAGGTTGAAGCCGTCGACGAGGTAAAGGTTCTGGTTCTGGTTGCCACCGCGGACGCGCGCGACGCGGCCGCCTGCATCACCCGAGCCGCCCGGCGCGTTGGTGACCATCTCTTCGACGGACGTGCGGGTCTCGAGCGGGAGGTTGTCGATGAACTCCTCGTCCCAGACCTCTTTCACGTTCGTGGTCTTGGTCGAGACGATGGGCGCCTTCTCGATAATCTTGACCTCTTCGGTCTTGGTCGCGACCTCCATGATCACGTTGACCTCGGCGGCCGCGTTGACGCCGACCTTGATGCCCTTCTGATTGACGGCGCTCATCTTGGGCGCCGACGCCGTGATCTCGAAGTTACCGGGCTGAAGGGCGACGAACCGGAAGGCGCCCTCCTCGTTGGTGAAGGTGGTCTTCACGCCGCCGATCTGAGTCGGCGACTGCGCCACGACCTTCACGCCGGGCATGGGTACGCCGGACTGATCGAAAACGTTACCGACGATGCTGCCGACCGAGCCACCTTGGGCCAGGACCTCGGCGGGTCGGCCCAGCGACAGAACAGCCAGGGCGAGGGTTCCGGCCAGCACCACCACGTTCGAAACGGCGCGGTTCGTACTCTTTCGCATCGTCAGCCTCTCTTTAGACACTCGCGACTAAGACTTCGGCGGCGGGCACACGGAGCCCCTCTCGCCTGGGGGCAAAAGCTCACACTTTCAGTGGTCGCATGGGAAGTGGAAATTTCACGATTAGGGTCCCAATTCCAATCGACCGGAAGGAATGTTGCTTACGCCGCGGTGATGCATCGCATTTCTTTCAATCCTGTAACCGTTCGGGGTCGCGCAGGCGACCAAGCAGGGGCCCTCCGATGAAGACGGAGTGAGACGAAGACCACGCGCCGTCTGCCGTCCACACTGCAACGTTGGCCCGCGCGGCGATCCGCGATGGTAAGAGGATCCGTACGGCACATCGTCATGCCCTCCGCCCCCCTCGCCCATCGGATCGCGTTCGTCGGCGCGCTGATCTGCCTTGGATGGGGTGGACGGGTGACCGCGGCGGGTCGCATCGCCATCATCGCGCCCCAGGGGGCCGCCGAGGTCGAACGGGCCGCTGTCGACCTGCTCCAGGGCGAGGGGTATCAGATCGTTCCTGGCACCGAGCTTGGCGAAGCCTTGGGGCGGGTCTACGGCTCGCCCTTTACGGCCAATGGGCGCCTGGCGCTGGTGACTTTGCTGGATCTTCGGGCCACGGCCACAGTGCGCATGACCAAAGGGCGCGGCGGCGTTGCCGCGCTGGTGGTCGTTCACGGTCGCAGCGGCAGGGTCGAGCGGACGTGGAAGCTGACGCCGACCTTCGACGGCCCGGTCGCCGAGCCGGTCACGACCCGACGGGCGCCGACGCCCGAGGTGAAGTTGATCTTCCCCGGCGACGAACCGGCCGCCGTCGAGTCGGCTCCCCCGGATGAGCGTTCCGCCGCGCGGGTTGCGGGGCGAAGGCGAGGCAAAGGTGCCAAGGCCAAGACTGCGCGCGCCAGGAGAATCTCCGGGGTGCGCGCCGGCGGCGGCGAAAGCCTCACGCGCGCGCGATCCTCACAGCAGTCTGGACAACAGGCCGGCTTGGGGGGGGTGCAAAGACGATCGCCCGCCTCCCGCGACGACAACGTCGGCCCTCCCATCTTCTTGCTCGGGGACGATCCGCCGGAGCCGAGCGGGATTGCCGGGCAGACTCTTGGCGCCCCGGGACCCGCGGCGGCGCCAGTCTCCGCGCCGGTGGCTATGCCTACGCCCGCGAACGCGCCGGTCCCTTACCCAATGGCCCGGCCCGGACCGGTCGAGATGCCCTCCGAACCGCCGTCTCTTTCGGCAGCCGCCACGCTCGAGGCGTGGGCGCCCTCTGCGCCGTCCGTTGCCGGGTCGCCGCCCTCGACCGGGGTGACGTATCCCCTAAGTGGGGCACCCACGGCAGCTCCCGCGCCACCGGCGCCGATCCCACCTCGCTCGTACGCCGCCACCAATCCCGGAGAGCAGACTCGCCCGCCGACTCGGGAGGCCGAGGCCAGCGCCATCCGCGCGGCGGTTCCACCGGTTCGCGCCCGGCTACGGCCGATCCTCGAGTTCTCGGTCGGGCCTCGCTTCGTGCACCGGCGGCTCGACTACGATTCCGATCCCGATGGGGTTCTGGCCGACTTCAAGACCGCGGTGCCGACGCTCGCCCTGGGACTTGGCCTGGGCCTTCATCCGCTGCCGGGGGCGTGGCGCCCGCTTGGCATCCGCGCGGCCTTCGAGCAAGGACGCGCCTTCGAATCCCGCACACCGCACGCAAGCTACACCTCGCCGAACAGCGATCTCACCGTCGGCTTCGACTACCTGCTCTCTTTCGACAACTTGGGCCTCGCGGCGACCTTCGGGTACGGGCGGCAGAAGTTCGCGTTTCGGCGAGACGCATTTGCGACGGTGAACCAACCGCAGGCCGTTCCTGACATCGCCTATCATTATCTGCGGCCAGGCCTCGAGCTGCGAACCGAGCCCTTGCGCAACCTCTCGATCAACATCGGGCTGCACTACCGGCACCTACTCGCTGCGGGTGACATCGCCAGTCGCGACTGGTTCCCGAACGCGCGCATCATCGGATTCGACACCGGCTTTGGCCTGTCGTACCGGTTCAGCGGAAGATTTAGCGCCGAAGTCGGCGTCGATGCGCGCCTCTACCGCTACAGCATCACGCCCGAACGGACCGCCACCCGGCTCACTGACGGTGTCCTGGATCTCTTCTATGCTGGCTACGCGGCCCTGCACGTAGCCTTCGGTGGGTCGGAGCCATGAGGCGCTGTGGGAAGGCTATGTGTTGCTGGCGCGTGCCGGGTCGGAGCCTTCTCGCTATCGCGGCGGCTCTGGTGATCATCGCCACGGCATCACCTGCCAATGCCCTGGTGAGAACGGTCACCAGGGAGACGCAGATGCCGCTCTTCTGGGACCGCTCGCCGATCACCATTACCCACGACTCCCAGCCGCAGATTCGCGGAATGAAGCCTGACCAGGCGCTCGCCGCCTTGCGGGCGTCGGCGCAGCGCTGGAGTCGTTTCGGCAACGGCTGTAGCTCCCTGTTCCTGCGCCTCGAGCCGACCGAGACGGTGAACACGGCGGCCACGATCGACTACGTCAACCGAATCGTCATCCGCACCCAGGACTGGTGCAATCCTCTCAAGCCGGTCAAGCCGCCTTCACCCGGCGAGCCCGACGAGATCCCCTGCCACGATCCCTGGTCGCTCGCGGTGACGTCAGTGACCTCGCGTCCGGCCGACGGCTCCATCATCGACGCCGACATCGAGCTCAACCTGACGGGTCAGAACAGCTTCGCCGATCTAGCGATTCAGCCGCCGCGGCAGCCGCACGAATACGATCTGGAATCGACGATGACCCACGAGCTGGGCCACCTGCTCGGCATCGCGCATTCCTGCATCGGCCCCAAGGACGGCCCCACCTCGTCGAAACGCGACGTACGTGGGGCCCAGGTGCGTGATTGCGAGGGGTTGAAACCGGTTCAGTAATAGGTTGACCGGACAAAACAGCATCTAAGGCAGCTCTTAAATCGGCACCGGTCACCGGCAAATCATTTTTTGGACGCGAACCATCTAAGCGTCCCC
>JANNNO010000224.1:0-10071 GCA_031398585.1 Myxococcales bacterium | reverse complement strand
GGGGGGGGGGGGGGGGGGGGGGGGGCGGGGGCGGGCGGCGGCGGGGGGCGGGGGGGGGGGCGCGGGGGCCGGGGCCGCCCCCCCCCCCCCCCCCCAGGGCGGCATGGTGGGGGCGGGACCTGGCGGCGTGATGCGGCGACTGGCCCCCCCGAGCGGCGGGGTGACCTCCTCGCGGACCACGGGCGCGTCCACAGGAGAAACAAGTGGCGTAGGCAGCACGGAAAGCGCCGCTTTCGCTGCAGCTGCCTCTTCCCCTTCACCCGCAGCAACTTCGGCGAGGAGTGTGGGCCACGCCGCGATGATCCTCTGATCGCTGCCGGGATCGCGCCCTGGGTTGCTGTCGGCCGGGCGCCCCGAGTCCTCGCTGCTAATGAGGCCCGCGGCACTCCGATGCGAGATTCGGGGAGACCGCCCACTGCCATCAGCGCCCGCGGCGAGAGCGCCCGCGATGGCGCCGGCCAAGGTCCCGGCTGGGATTTCGCCCGTGGGCGCTTTGTCGCCGGCTTTGACGGCCGGCAGGTCGCGCGGCGACTGTCGCCGTGCGCCCGCGGGAACCGGGGGTGGGCCCTGGCGGGGCCACTCAAGCGCGGCGGGGGCCAACCGGGGCGGCGGCGGTGTCTCGCCAGCGATGCCGCGATCAGGGGCAGCTGGTTTGCTGCGCGCCGAAGTGCTGGTTTCGCCCTGGGTGGCCGCTGCGGCCGCTCTCTCTGCCTCGTGGGCTTCCAGTTCGGCGACGGCCGGCGGCTTGGGCGTGGGCGTGTCGGTGATGGTCGTGATGCTGCTCGTGTCGCTGGCGGCGTGGCTCACCAGATCCGTGCCCGGCACAGTCTTGTCCGAACCGAGCGCGTGCACGCTGTCGGCGCTGACGATCTCCGAGAGCAGGCGGATGACCCGCGAGGGGGCCCGAGCGGGCCGCGCCGTGCCCGGTGGCAAGAGCGCGCGCATCAGCGATTGCAGCTCGCCCGATTCGCCGACGCGCGAGCGCGGAAGGTCATCGAGGGCGGCGCGCGCCTCGTCGACGAACGCGCGCACGTCGGGGAACCTGTCGCGCGGATCCGGCTCGAGCGCGCGGGCCAACAGACGATCCACCGCCGGGTTGATGTCGGGGCGATGACGGCGTGCGGGCGGAACCAGGCCGGAGGCGACCTGCTGCCACCCGGCCACGTTGTCCTCGATCTCGCGCAGCGAGTGCCCCGTCACCATCTCGTAGAGGACCGCGCCGAGCGAGAAGAGATCGCTGCGCCGGTCAATCGTCGCGCGTCGAGCTTGCTCGGGCGACATGTACGCGAGCTTGCCCTTGAGCGATCCGACCACCGAGTGATCGGTGCGGCGTTTGGCCAGACCGAAGTCCGACAGCTTCACTTCGCCGGCATAGGAGAGCAGCACGTTCGATGGCGAGATGTCCCGGTGAATGAGCCCGACGGTCTGGCCATCCGCTGCCTTCAGCTCGTGCGCGAAGTGAACCCCTTCGCCGACTTCGATCGCGACGTAGAGCGCGACGGCATCGGACAGCTGCGCGGGCGCACTGCCGCGGGCGCGCCGCTCTGCCAAGCGCGACAGCAGCGCGCCGAGGTCGTGGCCGTCGACGTATTCGAGCACGATGAAGTACTCGCCGTCCTCCGACAGCCCGAGGTCATGGATCTGGACGATGTTCCGATGCGTGAGCGCTGAATGAATCCGCGCTTCGGTCACCAGCATGCTGATGAAGCGGCCGTCGCGCGCGTACGCCGGCAGGATGCGTTTGATCGCGACCTGCTTTTCGAAGCCCTCTTCCCCTGCGGCTCTGCCGCGAAAGATCTCTGCCATCCCGCCGATCGCGATGCGATCGTACAGTTGGTATTGGCCGAACTTCGACATGGGGCGCTCGCAAAGGGAAGCTGTTAGGCTGGCAAAGATGGCGGCGAGCGACGCGCATCTTCGCACGAATCTTCGCACGAATCTCCGAGCCATCCTGGCGGCGGCGGTGCAAGACGAAGGCGCCCATCCGGTCGTACCGGGCGTCATCGTTCTGGCGGGCGCTGCCGGACAGGTGGTTCTCGAGGAAGTGGCGGGACGCAGGCAGATCGAGCCAACCTCCTTGCCGGCCGAACGCGACACGGTTTGGGATCTTGCGTCGCTGACCAAACCGCTGGTCACCGTGACGCTCGCGATGCAGGCGGTCGCGGAAGGGCGCCTTGGGCTCGATGAGCCGATCGGAGCGTGTCCCGAAGGCACCGATGCGGCGACGGCGGAGGCGATGACGGTGCGCCGGGTTCTGGCGCATGCGGCGGGATTTCCCGCGAATTTGCCGCTTTACCAGGCGCTTGGCGCCGACGAGCCGGGAAGCGCGGGTTTCGTGGCGGCGGCCTTCGAGCGTATGCGGCGAGAACCGCTGGCGTATCCGCCGGGCACGCGGTCGATCTATTCCGATCTCGGCTTCATGCTGCTCGGCCAGCGGGTCGAAGAGCGTCTCGGCGGCCGGCTCGACGAGCTCGCGCAACGGCGTTTGGGTCCCCCTTTCGGGAGCGCGGCGCTCGGGTTTCGTCCCATCGGCGCGGCCGCAACTGCCCTCAGCGCGGTCGCGGCGGGCGACGCGATGGCCACACCAGCGGCGACGGAACGTTGCCCCTATCGCCAGCGGATGGTCGTCGGCGAGGTGCACGACCTCAACACCTACGCTCTTGGCGGTATCGCCGGGCACGCCGGTCTTTTCGGGACCGCCCACGCCGTGGCGCAGGTGACGTTCGCCCTCATCGCTGCCTATCGAGGGGCGGGCAGCCAAGCGGGTCGTGCGCCCCTCGTCGAGCGGGACGTCGTGCGCGAGTTCTGGCGGCCGGCGGGCGTGCCGGGGTCGAACTGGCGCCTCGGGTGGGATGGCCCCGCGGCCACGAACTCCCTGGCTGGCGATCGATTGAGCCGCGACGGCGTCGGGCACCTGGCGTTCACGGGCTGCTCGCTCTGGATCGATCCCGAGCGCGAGACGTTCGTGCTGATGCTTTCGAACCGTGTGCACCCGGTGGTGCGCGATGATCCGCGGTTCCGCGCGCTCCGGCGCGCTGTCAACGACGCCGCCCTCGACGCGATCGGTTATTGAATCAGGGTCAATTGGGCATCGTGGGAGTGCCCCTCACCCGCCGGGGCCCTTCGGCCCCTTTCAGCGTTCGTGGGGCATGCGGTCGCGGGGGCCGCGGAAGTGGCGGCTTGGCGAGTAGAAGCGGAAGTTCGAGACGCGGCTGGTGTAGACGCAGGCGTAGGCCTCGACCTGCTCGCCGAACTTGCTGATCTCGTAGCCCTCGCGGAACAGCGGCCCCCAGTGGGGGTTGTAGGCCTGGTCGAGCTTCAACTCGAGCGCCTCGTGTTCGTTCATGGCTGCGCGCAGCTCGTGCCGTAGATGATCGAGGGCTTCCTTGGCGGCCTTTTTCGCGGCCGCGACGTCGCCTTCCGCCATGCCGTGGGGCGCCTCGCCGCCGCCTTGTTTTTGCAACGATCGCAGCACCAGCTGCTTGTCGCTGATGTCTGCGTCGAGGTGTCGCAGCTGTCGCTCGAGGTCGTCGAGTCGCACCAGGTCTGGCGTTACCTTGTCGTGCACCTGCACCTCGGACTCGAGCTCCTGCAAGACCATGGCGGTCAACCAGGCTGACGACTTGCGCGGCCGCAACATGTCGCCATAGATGTGGTCGCCGATGTAGAGCACCTCGGTGCCCCGCGCCCGCACCCGCTCTTCGAAGTCCTTCACGTTGCCGCCGGAATAGACGCGGCCGCGCACGAAAGGCCCCTCGAACTTGCGTGCCAGAGGCGTGCCGGCGGGATCGAGCTCGATGAAGGGGCGATCCTCGGTGAAGAACGCCGGCTTGCACGCCGAGACCACCATCACGTCGAAGAAGTTGCGCCAGCTAGGGTAGGCCGGCAGCACGCCATCGAGCAGGTAGGTCATCACCGGCTCGGTGTAGGTCCACTCCGAGTTGGTCAGCAAGAAGAGGCGTTTGCCCGACGATCGGAACCTGTGCAGCGTCTCGGCCAGGTGCGGATCGCGCACGACGTACTTGGGCAGGTCGGCGGCGACCAGCGCCTTGATCGAGCCGTCGCGATGGGCAAGGTCGATGCACTCGCGGATGTCGCGCCAGAGTTGCCCGTAGCCCGGCCGAACGTCGCTCGGATGCGCGTCGAAGAAGTCGACCAGCACCTGGTACATCACGGCTTCCGGCAACGCAAAGAGGGTGTCGATCCAGGCGTAGCGTGGATCCCCCAGGCGCATGCGGTCGCGTTGATAGCTGGCCACGACGTCCTGACGCGACACCACCTTGCGGCCGTGGATGACCCGTCCGGGTGATCCATAACGGTCGGGCTTGAAGACGTTGCCGAGCTGCATGTCGATGACCAGCCCGCGGATCGCCAGACTCGGATCGTAGGTGAGTCCCTCGATCTCCGCCGGGTATCCCTTGCCAGACACCAACTTGGTCAGCGTCGCTTTGATCGACAGCTCCTCCATGCGCGCTTGCTCGTAAAGCGCGAGCGTGTAGTCCATGTCGAAGCCGACCATCTGGACCTGGTCGAGGCGGAGGCTCCGGTTGGCAAAGATCCGCTCGTTGCGCGGGATCTCGCCCGGTTGCTTCAGCGACTCGATGAGGGCGAGGCTGCGAACGGCGGTGGTATCGGCCCGCTCCCGCATCGCGGGCCGGGGCAAAACAATGGTCATGAAGGGGTCCTAGAAGCTTACCACCCGGATCGCGACGTGGCGCTGGCGGTGCGGCAATTACCAGTCAGTTCCGACAATTGCACACCCTTGCAGGCTCGTCGCGACGCCCAGTGTGACCCACCTGCGTGGTCCACCTGCCTGACCCACCTGCCTGACAACGAAGGATGGCCTGACCAGCGCCTGTGACCACATGGCTGGCGCGCGCGAGAGGAACCGAACGAGAGGTAGGATGACATCGTGAAGATTGCGCTCGCTCAGCTGAACCCGACCATTGGAGACTTCGACGGAAACCTCGCCCTTCTGGAAGCCGCGCTCGACGCGGCCGAACGGCAGGGGGCCGAGCTCATGGTCACGGGCGAGTTGGGCCTGTGCGGCTACCCGCCCCGGGATCTGCTCGAGCGGCCGGCTTTCCTGACCGGCTCGCAACGGGCGCTCGAACGGCTCACGCGTCGAGTGGACAAGACAGCCGTCGTCGTCGGCTTCGTCGAGCCACTGCCTGCGGGGCGTACCGGGCGGCGCATCGCCAACAGCGCGGCCGTGCTCGCCGGTGGCGCCGTGCAGTCGGTTCATCGCAAAGCTCTGCTTCCGACCTACGACGTCTTCGACGAATGGCGCTACTTCGAACCCGCCACCGAGGTGGTGCCCGCCGTGGTGGGCGGTCGCAAGATCGGCATCTCGATCTGCGAGGACATCTGGAACGACGCCGACTTCTGGCCACAGCGGCTCTACCGAGAGGATCCCATCGAACGGCTTTGCGCCGCCGGTGCCGAGATCCTCGTCAACGTGTCGGCCTCGCCCTACACGATCGAGAAGCGGCATCTGCGGCCGCGCATGCTGGCGCAGACCGCGCGGCACTGGCAGCGCCCGCTGGTCTTCGTCAATCAGATCGGCGGTCACGACGATCTCGTCTTCGATGGATCGAGCCTGGTCATCGACGCTGATGGCGAGGTGCGCGCCCGAGCCAAGGAGCACGAGCCCGACCTCTTGGTGGTCGACGTGCCGGTGCCAGCGTCGCTCGATTCGGCGCGGGCGGTCACCGGATGGGCACCCGCCGAGCTGCGCGCCTTCGAACCGTCGGACGCGCGTTCGGCGTTGGGGGCGCTGGTCCTGGGGACACGCGATTACGCCCGTCGCTGCGGCTTTCGCAAAGCCGTGCTGGGCCTTTCGGGCGGCATCGACTCGGCGCTGGTCGCGGTGATTGCCGCGCGCGCGCTCGGCAAGGAGAACGTGCTCGGCGTGGCGATGCCTTCACGATACTCCTCGCCTGGATCGCTGACCGACGCCGAGGTGCTGGCGCGCAACCTCGGCATCGAGTTTCGCACCATCCCGATCGAGAGCGTGCACGCGGCTTACCTGGGGACGCTGGCACCAAGCTTTGCGGGGCGTCCCGCCGACGTCACCGAGGAGAACCTGCAGGCGCGGGTGCGTGGCGCGCTGCTGATGGCGCTGTCGAACAAGTTCGGATCGTTGCTGCTCACGACCGGCAACAAGAGTGAGCTGGCGACCGGGTACTGCACGCTCTATGGCGACATGTGCGGAGGCCTGGCGGTGATCAGCGACGTGCCCAAGACCGTGGTCTACGAGCTGTCACGCGCGGTGAACGAAGCCGGCGAGATCATCCCGAGCTCGACTTTGACCAAGCCGCCCTCGGCCGAGCTGCGGCCCGACCAGACCGACCAGGACAGCTTGCCGCCCTACGATCTGCTCGATGCCATCTTGAAGGCTCACCTCGAGGAGGGGCTCGACCGCGACGGGCTGGTGACGCGGGGCTTCGACGGAAAGGTCGTCGACGACGTGGTCAGGCTCGTCCGCATCTCGGAGTACAAACGGCGGCAGGCGGCGCCCGGTATCAAGATCACGGGCAAGGCGTTCGGGCCGGGGCGGCGTTTCCCGATCGCGCACGGGTTTCGGGGCTGATCGAGGGGCCGGCCGGGCCGAATTCGGCTTGACTGGAGGGCGGCGGTTGGAGAGGTTTCGCCGACCATGAAAGCGACGATTGCGGTTCTGCCGGGTGATGGCATCGGTCCCGAGGTTGTGGCCGAGGCCTTGAAGGTGCTGGGCGCCGTCGGGCGGAAGTTCGGCCACGAGTTCGTGCTGAAAGAGGCGCTCCTCGGCGGCATCGCGATCGACAAGACCGGCACGGCCCTGCCGCCCGAGACCGTCGAGATCTGCCAGGCGGCCGACGCCGTGTTGCTGGGTGCCGTCGGTGGCCCCAAGTGGGACGACCCCAAGGCATCCGTGCGGCCCGAACAGGGCCTGCTCGGCATCCGCAAGGCTCTTGGCCTTTACGCCAACCTGCGGCCGGTCACCATCCACCCGAAACTGGCGGGGGCCTCGCCGCTCAAACCCGAGATCTTGAAGGGCGTCGATCTGCTGGTGGTGCGCGAGCTGACCGGCGGCATCTACTTTGGCGAGAAGAAGCGGGAAGCCGACCGCGCCAGTGATCTGTGCGTCTACACGACGGAAGAGGTGAAGCGGGTCGTGCGGCGCGCGGCGAGCTTCGCCGAGAAGCGCCGGGGCAAGCTCACGTCGGTCGACAAGGCCAACGTGCTCGAGACCTCGCGCCTCTGGCGGTCGGTCACCGAGCAGGTCGTGCGCAGCGAGTTCCCCAAGCTGCAGCTCGAGCACATCCTGGTCGATTCCTGCGCGATGTTCCTCATTCGCCGTCCTGCGGACTTCGACGTCATCGTCACCGAGAACATGTTCGGCGACATCCTGACCGATGAAGCCTCGATGCTGGCGGGGTCGATGGGCCTTCTGCCGTCGGCTTCGCTGGGCGAAGGGCGCCGCGGTCTTTACGAGCCGATCCACGGCAGTGCGCCCGACATCGCGGGCAAGGGCGTCGCGAATCCCTACGCCACGATCCTCTCGGTCGCGATGCTCCTGCGCCATTCGCTGGGGCTCGACCGTGAGGCAGCGCTGATCGAAGCGGCCGTCAACCAGGCAGTCGACGACGGGATCCTGACGGGTGATCTCGCGAGCCCGGGCGCCAAGGGTGTCAGCACGGTGGTCGCCGGCGACGCCGTGGTCAAGACCATCGGCGGCTAGGTCGCGGTGTCTCTGAAGACCGCGGTTGCGTAGAGACCGCGGTCGCGTGAGAACCGCGCGATCCCTCGAGAGTGATCTCGTGATGACCGCGTGGTGGAGTGAAGACCGGGTCGCGTGACGGCGATCGCGTGATGACCGTTCGGTCGCGTGATGGCGATCGCATGATGACCGCGAGGTCGCGCGATCTGGCGGCGTCGGGTTATCGTGGCGTGATGGTGCGCCTCCGTTCTGCCGCCGCGCTGATCGCCACTTTCGTCGGGCTGGCCGGGACGGCCCGGGCGGCGTCGCCATTCGTGACCGGCGGTGAGGTACCGGCGGGGAGCAGCGGCGGGGCGGCGAAGTCGCGCAGTCAGCTGCAGTACGAGGCGCTGGGACGGCTGGAAAAAGAGGCGGTCGACGACGCTCTGGCCTGGCGAGGCCTCGCGCTCGAGCCCATACCCGCCGGCAAACGTGTCGGCGTGGTCCATGTCTACAACCACGAGGTCTTCTCGCGCAAAGACAGCTACTTTCAGCTGCTCAATTACCTTCATCGCACCACGCGCGAAGAGATCATCCGGCGTGAGGTGCTGCTCTTGCCGGGCGATCCGTATGTCGAGGCCCTGGTCGAGGAGACCGGGCGAAACCTGCGGCAGGAGGACGTCTCGAGCCTGGTCATCGTTCTTCCGGTGAAAGGCACGCAGG
This sequence comes from Myxococcales bacterium, assembly GCA_031398585.1. Taxonomy (GTDB): domain Bacteria; phylum Myxococcota_A; class Polyangia; order Fen-1088; family Fen-1088; genus JANNNO01. Next base: position 1,667 of record JANNNO010000224.1, on the reverse strand, counting down.
CCGACCACGTCGATCTGCTGGTGGTCACGCGCGATGTCTGGAGCCTGCGCTTCAACACGGAGTTCGACTTCGGAGAAGGCGAGCTGCGATCGCTGTCGACGTCGCTCTCGGAGAACAACCTGCTCGGCTGGCGCAAACGCGCGTCTTTCGCCTATCTGCTGGGGCGAGGTGCCTACGCCATCGGGCCCACCTACTTCGATCCCAACGTGGCGGGAAGCCGTCTCACGTTTTCCGGGTCATACCGTGCGTACTACACCCGCGAGACGAATCAGCGCGAGGGCACCTCGGTCGGCGCCCGCGTGAGCTATCCACTCTTTTCGCTGGCCAGCCGCTGGGGGGCATCGCTGGGGGCTTCTTACGCCAATACCGTGGCGCGGAACTTCCTTGGCGGACGACTGCGCACCCTGGATCTGCGCGCGACGCCCGAGCGCGACGATCTGCCGTACATCTACCGGGTTCGCAGCGCCAGCGTCGATAGCCAGATCGTGAGGTCATTCGGCAAGGCTGTCATTCAACGTGTGGCCGTCGGTCACACGCTGTCGAGCGTGCGGCCGCGCTTCTTGAAAGACTATCCGCTCGCTGATCCGCAGTTGCAGACGCTGCTCGGCAACGCGATCTTCCCGCGTTCGGAACGCATCTCGCAGGTCTACCTCTCGTACAGCCTGTTCACCCCGCGCTATCGCGTCTACCGCGACTTCTCCACTTACGACCTCGGCGAGGACGTCATCCTCGGGCCGAGCCTGTCGGGATCGGTCGCGCGCGCGGTCGGTTGGCTTGGCTCGGAAGCCATCTACACCAGCGTCTCGGCGGGCGCAGCGTGGACCTTCGACTACGGCAATGGCTATCAGAAGATCGGCGTCGGCTGGAGTGGAGCCCGACGTTTCGGCGAGCTGGTCGACGAGTATCGATCGGCGTCGGTCTATCTCGCCACGCCGATGCTCTGGCGCGCCTTCCGCCTCGTCGCCGACGCCAGCACCGGCGCGCTGATCGACAACCGCCGCAGCAACGTGAGGGAGACGGTGGGCGCCGAGACCTCTTTGCGCGCCTACGCCACCGGCGAGTTCGAAGGACAGGCGGCGTACATGGCGCACTTCGAAGTGCGCTCGGCGCCGATCGCGGTGGCCGCCTTTCGTCTTGGTCTGGTCGCGTTCCACGACATGGGCCACGCCGCCAGGAAGTGGACCGATCTCGGCGTGAAGCAGGACGCGGGGCTAGGTCTGCGCCTCCTCATCCCGCAGCTGAACTTCTACGTTCTGCGAGTCGACTGGGCCGTCGCGTTTCAAGACGGCACGCGGGACGGGCAAGGCCACCTGCTGACCGCCAAGGGACTTCCCGGCCGCATCTCAGCCGGCTTCCGCCAGGCGTTTTGAGGCCACGCGGTCGCGCGCGGCCTGTCGGCTTATGCGGGCTCGAGCGCTCTATGCGCCGTACGCCTGCCCTCAGTCGGCCCACAAGGCCGCCAGCTCGAGCTCGATCGCTTCGAAGGGGGCAATGCGCGCCGTCTCGTCGCCCTGGTGGGTGGCCAGCAGGGTCCACCGCTCGCCCTGGCATTCGTAGGCTTCGAGCGTCTGGGTCTTGGGGTTCACGAGCCAGAGGTGGCGGACCTTCTCGCGAGCGTAGATCGGCATCTTTCCCGCCCGGTCGACCCGCTCGGTCGAGCTCGACAG
>JANNNO010000191.1:0-6058 GCA_031398585.1 Myxococcales bacterium | reverse complement strand
GGAGATCTTGCGTAAGGTCTTTCAATCGTCGCTCGCACCCGAGCTGCGAGCGCGGGTCGCGTTCGTGGAGGACTACGACATCAATGTCGGCCGACACCTGGTTCAGGGCGTCGACGTGTGGCTCAACAACCCGGTTCGCCCGCAGGAGGCGTCGGGAACCAGCGGCCAGAAGGTCTTACTCAACGGCGGCCTGAACCTCTCGGTGCTCGATGGCTGGTGGGCCGAAGCCTACGATGGCCTCAATGGCTTCGCGATCGGCGACGGCACCACCCACGTATCATCAGAGGAACAGGACAAGCGCGACTCCGAATCGCTCTACCGCGTGCTCGAGGAGCAGGTCGTTCCGCTCTATTACGAGCGCGACGACTACGGAGTCCCGCACGGCTGGGTGGCACGCATGAAGCAGTCTTTGCGCACCCTAGGCTGGCGCTTCAACACCGACCGCATGCTGATGGACTACACCCGCGAGTGCTACCTGCCGGCCGCCGGCACCACCAGCTGCGAAATGCCGAAGTAGTCGCCGAGGGTAGGGCGATCAGTCGGCGACTTCGAGCACGCCGCCGATCATCATGCCCATGGCGCAGCCGAAGGCGACGTTGCCACTCTGCCGGGGCGTGTAGGCGACCTCGACTGTCTTGCCCATGGGCAGGTCGGTCTTGCCTTCCTGGCCTTTGAAAATGATCTCGGTGGCGCAGGTCTTTTCCGTCTTGCGCGTGATCGCCAGGGTCAACGTCTCGCCGGCCTTCGCCGGGATCTTGCTCGGCACGAAGCCCTCGTCGGTGACGGCGACCTCTACCCGCGGCGCGTAAGCCGCAGGTGCGGCCGCTGCCGGGGCTGGCGGTGCTGCTGCCGGTGCCGCCGGGGCTGCAACGGGAGCAGTCGCTTCCTTCTTGCAACCGGCGATCGTGGCGCCGACAGCAAGGGGAGCGAGCGCGACGATGGCCACCCTGCGCAGGGTCATGCGCCAAGGAGACGTCGTCGAACGGGCGGTGCTGGGGAGTGGGCGACGCGGGTTCATGCGGGCGTTATCATAACCCACGACCTTGCCGTCCACCGCAGCGCCGATTCCCGGGACAGCCGACCTCGCCCGGCTGGCGGCCAAGTACACCGAGCTCGCCGACCTTCGGGAGGCGCGCAACGGGGGTGCTGCCGACCCAGATCGCGCGGTTCTACGTGCCCTGTCGCAAGCCCATCCAGGCTGTCTGCGAGAGCTCGATATCCTCGGCGTCCCCGAGCTTCGCCGCCGGGCTGTGGCTGCGCAAGACGCCGCCGCCGGTGCCGAGCCCGAACCTTGGCTGGTCTGGATCTGGGCGTACCACGGACTGCTGGCTGCCGCCTTGGCGTTGAAACGGCGGTCCCGCGCTAAAGGTGGCCCGCCCGCCTCTATCGCCGCTCATGGCAACGACCGCGAGGCGGCCGTCGGTTCGAAGGATCTCTTTGCGCTCGGCCCTGCGTTATCCGCACTCTGCGCGCGCCCGCCTGGCGGTCGACTCTCGCCCCTCGTGCTCGGCGAGGTGGCGGCCCTCTACGGCGTCGATCTCGCCGAGGTTCGACGCACGCTCTTTCCTCCGCGCCACCCGCAGGCTCACTCCCCGAACGACGCGCGGTAGGCATCGGCGAGCAGCTCGACCGGGTGAATCACATCGACGGCGAGGCCCGCGGCGGCCACACCCGAGCGAATCTGCATGAGGCAGCCGGGGTTCCCTGTCGCCACGATGCCGGCGCCGCTGCGTCCGATGGCGGCGATCTTCCGGTTGGCCACTTTGCCCGATAGTTCCGGCTGCAGGATCGAATAGACCCCCGCGCTACCGCAGCAAGCATCGGCCTCATCGAGGGGCACAAGGTTGAGTCCCGGAATGCTGCGCAGGATCTGCTTGGGTGGCTCGCTGATCTTCTGCGCGTGCAGCAAGTGGCAGGGCTCGTCGTAGGCCAGTGTGCCGCTGCGGGAGCCCGCTTTGGTCGGTGGCTTCCATCCGATCTGAACCAGGAACTCCGAGACATCGCGCAGCTTGCTGCCGAACGCCGAGGCCTCTGCGTCGTGGTCGAGCAGCTCACCGTAGTGGCGCAACTCCGCGCTGCAACCCGCAGCGTTCGAGACGATGGCGTCGAAGTTGCGCGCGGCGAACAGTTGGACGTTGTCCCTGGCCAGCTCCTTGGCCTCTTCGCGCGCGCCGTTGTGAATCTGGAGGGCGCCGCAGCAGCGCTCCTCGGCCAGGACCTCGACCTCGCAGCCGTTTTCGGTCAAGACCCGCACCGTCGCCGCGTTCACGCTGGCAAACAGCTGATCCGCGAGACAGCCGGTGAAGAGTGCCACCCGATGTCGGCGTTCACCGCGCGCCGGGAAGACCATCGCCCCCCGCTCACGATCATAGGCCTTGGCGCAGTCCTCGCGAAAGGACCGCAGGGGAATGTGCGGCGCCTGCGCGGCCGCGCTGCCGAGTCGCCGCGGCAGGAGTTTGTGCCGCCCCAGCCAAGCGCCCAGGCGGGTCAGGCCCAACGCCTGCTGCAGCCACAGGAGCTTGAAGACGATCCGCTGCACCTTGCGCGAAGGCAGCAGCAGCGAAAAGCCGAACCAGCGCATCAGCCGTCCGACGATGCCGATCTTGCGCAGCGGCTGCAGCACCGAACGCGTCTTCTCGAGGATGTGCGCGTACTCGACGCCGGAGGGGCAAGCCGTCTCGCAGGCGCGGCAGTCGAGGCACTGATCGAGGTGCTTGGTGACCTGCTCGGTCGGCTCGATCTTGCCCTGCAGGATCCCCTTCATCAGGTAGATGCGCCCGCGTGGCGAGTCCATCTCGACCCGCAGCTCGCGATAAGTAGGACACGCCTCGAGGCAGAGCCCGCAGTGCACGCAAGTGGCGACCTTCTCGAAAGAGGGCGCTCCTGGGGTGCCGAAGAGCGGTAGCTTCAGAGCGCCAGGCGGCCTGGATTCAGGATGGAGGTTGGATCCCATGCTTCCTTGATCTTGCGGCAGAGGTCCTGGCCTGCCGGCACGCCCCACGACAACCCCTCGCGACCGGGCATGCCCAGCGGGGCCGCTTCCACGACGACGTAACCTTGCCGCTGCTGCGCCTGCTGGTGCCAAGCAGCAACGCGACGGCCGAGCTCGATGACCCCGGCAGCGTCCGCCGGTCGCGCGAGTCTCACCCGCGCAATGCCGACGCCCGCGTGGGCACCGCGCGCGCGCAGATCGTCGCCTTCCAGCCTCAGCGCCGATAGCAGGTCCGGCAGCTGCTGCGGACGAGCGCCGATGCGCAGCACGATGTCATCCACCGCACGCGAGGGGGCATCCCGGAACGCTTGCCAGAGCCGATCGGCCGCGCCGCCTTCCAGCAGAGTCGCCACCCGGGCGGCAGCGCGTTCGCCCGCGAGATCTCGCATGTGGCGATCGAAGACCGCCGCCGAGCCTTCGATTCCGACAATCGCGATGCCGGCGGTCTCGGGCAGCTCAGGGCTGAGGCTGCGCAGACTCGCGGCTGCGCCTGCGTCGATGGCCTCGAGCGCGACGGGGCGCAGCGGCGTCGCCGCCAGCGCACCCACGCGCCGTAGGGCCACATCGAACGAATCGAAGCCGAGCAGCAGAGCGCCCATGAGGGCAGGGCGGGTGCTCACCTTGAAGTGCGCCTCGAGCAGAACGCCGAGCGTGCCGAAGGCGCCGACCTGCAGACGGTGCAGGTCGAAGCCGCTCACGTTCTTGACCACGCGCCCGCCAGACTTCGTGATCTGGCCCGCCGCCCCCACCACGCGCATGCCCAGCAGGGCATCCTTGATCGTCCCGTAGCCGTGGCGCCGCGGCCCCGAGCTCGCGGTGGCGAGGATGCCGCCGATGGTGGCGCCGGCATAAGGCGGGTCGATGGGCAGCCACTGACGGTGCTCGGCGAGCGTGCGCTGCAGATCGACCAGGCGCGCGCCGGTCTGAACGCTGACCACCATGTCGCCAGGATCGTAGGCCGTCACGCGATCCAGCCGTCGCAACGAGAGCCGCCGGGCTTTGTCCCATGCGGCGGGGCCGTGATGCCGTTTGCTGCCGTTGCCCTCGCAGGCGAGCGATTGCCCTCTGGCCGCCGCATCGGCCACGATGGTCGCCAGTTCGTCCTCACTGGCCGGTGACAACATGGCGCCAGCCAGGGGCACTCCGAGCGTGGTCTGTGGTGTCGTCGCCATCAGTGTCCCAGCGGCAGCTTGCGGCCGTGCTGTCCAGTTCCTTGTTCGACACAACGACCCGGCGAAGGGATGACCTTGCCCGGGTTGCATAGCCCCTGCGGGTTGAAGATCTGCAGCAGCCGTCGCATCTCGGTCAGATCGGCTTCGGTGTAGAGCTGCGCCATGTAGCCGATCTTCTCGAGGCCGATGCCGTGTTCGCCCGAGAGGGCTCCGCCGACCGCCATCACGAGCCGCAAGATGCCGTCGCCCGCGGCCTTCACCCGCTCCACCACACCGGGCTCTCGCTCGTCGTAGAGCACGACCGGGTGCAAGTTGCCGTCGCCGGCATGAAAGACGTTCGCGATGGTCACCCGGTGCTCTTCCGCGAGGCGCGCGAATTCGGCCAGCACCTCGGGCAGCTTGGTGCGCGGAATCACGCCGTCGTGGGTGTAGTAGTTCGGTGCCAGCCGCCCCAGCGCCCCGAAGGCTTGCTTGCGCCCCTTCCAGAGCTTGAGCCGTTCCGCATTGTCCCGCGCGAGACGCACGTCGCGAACTCCCGCGGCGCGGCAGCCTTCCAGCACCGCCTGGGCCTGCTCGTCGAGCTCGTCGACAAGACCGTCGACCTCGACCAGCAACACCGCGGCGGCATCGAGTGGAAAACCCGCGTGGATGTAAGCTTCCACCGCTCGCAACGTCACCTGATCGATGAGCTCGATGGCCGCTGGGGTCACCCCCCGGCTCATGATTTCGTTGACCGCGCGGCAGGCGTCGCCGACGCGGTTGAAGATCGCCAGCGCCGTGCGAACGCCTTCGGGAACCGGGGTCAGCCGTACCAGCGCTTTGGTGCAGATCCCGAACGTGCCCTCGGAGCCGACGAACGCCGAGACGAGGTCATACCCCGGTGCATCGGGCGCGGCGCTACCGAGCTCCACCACGCTTCCGTCGGGCAGGACCACCTCGAGCGCCATCACGTGGTTGGTCGTGACGCCATACTTGAGCGTGTGAGGGCCGCCCGAGTTTTCCGCGACGTTGCCCCCGATGGTGCAGGCGTTCTGGCTGGAGGGATCCGGTGCGTAGTGCAGCCCCGCGTGCGCGATGAGCTTCGACAGGTGGGCATTGACCACGCCGGGGCCGACCCAGGCCTGGCGATTTTCGAGATCGATCTCGTGAATCTGGTTCATGCGCGCGGTCGAGATCGCGACCGAACCCATCGCCACCGCTCCCCCCGATAGACCCGTGCCGGCACCCCGAGGCAAGAAGGGCACGCCGTTGCGCGCGCAGATGCGGACCACGGCGGCAACCTCCTCCGTGGTGTCGGGAAAGGCCACCGCCAGCGGCAGACCCTTGTCGAAGGTCTGGGCGTCGCACTCGTAGGCGAAGAGATCCTCGGCGTTGCTGACCAGGCGCTCGGGCGGCAGCAAGCGCCGCAGCTCGCTCAATACGGCCGCCCGGGCCTCGATCGTCGTCTCGCTTGCGTGGGCGGCGTTCTCGGCGGCTGCCTCGGTGTGAGGCAGGACGGGGTGGCTGGAGCGTTGTTTCATGAGGGCGCCGGCGTCGGCGCCGTATGGCATCTAACAAGCTACTGCCGCGAAGGCAACTCGACAGCCACATGCGTCCGTCGCGCGAAGACCAGCATCGCGATGAGCCCGACCACCACCGCGAACCAGAGGGTCGCCAGGCGGGTCAGAAACGTCGCTGCGGCTGCCACGCCGCGGGTGGCGCCAGTCGCCATTTTCGTCAGCAAGGTGAGCATGCCCGCCTCGGTCACGCCGAGTCCGCCGGGCAGAAACGACACGGCGCCCGCGATGGTCATGGCGGCATAGATGAAGGTGGCGGCGGGAAGCTCGACCGCGGCCCCGGGAAAGCCGCGCACGATGAGCCAAAAGGCGACGCACTCGCACGCCCAACTCGCCGC
>JANNNO010000327.1:0-4817 GCA_031398585.1 Myxococcales bacterium | reverse complement strand
CCGAGATCGCGCGGCTGTCGGATCACTTCCACGCCTGGCCGATCGGCCAGCTGCTCGCGAGCGAGATCTTCGTGCCCGTCGGCGACGACCACGACGGTTCGTTCCGCAGCAATCAGAGGCGCCAGGCGATCGAGCGTCTCTTGGAGCATGGTCCGATCGCTCACGAGCGGGACGAACTGTTTGGGCCGCGGCTCCCCGCACAGGAGGTGGGTGACGCCGGTCATGCGGCTGCCCTTGCCTGCCGCAAGAACGATTGCCCACAGCGACTCGGTCGTCCCCTTTTTCATCTTTGCTCCTGGCTGCATTTGGAGCCCTGATAGCTGCAGGGGATGTGCCAGGGGGACCGGGTCTTCCCGGAGTGGCTAGAGGCAAGGATTTATCGGGGTTCGCCCACGTGAGGCGTAAGGCGCGAGTTAAAGCGTGCCCTCTTTTGGTAACACCAGTTCCTCGGAGGTAACCGATGACGGAACTCGGTGCGATCGCGACCTTCGAAAAGACCCCGGCTAGCGCCAGGCCCGCCCTCGCAGTGGTCGTAGATTGGCGGCGTGAAAGCACGCATCGAGAAACTGCAACGAAGGGCCGCTGCGGACGGGGGCGTGATCCCATTGGGCGGGGGACTTCCGTCCGACACGCAATTTCCGCGCGCGCAGCTCTCGGCCGCGTTCGTCAGGTCGATATCGATGCCCGGATCGCCAGCGCTGCAGTACGGCTGGCCGGAAGGCAGCAAAGCGCTGCGCGGCTTCATCGCCGGCAGGCTGCGCGAACGCGGCGCGGCCGTCGACGCTGAATCGGTCATCATCACCAACGGTGCCCAGCAGGCGATCGCGCTCGCTGTCGACGTCCTGTCTCGCCACCACGAGATCCAGGTGGATGACGTCTCCTATCCAGCCGCGCTCGACCTGTTCAAACGTCGAAACCGTCGCGTCACCACCCGAGGGCGCGTCTCCCGGCTCGCCTACGTCATGCCGGTCATCGGCAATCCAACCGGACTGCCCATGACCAAGGAACGTCGCGCCTCGCTGTTTTCCAGCCAATGCCTGATCATCGAAGACGACGCCTACGCAGAGCTGGATTTCGGCAGGGCGGCGCCACGCCCGCTACTCGCCGACGCTCCCCTGCGCACCTTCCACGTCGGAACCTTCTCGAAGACACTCTGCCCCGGTCTCCGCGTCGGGTGGCTGATCGCGCCGCTTCGGTGGCGGCGGCGGATCATCAAGCTCAAGCAGGCGATCGATCTACAACCCTCGAGTCTGTCGCAGCTGGTCCTCGAACAATACCTCGAGGCAAACGACTACGAACGAAGGCTGGCCCGTCTGCGTGCGTTCTATCGGCGTCGGGCGGACCGTCTTGCGAGGGCCGTCCACGCCGAGCTGCCGAGCTGGCGTTTCGATGAGCCGGCAGGCGGATTCGGCCTTTGGATCACCGCCGATGCCGAGGTCGACGAGGTCAAGCTCATGGACGCAGCGGTCGCCGAAGGAGTTTCGTTCGACCCTGGCAGTCTATTTTCGGCCGTGCCGGGCGAGTACGACGGACCCGCTCGGCTTCGCCTCACGTTCTCCCTGGCCGAGGAATCGGATCTGGCTGAAGGAGTCAAGCGGCTACGACGCGCGTGGCAGCGTGCGCGAGCGAATCGGCGAACCGCAAAGCGAGCAGCAACGGGCCGCTCCGGGGTCAACCGCGACGCTCGCTAAAAACGACGGCGCCGACGTTCATCGACGTCGGCGCCGTTTGGATTGCGTTCACTCAGCCGCCGACGATGCCGGCACACTCGGTCGCGCATTTGAACGTCGCGTCCTTGCAGGAACGATCGTCGATGCACGTCTCACAGAGTTCGGCCTTACGCCGGTACTCCATGTCCTTCTCGGAGTTCGTCTTACAACGCGCGCGACAGGCCGCCACGTCGTACTTGGAATCGAAGCAGCTCTGGTAGCGCGAGCAGACGCTTTGACAGTCGTAAAGCTGGTCGACCTCCTCGGCTGCACCGCAGCCCGCCGTCCCGACCACCAGCCCCGCCCCAAGCAGACCGAGCAGCATTCCCCGACCGACCCACTGACTCCATGCCTTGCGCATTCGATAATCTCCTACGTCAATTCGTTGAGAAAAAAGGTACTAGAGAGTCCTTCGCGACGAGCGGCTGAGACCTTTCCAGACCGCTATGACGAGGCACGCCCCGAGCAGCGCCACCAGCGTGCTGGCGATGAAGCCGTTGTTGCCCGGCATGTCGCCGAACATCACGCGGGTAAGAAATCCGCCGACGACTGCGCCGATGACACCGACCACGATGTTGGCCAACGCCCCCTGCTTGGCGTCTGTGCCCATGATCTTGCTACCGATCCACCCGGCCAGCGCACCAACGACGATCCACAACAAGATGCCGTAACTTGGGTTCATAGCTCTTGCCTCCTTCGCGACGCTGTTCGCGCCGCGTGGGAGGGTTCAGCAATTGGCGTGCCTCACACGCAGATCACCACAAGCGGCCGGTCTCACTTGGATTGCGGACGTTCCCGCCCTGCCCGCGTCACAGCGGCGCTACGTTTCGTCGCTGAACGTTTCGCATCGGTATCCGGTGCCATTCGGATCATGGAGGCACCGACCGGCCAGCCCGTCGTGGGCAGCGACAGCGTCACGCACTCTGACGGGAAGGCAGGTGTGCGGTGAACGTCGTGCCGTTCGCATCGGAGACGACGTCGATGCGACCACCATGCGCACGTGCGATGGCCTGACTGATGAAGAGCCCCAGGCCAATGCTGCTGCCGGCGTTGCTCGAATTCAGCGATCTTCCCCTTCGAAGGGGTTCGAATAGATGCGGCAGATCGGCGGGCGCGATGGGTTGGCCCTGATTGGTGATCCGAAGGACGGCGACTCCCGCCTCAACCTGAGACATCACGGCAATCGTCTTGTCCGGCGGGCTGTGTTGATAGGCGTTGCCGACCAGGTTCATCGTCAGCTGGCCCAGTCGACCGGCATCCCAGGTGCCTTCACCGGAACCGAGCTGCTCGAGCTCGAGCTGCCGATCCGCGTGCGCCACGCGCATGTCGGTGATCACCTGTTTGACCGAAGCGTGAAAGTCCATCGGTGCCGGATCGATCGGGATCCCTCGCCCGAGGCGCGCCTGTGTGAAATCGAGCAGATCGCGGATCATGCGATCAGCCTGGGTCGTCGCACGGATGATCCGTTCGATGACGGCCTTCTGCGCGTCGTCCTTCGACTTGGCCCGGAGCACCTGCGCCGAGAGTCGAATCGTCGACAACGGATTGCGCAGGTCGTGACTGACCACACCGATCAGCTGCTGCTCGAACTCGACGCGCTCTTGCAGCGACCGTTGACTCTGCCGCGACTCGTTCTGAGCGCGCGTGAGGTCTGCGACCTGGCGTAACCGCCGCGGCAGGTCCACGTCCGCAAGTCGAGCCTTGGGGATGTAGTCGGCAGCACCGTTGCGGAGAACATCGACAGCCAGTTGCTCATCGCCATGAGCGGTAAGCACGACGATCGGCGATGTAACTCCGGCCGCAAGGGCTTCGGTGAGGATGACCCCGCCGTCCCGGGCGGGCATACCGTGGTCGAGGAGGACGACGTCGAAGGCACCGGTCTGCATCGCCGTCAACCCGATGTCCGCTTCGTCGGCTTCCTCGAGAAGAAAGTCCGCCGGTGGACGCAACAAGCGCCGCACGGCCTGACGATCGACAGCGTCGTCATCGACGACGAGGATCCTGAGTGGCGTTTCGGTCAAAGCGCTTCCTTCATAGTCGACCGGCTCGTCGCCGTCACGGGCAGAGGCGAAGTGGCTTCGCTCCCGGGCCCGGGTGCCTAGGGTTCGGAAGACCCTCGTCGGCCAGGCCTACCTGAAAGCGCCTATGACGTGATGACGGCGACGACCAGCGGCCAGAGATCCGCTTCTGACGCCTCCGATCTGGCCGCCGGTGTGCCGCTCTCGGACCGGCGACCAGGCCCAGGCGAACAGCTTCAGAATAATACAGCCCCCTGTTTCGCCTCCGGAGCGAAGGCTGGCGGGACGAGAAACGACGTTACTTTTGCCGGACATATTGTTACTATTTTGGATCAAACGATCCAAGATCGGAACGACAGGGCCGAGGCATGAGTTACCCCATGTGGACATAAGTCCGCGAAATGAGGCAACAACGCACAGCAACGTGACGCCTGAGGGCGCCGGCATGAATCTTCCTTAGGGGGCTGGCCGGGATTGTCACGACCCCACCACCCTCGCCAAAAGGCAAACCACGACATGATTTCGCACAGCCCGCCTGCCCGCACCAACCTACGTCTCCTCGTCGCCGAGGACGAGGTCGACCTGCGCGAAAGCCTTGCCGACGCCCTGCGAGCCGCGGGCCACACCGTCGAGCTCGCCATGGACGGGTCGGAGGCCGTAACCATGGCCGCCAGCGGCCAGTTCGACGCCATGATTTCGGACATCAACATGCCGAAGATGGACGGGCTGCAAGTCCTCGAGCGCATGAAGGCGACGGCACCCAACACGCCGATCATATTGATGACCGCTTTCGGCGGCATCTCGCAAGCGGTGGCTGCGCTGAAGGAAGGCGCTTTCGACTACCTCACCAAGCCGCTCGATATCGACGAGCTGATGGTGCGGCTCGAGCGTCTGACCGCGCAGACCGCCCTCAAGCACGAGCTCGAGAAGGCACGATCTCAACTTGCGGGGTTAACGCAGACCTCGATGATCGGCAATTCGCCCGGCATCCGGCGGGTCATGGATATGCTAACCACAGTTGCGCCGAGCGCAGCGCCGGTGCTCATCACGGGCGAGAGCGGCACGGGCAAAGAGCTGGTCGCCAAGCTCC
>JANNNO010000147.1:0-5952 GCA_031398585.1 Myxococcales bacterium | reverse complement strand
GGTCAGGCACGCTTGCTGCACGGATCGAGGAGAGGCGCTTCGCCTGCACCGGGACCACGATTCGTTGCCACGGGCCGAATTTCGGGCCTGCCCGTTCGTCATGCGATCATGAACCTCACGGACGAGATAAAGCGACTCTATTGCCCCTTCCCTACGGCCTTGAACCCGGCGACCGCGGCGGCGCACCGGCACACGGGGCAATGGGCGAAGCGTTTCGGCCTGGTATCGAGCGCCAACATCGAGCGCCAGGTCGCAACCGAACAGTTCACCTGGTTGGCGGGGCGGTTCTTTCCCTGGGCTCCCCCGCGCGAGCTGGAGCTCATCTCGGACTTCACGAGCTGGCTGTTCTGGCACGACGACGTCTGCGACGAGACCCTGCTGGGCGAAGATCCGGGCGCTCTGGCTCGACGCTTCGAAGCGCTGGTCGGCACCTTGACCCGCCGGACGCATGCGCGTCCCGATGACACGTTCGCGAGCGCACTAGCGGATCTAAGCGAGCGGTTCAAGCAGGCCTCACCGAGCTGGGGCTGGTTCAACCGCTTCGTCACATCGGTCCAGCAATATTTCGAAGGCGGCCTGTGGGAGGCGCGCAACCGCCAGCGTGGCGCCGTGCCAAGCTGGGGCGACTTCGTGCCGATGCGACGCTTCGCCGGGGGCATGTACATCTACCTCGACTTCATCGAGCTCGCGAACCAGACCGAACTGCCGCTGGTCGCACGCGGGCACGCCGAGGTTTGCCGGCTGGCCCAGATGGCGGCCAGCGTCGCCTGCTGGCACAACGATCTCTTTTCGCTCGACAAGGAGATCGCCTACGGCGAGGTGCACAACCTAGCGATCGTGCTCGCGCATGAACGACGCCTCGACCTAGAGGCCGCCAGTCGGATGGCGGTCGACCATTGCAACGAGGAGGTCGCGTCGTTCATTCGCTCGGCGGAAAGTCTGCCCTTCTTCGGCGAGGAGCTCAGCCCCACCCTGGCGGTGTACGTAAAGAGCTTGCAGTCGCTGATGCGCGGAAACCTCGACTGGTCGCTGGAAACCCAGCGCTACCGCGGCGCCTTCGCTCCCCAGAACAAGACGGCCGCGGTGCCGAGTCCGGCGTGATATCGCCCGGCTCTTGCTCGCAGCCGAGGCGGCCGATCGCCCGCTGCCGTCGCACGTTGCGCCGCGGATCGCGGCGGCCACGGTGGCTGAAAATCGCGCCCGCGAAGAGTCGGTTGTCCCGACCAATGAACTGTCGATTCGACGGTTCACCCGCACCAGGGGCTGAAGCCATGTTGCCGGCAACGGCTGCGAATTCGTCCGTCTCGGCTGGCCAGGCGGCATGCGTCGCAGAACGTTTCCACCCGGTTCGCGACCAAAGCGACATGCGGTTGTGTGTCGTCTTTTCTCGATCACCAAGTACGATGCGCGCATGACGAGCCGAGAAAAATCACTTGTGTCTCTGGGCTTGTTCGTTCTTGCACTAGCGGTCGGCTGCACGAAAACCGAACCCGAGACCGCGGGTTCTGCCGCGACGGGCGGAAAGGCCGGCGCCGCGAGCGGTGGCTCGGGTGGTAACAAAGGCACCGGAGGCACCGGCGGAGGCGCTGCGGGTGGCACGGGAGGCGCGGCCGTTGGCACGGGCGGCTCGGGGACCGGCGGTTCGTCCGCCGATGCGAGCGCGCCGGCCGATGCGCCGGGTCCGGCGGGCATCCAGCTGAAGATGGCCTGGTGGGGCGGGGCCGATCGAGCGGCGCGCACCAAGCAGGTCGTGGCGCTGTTCGAGGCGCAAAACCCCGGCATCAAGATCGCGACGGAGTTCTACGCGACCACGCAGGGCATGGGCATCCCCGGGACCGACTACTGGCCGACGCTCAACAAATACGCGACCGACGGCACCCTGCCGGACATCATGCAGCACGACTACGCGTACATCGAAGAGTGGACCGGGCGCAACTTGCTGCGGCCGCTCGACCAGCACATGGCGGACGGATCTTTGAAGTTGTCCGACGTTCCCCAGGGGCTCATCGACGGCGGCAAAGTGGGCGGCAAGGTCATGGGCATCTCGCTCGGCCTCAACACCCAGGCCATGGTCATCGACGTCGACGTCTTCACCAAACACAACATCGCCATCCCCACCGACGAGTGGACGTGGGAGGACTTCGAAAAAATCGCGCTCGAGATCAAGGCCAAGGAAGGCATCTTCGGCTTCGGCTCGGGGTTGTGGGGCTACACGCCCGGATGGAAGGCCATCTATCTGTCGCTCGGGCAGTGGGTGTTCAACGGCGACGGCACGGCGCTCGGCTACACCGACGACAAACCCTGGGCCGATCACTTTTCGATGATCGTGCGCTTGCGCAAGGCCGAGGCGCTCGCCCCGCTGGCGCTCGAGCCCACGGGTAACGTCGACACCTTGCTGATGGTCACCAAGAAGTCCGGCATGGAGCACGTCTTCAGCAACCAGCTGGTCGCCCTCGGCACCGCGGCCAACGTTGCGAACATGAACATGCCACGCAACTTCAAGATGTTGCCGTTGCCCAAGGTCAAGGGTGCCAAGTCGCCCATTTACATGAAGCCGGCCCAATATTTCAGCATAACGGCCAGCAGCAAACACCCGAAAGAGGCGGCGAAGTTCATCGAGTTCTTCACCAACGACATCGAGGCCAACAAGATCCTGGGCGGCGAACGCGGCGTTCCGGTCAACACCAAGGTGCTGGCCGAGCTGAAGAAGACGCTGACGCCGATCGCGGCCGAGTCCTTTAGCCTCATCGAGCGCGGGGGCGCCTATGCCACCAAACTTCCGCCCAACGATCCGCCCAAGTGGACGACGTTGCTCAACACCATCTTCACGCCGATCGCCAAGCAGGTGGTTGATCTCAAGCTGACGCCGGAAG
The DNA here is from genome assembly GCA_031398585.1 of Myxococcales bacterium. Lineage (GTDB taxonomy): Bacteria > Myxococcota_A > Polyangia > Fen-1088 > Fen-1088 > JANNNO01. The sequence goes on along the minus strand of JANNNO010000147.1, from coordinate 3,079 downwards.
CGGCCGTGGCGCAGTTCCGGCTGCAGGCGACCGCGCTGCTGTCTGGCATGCCGGTGCCCGACGGCGGGGTTGATGGTGGCCAGCCGGGTGATGGCGGGGCCGACGGCGGCGTCGAGGCGGGCAGTGACACTGGTGGCGACGGCGGGTCCGAGCCGCGCGCGCTCCTGGTGGTCGGGGCGATGCCGCTCGAGGCGACCGACATGGCCATCCAGGCCAGCCTGGCCAAGAAGATGGGCGTGGACATCGTGCTCGACACCGCCGCCACCACGGAAAGCGCTGCCGGCAAAGCGCTCGTGTTCATCACTGCCAGCGCCAGCCAGGCCGGGGTCAACACCAAGTTCCGCGACGTCAAGGTGCCGGTCATCCTGCTCGAGCCCAACCTGATGGGGGACATGGGGCTCACCGGGACGGCGGTTACCGACCACGGGACAGTCCCCGCCCAGACTTCGATCACCATCGTGGCGCCGACCAACGCGCTCGCCGCCGATCTCAAGGACAACGTCGCCGTTTACTCAGCGGCCCACCGGGTTGTTTTCGGTGTGCCGGCCGCCGCCGCGACGAAGATCGCCAGCGTCGTCGGTAACGCCGCCCAGAGCGCCATCTTTGCCTACCCGGCAGGAACCATGATGGTCGGGCGGATGGCAGCCGCCAAACGCCTCGGCTTCTTCGTGCACAACGGTGCCCCGGCGTTGACCGCCAACGGCACCAAGCTGCTCGACGCGGCCATCAGCTGGGCGCTGGTGCCTTAAGCAGGGCTGGCCCGCGCGCGCAATCGTCCGAGTCGGGCGATTGTGTCGACTCAACAGAGTCTCCGGCGGAGCCGGGGGCGGAACGATCGAGGATGACGAGTTGCCGCGGCTGGCGGTCCTCGATTCCCGCGTGGTGGAGGACGGGCCGACCGTGAACACCAACCTGATGGTGTTCAGCGTTCGCCTCTCGAGCGGGATCCACACCACAATGGGGCCTCGGTCGACTACGAGACGGAAGGTGAAACGGCGACCGGCCACGCCGGCTTCTGGCAGGGCCAGTGTCTTCAGGGGACCAAGTGGCGCCGTGACTTCGTCACCCGCCGGGGAAACCTCTCCTTTGCGGCCGGCGAGACCAGCAAGGAGGTGGTCGTGCCCGTCTGCCGCGACAGCCTGGTCAAGGGGGACGAGACCTTCCTCCTGCGGCTTTCCAACCCGCAGGGCGCGAGCGTCGCCGACGGCGTCGCCCGCGGCTTCATCCGCGACAACGACTGAGTGGCGGCGACCCATAACACCGAACAATCACCGTCGAGCGCGATTCTGCATTCTGGCCCTTGGCGCTGGCCGCTTCGCAGGCTGCGGTTCGTGCTGGGCAACAAAAAACGCGGAGTCCGGGATCACCGAACTCCGCGTCTTCTACTTTGTAGCGGGGGCAAGATTTGAACTTGCGGCCTTCGGGTTATGAGCCCGACGAGCTACCAGGCTGCTCCACCCCGCATCAACGAATCTGTGAGACTCAGGCGGCTTCGCGGTCGCGGGACTGGCTGGTTGGCCGGCCTTCGTGGCAGCGAAACTCCCCTCAAAGGGGAGAGAGAAACTGCCTCATGGGGCCCCCTCCGTCAAGGGTCTTTCGCGGCGGCCCACACTTTGTAAGTAGCGGGTTGGACAAGCCTTCTGTGAATCGCGACGGTCCCGATGACGTGATTCGATCGCGCAGGGCCCGCGTGATCAGATCCCGCGGGCCCGCCCAGCGCGCCTATGGCGACGTGAGGAACTTCGTGCCGGCCGGGATGGTGAGGTGGGTGCTCGATTCGTCGCCCCAGCAGACCATCGTGTTGTCCATGCGCAGCCCGCAGTAGGAAGCGAGCTTGGCGCGGATGCCTTTCAACTTCATCGTCTTGGGGTCGGGCATCGGGTGCCAGCGCTCGGCGACCATGTTGTAGCGCTTGGTGCCCCAGCAGCGCGGCTCGCCGTCGAGCTTGAGAGCGCAGCTGTTGTATGTCGCCAGCGCCACGTCCTTGACCGGTCCGAGATCGGCGGGAACGTCGGTCGTGCCCTCAACGTTGTCACCCCAGCACGCGAGCGTGTCGTCGAGCTTTATGGCACACGCGTGGCGGGTGCCGCCCGGGGCCATCGGCAGCTTGGGGTTGCTGTGGAAGATGCCGGCGACGAGCTTGGCCTTGAGGCCGGCGGGCGGCATCGGCGGGTTCACGCCCCAGCACTCGACCGAATCGTCCATCAGCACGGCGCAGTTGAAGAACGCCGCCACGGCCATGACCTTGACCTTCTTCTGGTTGACCACCGGCGGCGGCTGCGGCTTGGCGTCGGCGTTGCCCCAGCAGGTCACGCTGTGATCTTTGTTGAGCGCGCAACCGTGGTCGTAGCCGATGCCGAACCAGATCGGATCCATGTCGAGATCCGCGGGCGGGAAGAAGCTTCGCTTGTGGCTCCAGCAGGCGAGGCGCTTGGCCTGGATCATCTGCTGCTGGTACTCGGGCTCGTCAGCGGTCGCACCGGAAGCGGGCGTCAGGGTGGAATCGCCGCCGGTCAACACGCAGCAGCCATCGTGAGCACAGTTGATCTGCGTGCTCTTCACGTTGGGCGGGGTGAAGCGCGCGTCGCCGCCCGTGTTGAAGCACTTGATCTGCTGCGATTCGAGCAGGTGGCACGAGTGGTAGTAGCCAAGGCCGATGCCGCGCGAGACGAGCAGCTGCTTGAGAGCATCGGTGACGCGGCCATCGCCCGGCGTGGGGGTGTTGGGCGCGCTCGGGTTGCCGTCGGGCGTGCCGCCGTCGACTTCGCCACCACCACCACCACCGGCTCCACCCGTCGCAACCGGGGCCGTGTCCGCGCCGGGGCCAGCGCCCGAACCGCCGCTACCCGGGTCACTTCCCGCCGCCCCGCCCGTCGTTCCGGTCCCGGGGGACGAAGCGCCTCCGCTGCCACCCGACGCCGCCGGGGTCGGCTTGGAGCCGCCGCTGCCCGAGCTCGAACCGCCGGCACCGCCGCTGCCGGCCCTCGGCCCCTCCCCGTCGCCTCCGCCCGCCGGGGTACAGGCCAGCGACGCGATGACGAACCCAGTCAGGAGGAGACCAATGCGCAGCCGTTCGCGC
>JANNNO010000058.1:0-22394 GCA_031398585.1 Myxococcales bacterium | reverse complement strand
ATAGCCTTGACTGTAGCAATATATGGGTGGTAGAGTTCGCGCGCCTCGACCGAGAGGCTTTTTTTCGTAACCACCAGGGAGAACAGGTAAATGGAGCCGACTTTCCGCGTGGGTGACCTAGCCGTATATCCTGCACACGGCGTGGCCCAAATTATCGGTGTTGAGACGCGCGAGATCTCGTCGAGCAAGCAGACCTTCTACATCCTGAAGATCCTCGACAACGGGATGAAGATCATGATCCCGACCAAGAATGCCGCAGCCGTCGGCCTTCGTGAGTTGATCCGTGAGGAAGAGGTGGACGAGGTTTTCGAGATCCTGAAGAGCCGAGAAGTCTCGGTCGAGGGTCAGACCTGGAACCGCCGCTACCGCGAGTACATGGAGAAGATCAAGACCGGATCGGTCTTCGAGATCGCCGAAGTGCTGCGCGATCTGCAGCGCTTGAAGGGTGACAAGGAGCTTTCGTTCGGCGAGCGCAAGATGCTCGACACCGCACGCACCTTGCTCGTCAAGGAGATCGCGGTCGCCACGAAGTCGAAAGAAGTGAAGATCGAGGAGAAGCTGAACCGCATCTTCGCCTGCTGATCTCCCAATCGCTGATTGGCAAGTCCAAAGCCCCGGAGTGTCCCTCCGGGGCTTTTGCTTTTCTCGACTCGGCCTCAACAACGGGGCAAGGCTGCGAAAGCCACCGGTCCGATAGAGCGAACGCTCCGCAGCGCTCGAGCAACGCTCGGCTCGATGAGAGCGAGCACGGCGGCGATCGCCCCACCCTCGCCCCGACGGATCGACGGGCGCCCCTCCCTCTTGGCTGCATCGAAGTGACCTGCCAAAAAGCAGACCGCCGCAGGGTCTTCCGTGAGGAAGAGCCTGCGGCGGCGGTGAGAATCAGTGGCTCGGCGCGAGTTAGCCGCCGATGTTGCGCGTGATGGACATCTGGTTGTCGTGCAGCTGCTTCGACATCTTGGTGACCATCTCGATCATCTGAGTCAGCTTCTGCATCTCGGCCTGGACCTCGAGCAGCTGGTTGTTGAGCGAGCTGGCGTTCTTGCCGCCGGCCTTGTTGTCGGCATCAATCTGGTCGGCGAGACCCTTGGCCTTCGCCTTCAGAGCGCCTTCCTTCTTCGAGATCTTGTCCATGATGTAAGCGAGGATGGCTTCCCAGGAATCGCCGATCCCTTCGGAGCTCGCGCTTGCAGTCCCGCTGGCTCCGGTCGAGGCGCCGGAAGAGGCGTTGTTCGCGGGCGGCTCGACACCCGAGGTGTTCGAGCCCGCCTCGGCGCCGCCTGCGCCCGAGGTGGAACCGCCGGCTGCTGGCGCGCCCACGCCGTCTTTGCCGCCCGAGGTCTCCTTGAGCAGAGCTTCGAGGTCGCCGCCCGACGAGATGACGTCGTGGCGAGACTTGCCCAGAGCGGCGCTGACGATACCGTCGTGCCAGTCAGGCGCGCCGCCGCCCTTTTGCATGGCGGCATCCATCTTGTGCCACTTCTCCTTGGCTTCCGGGCTGAGCGATTCCCAGTTCTTCGTCACCCACTCACGCAGGTCCATGTACTCTTCGCGCGTCACCTGACCGAGGTCGCCCGCGTTGCGGATGACCTGGTCCATGTCGTCGGCACTGACCTTGGTGCCGCTGTCTTTGCGGCTGTTCAGCAGGTTCAGCGAATCCTGGGTGGTGACGTCGTAGCTGTGGTTCTCGATGGGACCGCGAAAGCTACCTCCGGTGCGAAGTTCAGTTGCCATGGTGAGAATCTCCTGTTTGGTCGAGGTGGACAGTTTGGCGAGGACAATTGAGTTCTCGGAGGGCGCCCGACGAAGTTGCTCGACCCCCGGCTTTTTCTCAGCGCGGCGGAATCTGCGGAATCGTGCCCTTGAGCCGCGTTAGCTCGCGATCCCCGGGCGCGTTCTTCAGGCCTTCGTCGAGAACGGCGTGCGCCCGCTTGTAGAGCTTCTTCTTGATCAGGGCTGCCGCGAGCAGCTGGCGGTAGTAGCTGTTGCTCTCGTCGGCCGCCACCAGCCCCTGCGCATACTCGATCGCCTGATCGAAGTACCCAGACTCGAGCAAGCCGTAGGTCGTCTTGGCGGCCTCATTCAACAATTCCGGGGGAACGCCGTACTCTTCGGCGCGCGACTTCGGCTGGTCACTCATCTCCAGGGACTCCTTCCTGTCTCTCTTCGCGGCGGCTGGGCGCTCTCGGCATCATTAGATGCGGCCGCATTTTTGGGCCGAGGGCGGCCAGGTCCCACCTGGGCAGTCTGCTTAGCGCGGGACGCTAGCAATGCATGACGGGGGTGTAAAGCCAGGATCCGGGCGGCGATCGCATCATTCTCGGGTGGCGACGCAATCAGCCGGATCGCGGCCGGTCGGCTTTCTGTTTTAGGCTGCCGCTTCTATCTGGGCTGCCGTTCTGATTGCCAAACGCGGCATTTTCACAGGTGTGAGCAACCTCGCTCAGGAGCGTCCGAAGACTCTTGCGGGTCGGCCTTCGGCCATCGTTTAAACAGGGATCGTAAGGGGAAGGAAATCACCATGGGCTTTTTCGACAAGATCGTCAGCGGCGTATCGAAGATCACCGAGGTCGTGACCAAGCCGGTGGGCGACTTCGTCAAGGACGCGGCCCTGCGCCTCGGTCTACCGGCCGAGATCGCCGACATCCTGTCGATGGCGATGGACCCGACCAAACTCGCCAAAGACGTCGCGGCGAAGATGATGGACGAGGTCTGCGAGAAGCTCGGCGTCCCGGAAGAGACGCGCAAGCGGCTCAAAGGGCTCATCGAGAATCCGGAGAAGCTCGTCATGGCGTTCGCGCAGGGCGGGGTGGGGGGAGTCATCAAGGAGATGGGTGCCGCGCTCGGCATCGATCCCAAGCTGCTCGACGCGATCTCGCTGGTGGTCAACGTCGCGACCCAGAACTACGCGGCCGCCGCCATCGACGCCACCCGCCTGGCGAAGGAGGCCGCCAAGCAACTCGGCCTTCCACCCGAGCTGCAGGCAGCAGTCAACATCACCGCGGATGTCATTGCCCGCGATCACGAATCGCTCAAGCAGTCGGTCGGCGAAGCGGCGCTGGTCGCATCGGAACGCATCGACATGTCCGACGAGGCTCGCCTGGCTCTGCGAGCGGGCGTGCACACGGCGACCGGCAACACCGCGGCCGCCCGTCAGGACGGCATCGACTACGTGAAGGACAAGGCGAAGGACATCATCCCAGCGCCGCTGCAAGGCCTCGCCAACGAAAAGATCGACTCTCTCGCCGCTTCCTACTTGCCGCCGGAAGACGACGACAAGCTCGAGGAAGAACGGAACCGCCAAGTCCGCGGTTGAGGGCTAGGGCAGGGCGCTCGCCTTCCCTCTCGCCCTGCTCGCTCACCTCTTTTTGGCGGCTCACGTTTGGACAGCCGGCCCTCATCGTCACAGATGAGCGGCCGGCGTGCCATGCCCACGCGCGGCTAGACGTCGAGGTTGCGAACGTTGAGCGCGTTCTGTTCGATGAACTCGCGGCGCGGCTCGACCAGGTCGCCCATCAACGTCGAGAAGAGCCGATCCGCCTCGAAGGCGTCTTCCACCCGGACTTGCAACAGCGTCCGCCGACTGGGATCCATGGTCGTCTCCCAGAGCTGCTCGGGGTTCATCTCGCCGAGACCTTTGTAGCGCTGAATCTGAAGGCCCTTCTTGCCCAGCTCGTGCACGCGTTCGGCCAGCTCCTCGACCCGCTGAAACTCGACCGTGTCGTTGGCGCCCTGAAGCGCGTAGGGCGGGGGGCCCAGCACAGCGAGCCCCGCGTAGATCGTCGACAGATCGGTCAACTCGGGCGAGTCCATGAAGGCAAAATCGATCGTTGTGTTCTTGCGAACGCCACCGGCCCGCGCAGCAGCTTCGATCTTGAAGCCCCCGTGCTCACTGTCGGCGGCAATCTTGAGGACCGCATCCGAGAGCTCGGGAGCGTACTTGTCGAAGTACTCCTGCAAGCTGGTCAGTGCCTTGGCGACGATCATCTGGTCGCGCAGATCGTTCTTGGAAAGCCGCGCCGACTTGACGATGGCATCCACGATGCGCGCATCGCACCGGCGATCGATCACCCGCAAGAGCTTCTTGTAGCGGCCCGCCTGCCGCGAAAGTTGTCGCAGCTTTTCGCTGGTGAATTCGGCACCGCTCGAGGTCCGCAGGATCAAGCTCTCGGTCGCGCTCTCGACCAAGAAGTCGTCGAGCGCCTGCTCGTTCTTGAGGTAGAGCTCCTTCTTGCCGCGTTTGACCCGGTAGAGCGGAGGCTGCGCGATGTAGAGATATCCGCGGTCGAGCAGCTCGGGAAAGTGCCGGTAAAAGAAGGTCAGCAGCAGGGTTCGGATGTGACTGCCGTCGACGTCGGCGTCGGTCATGATGATGATCCGGTGGTAGCGGACCTTGTCGATGGTCTTCTCTTTTTCGACGCCGCAGCCGAGCGCCGTGATCAGCGTCACGATCTCCTGCGATGACAGCATCTTGTCGAGCCGGGCTTTCTCGACGTTGAGAATCTTCCCGCGCAGCGGTAGCACGGCTTGATCCTTGCGGTTGCGGCCCTGCTTGGCTGAACCACCGGCGCTGTCGCCCTCGACGATGTAGAGCTCCGAGAGCGCCGGATCGCGCTCCTGACAGTCGGCGAGCTTTCCCGGCAGCGAGGAGAAATCCAGCGCGCCTTTGCGCTGCACCAGCTCGCGCGCTTTGCGAGCGGCGTCACGGGCGCGCGCGGCGAGCACTGCCTTTTCGATGATCTGCTTGGCCTCTTTGGGGTGCTCTTCGAGAAAGCGCCCGAGGCGTTCGTTGACGATCCGTTCGACGATGCCCTTCACCTCGGAAGAGACCAGCTTGTCCTTGGGCTGGTTGCTGAACTTCGGATCGGGATGCTTGATCGAGACAACGGCAATCATGCCTTCGCTGATGTCATCGCCGCCGAGACCCGCCTTGAGGTCCTTGAGTAAGCTGGTCGACTGCGCGTAGGCGTTGATCGTGCGGGTGAGGGCGGCTCTGAAACCGGTGAGGTGAGTGCCGCCGTCTTTGTTCTTGATGTTGTTGGTGAAGCAGAAAATGACTTCCTGATAGGAGTCGTTCCACTGCGCGGCGATATCGACCTGAGTTCCGTCGACTTCGCCTTCGATCAGCACCGGCTTGTCGTGAATGCCAGCCTTGGAGGTCGAGAGATCGGCCACGAACTGACCGATGCCACCTTCGAAGTGAAAGTCGTGACTCTTCCCGGTCCGTTCGTCGGACAACGTGATGACGAGACCGCGGTTGAGATAGGCGAGCTCTCGCAGCCGCTGCGACAGGATGTCGAAGGAGAACTCGGTTCCCTTGAAGATCTCGGGATCGGGATGAAAGGTGACCTTGGTTCCGGTCTTGTCGGTGACGCCGATAGCATCGAGCCCGGTGACCGGATCGCCGCGGTGATACTCCTGGTACCAGGTCTTGCCGTCGCGTTTGATCTCGAGTTTGAGCGTATCGGAGAGCGCGTTGACGACCGAGACACCGACGCCGTGAAGACCGCCGGAGACTTTGTAGTTCGAGTGGTTGAACTTGCCGCCGGCGTGAAGCACGGTCATGACGACCTCGGCGGTGGGGCGTTTCTCTGTCGGGTGCTCGCCGACGGGAATGCCGCGGCCGTTGTCCGATACCGACACCGAGTCGTCGTGATGGATCGCGACCTCGATGCGATTGCAATGCCCGCCCAAGGCTTCGTCGACGGAGTTGTCGACGACCTCGTACACCATGTGGTGCAGGCCGGTGCCGTCGTCAGTGTCGCCGATGTACATCCCAGGCCGCTTGCGTACGGCCTCGAGGCCCTTCAAGACCTGGATGCTGCCTTCGTTGTAGCTGCTGCCGCTGGCTGACTCGGCGTCGGCTTCGATCTCGGTCTTTTCCGAGAGATCTGCGTCGGCCGACTCTGAGGGGTCCCGGGTCATGCTCGCTCTTTGGGAAGGGGGGGCTTGCCGGCAAGCGAATGGCCCGCGGCGAACACCCTATGGCCGCCCGGCGCGCTTGCAAAAACCCCAATCGTTCCGGTTATGTAACCATCCTTACCCGGGCGAGTAAAGCGCGATCTCCCCTGCCGAGACCCGGAAATCGACTCGGCCTGCGAGCGGCGGGATGAGGCCCCGATCGGTCACCGAGATCAGGCTCTGACAGGGGGTCGCCGCCAGAGCAGCGAAGAGCTGCCCGCGACGCTTCTCATCGAGCTCGCTGGCGACATCGTCGAGCAGGAGCAGAGGCGGCTCGCCGAGCACGCTGCTGAGGTTGGCCAACTCGGCGAGCTTGAGCGCCAAGACCACTGACCTCACCTGTCCCTGCGAGCCGTGAGTGCGCACGAGACGCCCCCCGAGCTCGATCTCGAGGTCATCGGTCTGCGGGCCCCAGCCGGAAAAGCCGCGTTTCAGATCGGCCGCGCGGCTCTTGTCGAGGCCGTCGCGAAGGGCTTGCGTCACCGCCGCTTCATCGGCGGCCGCGTCCACGAGGCTGTCGCTGCGATAACGAATGGTGAGATCGATGGGAGCGTGTAAAGACGCGAACAGGCTCCGTACCCGCGGCGCCAAAGCGGCTGTGAGGGCTCGGCGGCGCATGACCAGCCGGGCGCCGGTGCGGGCCAGCTCGTCGTCGAAGGTCCCCAGCAGGGCAGGGCGCGCATCCCCCCGGCGCAGGAGCGCGTTGCGGTTCTTGAGCACCTTGGCAAACGCCGTCGCCTCGTTCCAAAAGAGGCGGTCGGCGTTGTAAGCGGCCCGATCGAGAAAGCTCCTGCGCGCCGCCGGCGCCGAGCGAGGCAAGAGAAGATCGTCGGGCACGAAGACCACGACGCCGATGCCGCGCAGAGCGGGTGAGTCGCGCCGCACGGGCTTGCCATCCACGCGCACCAGTTTGCGTCCTGGGCCGAGTTCGATGTCGATGCGACGGTCGAGGCCATCGGTCGTGATTTCGGCCGCCAGGCGAGTGATGGCAGCGCCCCACTGCAGCAGTTCGGCGGGGGCCTTGGTTCGGAACGAACGGAACTCGGTGAGATAGAAGGCCGCCTCGAGCAGGTTCGTCTTGCCCTGGCCATTGTCCCCGAAAAGGACGGTCACGCGTGGCCCAGGCTCGAGCGCGACAGGCGCCAGGTTGCGCCACCCGAGCGCGCGCAGTCGCCGCAGGATCATCGGCCCTCGACTACCGTGTGCCGGGTCGGCCGGCGACTGCGTCCGACGGCCGCGGGCTCACAGCCGCATCGGCATGATGACACCGAGATAGTCGGATCCATCGGCCGGACGGACCAGCGCGGGGTCGAGCTCACCGGCAAGCTCCACCTTCACCTCGCCGCTCATCTCGGTCAAAAGGTCGATGAAGTAGCGTGCGTTGAAGCCAACTTGGACGGCTGCGCCCTTGTAGTTGACCTCGATCTCCTCGCGGGCATTGCCGAGGTCGGGATTGTCAGCCTCGATGCCGAGCCGGCCCTTGTCGATGTTGACACGCACGCCCATGGTCTTGTCCGACGCCATGATGGCGACGCGACGGAAGGCGTCGAGCAGCTCGTCACGAGGGACGGTGAAGGTCTTGTCGTTGTCCTTCGGGATGACCTGGTCGTAGGGCGGAAACTGACCGTCGTTGAGCTTGACTGTGAGCGCGATGCCATCGACCCGCAGCACGAAGTGCCCCTGGTGGACGGCAATCTCGCTCGGGCCTTCGCGCCCTTCCAGCACGCGGCGAAGTTCGGCGACGCCCTTGCGGGGAATCAACACGCCCTTGTCGAGCACGGGTCCCCCGGTGAGCACCCGGCCGACCTTCGAGAGCCGGTGCCCATCGGTCGAGACCATCTTGGCGATGGTGCCGTCGGACTCGAAGAGCACGCCGGCCAGGTGTTGCCGGGTCTCGTCAGTGGAGATCGAAAAGGCTGTCTTGCCGAGCATCTCGCGCAGCACGCCCGAATCGACGCTGTGGAACTTCGCCTCGGCGACCGCCGGAAGCTTCGGGTATTCGCGGTCGGGCATGCCGACCAGCTTGAACTCGGCGCGGCCGGCCTTGATGCGTGCCCAGTTCTGTTCGGTGCGCCCGAGGTGAACGTCTTCCCCGGAGAGTCCCTTGACGATCTCGTGCAGCTGCCGCGCGGAGAGCGTGAGGCCGCCTTCGCTTTCGACCTTGGCGGGCAGGCTCGCCATCACCGAGATCCCGAGGTCGGTGGCGGCGCAGAGGATCTTGTCCTTGCCCTCCGTGCGCAGAAGCACGTTGGCGAGGATCGCCATCGTGCTCTTGCGGTCGGCTATGCCGGAAGCGAGGTAGAGACCTCGTAGGAGCTGATTCTTCTCGATTCGGAAGTCCATCGCTGTCCTCGCGACTTCAGTGCGGCGAAGCGGCTGACGACGGTGTCATCACCGCCCAACGGGCGCCCGCGCCGGGCTGCCAACAATTACACGGAGACTCTCTCTCTTAAAGAGAAAGATCTTTAAGAGAAGGTAGTAGCAGAAGTGGTGTGGATTCTGGGGATGAACCATCTCTCCGACGGTGACGACGCGGCAAAGGCTGTGGGGAACCTGGGGACGAGATCGTGGGGTCACCGGGACAAGTGGGGGGGGCGCGATTGTCCCGTGAGGTTCCACAGAGTTCTCCACACGATTGACCACGTTGGGGACCAGGTCGGCGATCACGTCGGCGAGACCCACGGAGACGGGCTGTCGGGCGAACCCCGGCGACGACAACCGGCCCGATCAGCCGACTGGCCCGTGGGCGCACTTGCCGCGGTCGTCGGGGCGATAGCCTAGCCGTGACCCCGATCCTGGCTGCAAGCAGATGCAACGCGGGCAGAGGGACGGGCGCCTTGGCGACCTCTGGCTCCCCCGAGCGGGCGCCAAGCGGTACCGTGAACCCATCGACCGGGCCACGCGGGCTTGGTCACGCTTGCGCAACGACATCGTCGCTGCTTGTCTTTGTCGGCGAGCCTGCGAAGGGCACGCGTCCCGCCATGAGGCAATCGCGTGGACGCCCTCTATGGTTGCGCGACACGGGGCGCGGCCGGCGCTGCGCGCGGGCGGGCGTATCCGTCCTTCGCTGCGAGCGCTTCGCATCCCATAGAGGCCCAGCGCACTCGTCGTGCCGAGGGCCGCTGCGCATTCGGCGTCGGCCGCGTAGGCCCGGCGGCAAGGCAGCGCGCCCGGGCGATCGTGCGCTCAGCCTTCGCGAAGATGGCTTTCGATCGTGTTGACGATGCTTCGCTGCGCGGGATCGGTCGCGACGAGGCGTTCGATCTTCCTCACGGCGCTGATCACCGTCGAATGGTCGCGTCCCGAGAAGCGGTTGCCGATTTCGGGATAGCTGAGCGAAGTGAGGGTGCGGGCGAGATACATCGCAATCATGCGCGGATGAGCGATCGCGCGATGACGATTGGGGCCTTTGAGATCGGGCAGCTTCACGCCGAAGTAGTTCGCCACCTCTCGCTGAATCGCCTCGATGGTCAGCGTCTGGGGCGCGGCGGGGAGGAACTTGTGCAGCGCCTCCTCAGCGAGGCCCTTGGTGATAGGGCGCCGCTCGATCGAGGCCCGCGCGAAAAGCCGCGTGAGAGCGCCTTCGAGCGCCCGCACGCTGGATTTGACCTGAGCCGCGATGTACATCGCCACGTCGTCGTCGAGCTCGATGTCTTCGTTGGCGGCCTTTCGCTTGAGGATCGCAACCCGGGTCTCGAGATCGGGCTGTCCAATCTCGGCGATGAGACCCCAGGTGAAGCGACTGCGCAGGCGATCTTCCAGGCCCGGCAACTCCCCGGGCAGCTTGTCGCAGGTCAGAACGATCTGCTTGTGCGAGTGGTGAAGCGCGTTGAACGTATGGAAGAACTCGTCCTGCGAGCTGTCCTTGTTGGAAAGAAACTGGATGTCGTCGATGAGTAGGACGTCCGGCTCTTCGCGATACTTGCGCCGGAATTCTTCCATCTGGCTGACGCCGCCGCCGCGTTTGCCGCTGGTCATCGCGCCGATGAACTCGACGACGAACTTCTCGCAGCTCACGCAGACGATCTTCCAGTCGTTGTGCTGCTGCCAGATATCGCGCCCAATCGCATGCAGCAGGTGGGTCTTGCCGAGACCGACGCCGCCGTAGATGAACAGCGGATTCCAGCGCGAGGCCGGAGATTCGGCAACCATGCGCGCGGCGGCGTGGGCAAATTGATTGGGGGGTCCGACGACGAACTTGTCGAACGTGTAGTGCTCGGCCAGTGAGCGCGGCGCTCCGACCGTCACCCGGGGAGGTCCTGGCTGCGGTGCTGCCGTCGCCTGGGGCGCGTGGGTGTGGGCGTTCCCCTGGGAGGCGTCACGCTCGAACTCGGCCGCGACGGCGGCCGCACCACTGACCGCGCCACTGGCCCCGATCATGGGGCTGTCGTCGATCTCGAACTCGACGAGGAACGACCGGCTTGCGCGGGATTCCAGGTCCTCGAGGATCGAGGGTAAGAAATTGTCCTCGAAGTGCTCCTTCGCGAAGCGCGTGGGCGCACGCAACCGGATGCGACCTTCCGTCGTGATGTCGAGGCATTCGATCGGCCTGAGCCAAAGCTCCCGCTGGGAGGGTTTGACCTTGGGTTCGATGGAACGGAGGGCTTCGCCCCAGAGCTGAATCATGTTTTCCACAGGGTTGGACACGGAGAAACCGCAGTGATTCCCGATCGATGCGTGGGTTTTTCCACGTTTTCTCAACATGGGGCGAACTCGGCCACACCTGTGGGCGTTACTCGCCCCACGTGGGTGTGCCAATGGCTCGCCTCGGAATGTCTCGCGAAAGGCGTTCGGGAAGACCGCGGCAGGTTGTGTACCAGAGCCATTCGACGAGCAGAAGGGGGCCCAACAGGCGTTTTGCAGGTGCCTGAGATCACTAGGGTTTTGAAAAATGGTCTCAGTGTCGCGTTGGGTTGTTCCGTCACGTGTGCGAACCTACACGGACGCCAAGTACCTGGATTTATTGACAAATTTTGAGCCGTTCCGAGGTCGAATCACCAGACGCCCGAAACTGTCGGCAAAGCGCTGGCAAATTCCCGCTAGACCCCATGTCATGCGGCTTGCCGCGATCGGTGCGATGCCAAAATGGGCGCTCTCCGTCGGAGAGTTGTCACTCACCAATGGTAAACGCGTCACTTCTCCGTCGCAGACGCGGCATCGAAGGAGTGAGGTACCGGAAAAGCTCGGAGTTTCCGCGAACTTTTCTCGCATCTTGCCGCGCTCACCGACGGTGACGAGCCGCCGCGATTTGCCTGGCGACCGGCTTGTCCGACGGTGACGGGGTGTCGATCAGGAAAACAAACGGCCCTAGCTAAGTGTCTTTACCTATATAGAGGACATCCTGCTGCGCTGGTGCAGCCGAGCAGCGCAGTACCACGGGGCGGAGGCGCGGCGTCAGGCACTCCCGTTGACAGTCACCCGCCCCGATGCTATTTCCCTCTCCCCTTTTTGCTCAGAGATCCCGAGGAGAACCCCGGTGAAGCGGACTTATCAGCCCAGTCGTAAGAGTCGAAAGCGAACGCACGGTTTCCGCAAGCGGATGAAGACCAAAGCGGGTCGCGAAATTTTGCGCCGTCGGCGGCGCAAGGGTCGCAAGCAGCTGACCGTGAGTATCGCCAAGAAGTAGCGGGTGAATGGCCCCGCTCTGTCCGCACGCCTTGCGAGAAAGGCCCGGCTGCGACGCCGGGCGGACTATCTCGGCGTGCAGGAGCGTGGGCGCCGGTTCCCCGGTACGCATTATCTCGTTCTCGTCAGGCGACGATCGCCCGAGACAGGCCCGGCGAACCAGCCGGCGCCGCCTTGCGCCCGGATCGGGATCACGGTCAGTCGCAAGATAGGAAACGCGGTGCAAAGAAACCGCGTGAAACGCTGGGTGAAAGAGAGCTATCGCCGACTGCAGGCGAAGGCGCCGCCCGCTGTGGATCTCGTGGTGATCGCCCGTCCTTCGGCCAAGGACTGCGGCTTTCTCGCCACTTTCGGAGAGATCGATTCCCTCCTGCGGAAGCTTTCCCGGTGACCGGGCGCGCCTCTGGCCGCCTGCGCTCACCGATGCCTGCGGCTGCGGTCGCTGACGACCTCACCCCGGCCCAGCGGCAGGACGCGGATCGGGAGCCCATGGGACGCCAGGGACCGCGATGGTTGGCGGCAGTGATGGGGCTTTACCGCTCGGGGATCTCGCCGCTGCTGGGCCCGTCGTGCCGCTACCATCCCACCTGCTCGCATTACGCGGAGCAAGCGATCGTGGCCCACGGCTTTGTCCGAGGCGTCTGGCTGGGGCTCCGGCGCATTTTGCGTTGCCACCCATTCGCCAGAGGCGGACTCGACCCGGTGCCCGTGCCGGTGCCTGTGCCTGTGCCGGTGCCGTCGCGGCGCCGTTCGATTCGGCAGCCAAACCGGTACCTCGATTCGCAGCGCTCGCGGGACGATTTCGACTCTTCGTCGCCGTCACCTGGGTCGGGCGTGCGCTAAGCACACTCCGCCACCGGGGTCGCCCCGGAGACTTCGTCAACGAAAGCTCGACATGGACAAACGAACCTTGCTCGCCGTCGCCATCAGCATGGGGGTCATCCTCATCTGGTGGAAGATCTTCCCCCCGAATCCGCCGACGCCCGTGCCGGCCCAGCCCACAACCAGCGTCGCCGCGGCGCCTGGCAGCGCTCCTACCGGCGCGCCCGCGGTCGGGGCGCCCGATCCGAGCGGCTCCACGCAAGCGGCCCAGGCAGCTGCGGCGGCGTTGCCTCCCGAGCAGATCGTCACCTTGGTCGCGCCGCACGCTCGTTATGACTTGTCGAACCGCGGCGGGGTCTTGCGCCGTGCGCGCATCACCGAGGAGCGCTTTCTCGCCAAGAAGGGCGATCCTGACAGCGGGCTCGACATGCTCGGCGTGGCGCGACCGGACCTTGGATCTCTGACACTGGCGGCGCCGCAGGCGGGGTATCTGATTCCGGAAGGCAACTGGACGGTGAGTCGCCCGGCTCCCGACGCGGTCACGTTTCGCGGCGAGAACGACAAGGTCGCGGTCGAGAAACGCTTCAAGATCGAGGGAGATTTCCGCCTCAACCTCGAGATCGTTGTCGAGAACAAGACTCAGACGGCGCTCGATAGCAGTCTGGCGGTGCGGCTCTTCGCTCGCCAAGATCCCGCGGCTTCCTCGGGAGGCTTCTTTGCCGGGCCGGGGGATCTCTCATCGCTCGTCTGTCACATTGCTGGCGAAGTCGAACGCTCCACGGTGGCGGACTTGCAGCAAGAGCCGCGCGAGTTCACCGGGGCGGTCACCTGGGCGGCGGCTGACACCAAATACTTCGCGCTGGCCGTGGTGCCGCATCCAGTGGGCCAAGCCGATCGGCGCTGTGGTACCCGCGCCATCGATGGCGAGCATGCCGAAACTTTCCTCTCGTTTGGCAAACGAAGCCTCGCGCCGAACGGCAAGGACAGCTACGCGCTCACCATCTATGCGGGGCCGAAGTACACCGAGACTCTCGAGCAGGTGCGGCCGGGCGGCGCTGACGCCGAGCTGGCAGAAGTGGTCGACGTCATGTTCGCGGTGCTTTCGCGGCCGCTGCTCTACATGATGAAGCTCTTTCACGGCTGGGTCGGCAACTGGGGTCTGGCGATCATCATGTTGACCTTCTTCGTGAAGCTGTTGACGATTTACCCGACCCATCGCGCGATGATGTCGGGCAAAAAGATGCAACGGCTCGCTCCCAAGATGCAGGAGCTCAAGAAGAAGTACGAAAACGACCGGCAGCGCATGGGCATCGAGACCATGAACCTCTACAAACAAGAGGGTGTCTCACCGCTCGGCGGCTGTCTGCCGTCGCTGATTACGATGCCGATCTGGATGGCGCTTTTCTCGACGCTCAATTACGCGGTCGAGCTCTACAAGACGCCCTTCTTCGGGTACATCCAGGATCTGTCGGCGCGGGATCCTTACTTCATCACGCCGCTGATCATGGGCGGCATCATGTTCCTGCAGATGAAGATGGCGCCTGCCGGTGCCGATCCGATGCAGCAGAAGATGATGACCTACATGATGCCGGTCATGTTCACTGCGTTCTCGCTCTTCCTGGCCGCCGGTCTCGCGATCTACACCCTGACCAATTCGCTGCTCTCCATCCTGCAGCAGGTCGTCGTGAACCGAATGGACAAGAAGCTGGCCGCCAGCGGAAAATGACGGGATGAGCCTCCCCCTGCGTGAAACCGCCGCGGGTCTGGCGCGGGAGTTGCGCCTCGCGCGTGACAACCTCACCGATCTCGTCGAGCGTGTGGCCAGCCTGCAGCGGCGATTGCGAACCGATGCGCCGACCATCGTGTCCCTCGATCGGCTGGCGCAGCGTCGCCATCCCGTGACCCAAGGGACGCGCGACGGCGAACGGTTCGAAGGCGAGGAGACAGCCCTTGCCACCGACGCCTGGGAGATCAGCTTGATCGGCGACGAAGGTTAGTCGACAAAGGCTAGTGGACGAAGGTTAGTCGAATCAGGAAGGACCGCGCGCGCCGCCGTCATGTCGAAGCGGGTTCGCCAGCACGTCAATCCGCTCAAGTCGAACTTCTTCACCATTGCGCCGTCTCGGATCGAAGTTCCGGTTGGCGTTCCTCTCGAGGTGGAGTTGGGATCGGCCGAGGCGTGGTTCCTGATGGGACGCGCGCGCGAAGCGCCCGACGGTCGCTACGTCGGCATCGAGATCCGGCACGAGCTGGTCGACAAGGCGAACGAGGAGTGCCAACGGCAGGGCCTGCCGCAAGTGACGAGCGTCTTCGCCAACATGTCCGTCGACCTGCCTCGGCTCTTCGCGCCGGGCAGCGTCCGGCGCTTCTTTCTCAACTTCCCCGACCCCTGGTGGAAGTCCAAGCAGCAGAAGCGGCGGGTGATGGAGCCGCGCCTCTTTCTCGATCTGCACGAGCGCCTGGCCCCGGGCGGCGAAGTGCACGTCGCCACCGACATCTTCGATCTCGCCCTCGAGGCGATGGCGGCGCTGGAGTCGGAAGTACCCCGCCGCTTCGAGAACCTGCGCGCGGCCTGGAGCTTCTTGGGGGCCAGCCCGTTCGCCGCGCGGTCCCGCCGCGAGGTTCAGTGCGAAGGCGACGGATCCCGCGTCTGGCGCCTGGCCTATCGCCGCGTGTGAGCTTCAGACCGCGAGCGCCAGCTCCTCGAGATCTTTGATCCGATCGCGAAGCGCGGCGGCCTTCTCGAATTCGAGTGACTCGGCCAGATCGAACATCTCCTTCTTGAGCTGCGCGATGAGGCTCGGGATCTCTTGGGGTGAGACCGTCTTTTTGCCCTTCTTGGGCAGCTTCACCGTGGTGATGTCGACGTAGTCGTCCTGCGCGGTGCCCGCGAGATCCGCGATCGCCTTGCGGATGGTCTTGGGCGTGATGCCGTGTTCGCGGTTGTAGGCTTCCTGAAGCTGGCGGCGCTGTTGCGTGACGGTGATCGCCTTGTGCATCGATGCCGTCTCTCTATCCGCGTACATGATCACCTTGCCGCGCTCGTTGCGAGCCGCTCGCCCGATGGTCTGGATGAGCGAGCGCTCGGCGCGCAAGAAGCCCTCCTTGTCGGCGTCGAGAATCGCAACCAGCGAGACCTCCGGCAGATCCAGCCCTTCACGTAAAAGGTTGATGCCGACCAGGACGTCGAACTCCCCGAGGCGGAGATCGCGGAGAATCGCGATGCGCTCGAGCGTGTCGATGTCCGAGTGCAAGTAGCGCACACGAACGCCGAGCTCGGCGTAGTACTCGGTGAGATCTTCGGCCATGCGCTTGGTCAGCGTCGTCACGAGCACGAGTTCGTTGGCCTTGACCCGCTCGCGTATCTCGCCAAGGAGGTCGTCGACCTGGGACGAGACCGGGCGCACTTCGATCTCTGGATCGAGCAGGCCCGTGGGGCGGATGATCTGTTCGACCACCACGCCCTGCGCGGCTTCGAGCTCGTATTCACCCGGGGTCGCCGAGACGTAGATCGTCTGGGTCGTGCGTTCCTTCCACTCCTCGAACTTGAGCGGTCGGTTGTCCTGCGCCGAGGGGAGGCGAAAGCCGTATTCGACCAGCGTCTCCTTGCGGGCTCTGTCGCCTTTGTACATCGACGAGATCTGCGGCAGCGTCTGGTGAGACTCATCGACCACCATGAGGTAGTCCTTCGGGAAATAGTCGATCAGCGTGGGCGGTGGCTCGCCCGGGGCCCGGCCCGACAGATGGCGCGAGTAGTTCTCGATGCCTTTGCAGCGGCCCATCTGCTCGAGCATCTCGAGATCGTAGAGCGTGCGTTGCGACAGGCGCTGCTCTTCGACGAGTTTGTTCTGCAGCTTCAACTCGGCAAGGCGCCCGCGCAGCTCCTCCTTGATGCCGGTCATGGCGCGCACCAGCTCGTGGCCCGGGGTGACGTAGTGGGAGCCGGGGAAGATCGAGACCTCGTCGACCTTGCGCAAGATCTTGCCGCGCAGAGGATCGACCTCGGCGATGGTCTCGATCTCGTCGCCCCACCATTCCACGCGGATGGCCTTTTCACGTTCGTAGGCCGGGAAGATCTCGACCACGTCACCTCTCACGCGGAACGTGCCGCGGGCGAAGTCGACGTCATTGCGTTCGTACTGGATCTCGACCAGGCGGCGCAGAACCGCGTCGCGCCGGACCTCGACGCCCTTGGCGAGATCGACCTTCATGGCAAGGTAGGCCTCGGGCGCCCCGATGCCGTAGATGCACGAGACCGAGGCGACGATGAGCACGTCCTTGCGCGTGAGGAGAGCGAAGGTGGCCGCGTGCCGCATGCGATCGATCTCCTCGTTGATGAGCGAGTCCTTCTCGATGAAGGTGTCGGTCGTGGGGACGTAGGCTTCGGGCTGGTAGTAGTCGTAGTAGCTGACGAAGTAGTGGATCGCGTTGTCGGGAAAGAGCTGCTTGAACTCGCCGTAGAGCTGGTGAGCCAAGGTCTTGTTGTGCGCGATGACCAGCGTCGGTCGCTGAAGCTCGGCCACCACCTGGGCCACGGTGAAGGTCTTTCCGCTGCCGGTGATGCCAAGAAGGACCTGCCCGGAGTCGCCACGGCGCACGCCGGCGATCAGCTCGGAGATGGCGCGGGGCTGATCACCGCGCGGTTCGAGGTCGGTGCTGAGGCGAAAAGGCGTCGGCATGGGGGAACTCTGGGCGCAAAGACTGACAGACCCTGGGGAGTTTGGCGGCGGCGGGTGGAAAAAGGCCGGAATTGCGCACCGGGACTGGCCGGGGCAGCACCCCCGGCCCAGGCCTCCGTTATAGTGCGCCGGTGGGGCGCCTTTCGATCGCCGGTTACTACGCCATCCTCGACGTGCGCCTGCCGTCGGGACAGGAGGTGCCCCCGGCTCGTATCGAGGCCGAGCTTCAGCGTGCCAAAGAACTCCTGGCCGCCCGTCCCTGTGTCCTTCAGCTACGGGCCAAGGGCGCCGACGATGCGACCGTGCTGGCTTTGGGACGTGCGCTGGCCTCGCTCTGCCGGGAGCAGGGGATCCCCTTTTGCCTCAACGACCGAGCCGACCTGGCGTTCCTTTGTGGCGCCGACGTGGTGCACGTCGGGCAAGAAGACTTGCCCCTTGGCGAGGTCCGCAAGGTGCTGGCTGCCCTCGGGCGGCCCCTGCCGGTGGGGGTCTCGACGCACAACCTGGCGCAGGCAGAAGCGGCGGCCCGGGCAGGCGCCGACTACCTCGGCTTCGGGCCGATCTTCGCGACGGGCTCGAAGGCGAATCCCGACCCGGTGGTTGGGCTTGCGGGCCTGCGGCAGGTCTGCGCCCAGGTCAGCTGCCCGGTGGTCGCGATCGGAGGCCTGCGGCGCGCGAGCATTGTGGAAGTCGTCGCGGCCGGGGCGGCGGCGGCGGCCGTGATTGGTGACGTTGATACATCGAATGATCGCGCAGCCGCCGGGCGGGCGATCGGAGCTGCCTTTGGGAGAGCACAGCATGTCTAGGACCTTGGTTCGTGGTGCGCGTCGTCTTGGCGGCTTGGCGCGGGTTATGAAGCCGATCCTTTTGCCGCTTGTCGCCACTTGCTTCAGCCTCGGGTTGTCGTTCGCGGTCGGCTGCGGCGACGACTTCGACGAGTCGACGAGCTCGCGACCTCGGGGGCCGGGCGTAGACGCGAGCCCGTCGGCGGACGGCGCTGCGGACACCGCAGGCGACATCTGTCCCATGGCGGCGCCCAAGATTGGTGAGATCTGCCGCGTGGTCGGGTCGGTCGACGAGACCTGCACCTACTCGCTGGGGACCTGCACCATCAACGGCGAGGTCTACGACCGCAAGCAGGAGTTCCGGTGCCACATGGGCACCTGGCACCGCTGGGACGACATGACGGGGCCCTGCGAAAACCAGCCGTGAGGCCGCTTTGCGCTGCGCCTTAGTGGCCGGAACGTTCGGCCAGCGTCGGGGGTGAGCGCGAATGTCACACGACCGTCGCCGAGGGCTCACGCGACGGTCATGCAGGCCCGTTACCTTCTGAGAAACAAGAAGAAGGTAAGTTCCATGAAGCCCCAGTTCTGTCTTCGCACGCTGTTCGAGCTGACCCTGCTGGTCGCGCTCGTGATGACCGGCTACTGACTGTAGTCGCCGACGACGGTCACCCGAGGTGCCGTCGTCGGACCCAGCGCGGTCATGCCTCGGGCGGCCGCGACAAGAAGCGATACCCGACGCCGCGTACGGTTTCGATGTAGTCGCCCGCCGCGCCGAGCTTCTCTCTCAAGCGTTTGACGTGAGTGTCGACCGTCCGGGTGGCCATCTCGGCGCTGGCGCCCCAGACGTCCTCCAGCAGCGAGCCCCGGGTCTGAACCCGATCCCGGCGTTCGTAGAGGGTTCCCAGCAGCTTGAACTCGAGCGCGGTGAGCTGCACCTCGGCGCCCTCGACGAACGCCCGGTGGGCCTGCTTGTCCATCAGCAAGCAGCCAAAACGAATGGCCCCGGGATCGTCGGCGGCCGGGACAGGGGTAGCGGCCGGCTTGCTGCGGCGGAGCACCGCCTGCACACGCAAGAGCAGCTCGCGCGTGCTGAAGGGTTTGACCACGTAGTCGTCGGCGCCAAGCTCGAAGCCGACCACGCGATCGATCTCCTCGCCCTTGGCGGTGACCATCATCACCTGCGTGTCGCGCGTCCCCGGCTGGCTCTTGATCATGCGGCAGACGTCCAGCCCAGACTGATCGGGCAGCATGATGTCGAGCAGGACCAGATCCGGCCGGTGATCCCGAGCGAGGGCAATGCCCGACGCGCCGTCGGTTGCGGTCAGCACCTCGTAGCCAGCGGCCTTGAGGTTGTACTGCAACAGTTCGCGCAGATCGGTTTCGTCTTCGACGATGAGCACGACGGGCATGGTTGGCGCCGCGATGGGATTACTTGAACACGACCAGCAGATCGCCGGTGTCGACGCGATCCTTGCTGGTGACCGTGATCTCCTTGATGACACCGGCCAGGGGCGAAGCCAAGGTCATTTCCATCTTCATGGCTTCGAGCACGACGAGCTTGTCGCCCTCTTTGACCTCGTCGCCCGGCTTGACCTTGACCTCGACGACGGTGCCCGGCATGGGCGAGCCGAGGTGATGCAGGTTGTCCTTGTCGGCCTTGGCGCGGGCCGCCTTGGCTTTGCCGAAGCGGCGGTCGAGAACTTCGACCTCGCGGGGATGGCCGTTGAGCTCGAAAAAGAGCGTGCGGTTGCCGTGCTCGTTGGGCTCGCTGACCGCCTGCAAGCGGATGAAGAGGGTCTTGCCGCGCTCGATCTCGATCTCGGTCTCTTCGCCTTTGCGTAGGCCGTAGAACATGACGTCGGTCGGCACCGGCGAGACGTCGCCGTACTTCTTCACGTAGGCGGCAAAGTCGGTGAAGACCTTGGGGTACATGAGGTACGACAGCACGTCCTGATCGCTCGGCTGACGGCCGATCTTGGGCTCGAGCTCGCGCCGGGTCTTGTCGAGATCGACGGGCGGCATGGTGTCGCCGGGGCGCCCGGTGAAGACCTTGCGATCCTTGAGCACGATGCTGGCGAGCGGCTCGGGAAAGCCGCCGGGGGGCTGGCCGATCTCGCCGGCGAAATAGCCGATGACGGATTCGGGGAACGTGAGCTCGCGGCCGCGTTCGACGAGGTCCTGCGGCGTGAGGTTGTTGGTGAGCATGAACAGCGCGAGGTCGCCGACCATCTTGGACGACGGCGTCACCTTGACGATGTCGCCGAGCAGCTCGTTGACCACCGCGTACATGCGCTTGAGCTCGGGGATGCGATCGCCGACGCCGACCGATTCGGCCTGCGGGCGCAAGTTCGAGTACTGGCCGCCCGGGATCTCGTGTACGTAGACGTCGGCCGACGATGACTTGAGGCCGCTTTCGAAGGCGGCGTAGTAGTTGCGGACCTCTTCCCAGTAGTAGGTGAAGTCGAGCAGCTGATTGAAGTCGAGGCCGGTGTCGCGTTCCTGGTGCTCGAGCGCGGCCACGATGCTCTCGAGGTTGGGCTGCGAGGTGAGGCTCGACATGGCGCCGAACGCGCAGTCGACGACGTTGATGCCCGCTTCGGCGGCGAAGAGATAGCTGCCGGCCTGGATGCCTGCGGTGTCGTGGGTGTGCAAGTGGATCGGCAGGCCGACCTCGTCGCGCAGGGCCCCCACCAGGCGACGTGCGGCGAAGGGACGCAGCAGGCCCGACATGTCCTTGATGCCGAGGATGTGAGCGCCGCCCTTTTCCAGCTCCTTGGCGAGATTGACGTAGTACTTGAGGTCGTACTTGGAGCGTTTCGGATCGTCGATGTTGCCGGTGTAGCAGATGGAGGCTTCGGCGATGCCACCGGCGGCGGCGACCATCTCGACAGCCGGCATGATGCCGTGTAGCCAGTTGAGCGAGTCGAAGATGCGGAAGACGTCCATGCCGGTGCGGGCGGCTTCCTCGACGAAGCGGCGGACGACGTTGTCGGGGTAGTTCGTGTAGCCGACCGCGTTCGCCCCGCGCAGGAGCATCTGAAACAGCACGTTCGGGATCTGCTTGCGTAACGAGGCCAGGCGTTCCCAGGGATCTTCGTGCAGAAAGCGCATCGCCACGTCGAAGGTGGCTCCGCCCCACATCTCGAGCGAGAAGAGGCCCGAGAGGTGTTGCGCGACGGCGGGCGCCACGCGGGCCATGTCGAGGGTGCGCATGCGCGTGGCGAAGAGCGACTGGTGAGCGTCGCGGAAGGTCGTGTCGGTGATGAGCAACTTGCGCTGGTCGCGCACCCAGGCGCAGAAGTCTTCCGTGCCGAGCTTCTTCCAGAGATCGCGGGTGCCTTCGGGGGGCGTGGCGTCGGGATCGTGGCGCGGGACCACGGCGCGGCGGAGCTTCTCGGGGCGCGCGCCCTTCACCTCCGGGTTGCCGTTCACGCTGACGTCGCCGATGAACTGCAGGATCTTGGTGGCGCGGTCGAAACGCTCCTGGAACTGCAGCAGCTCGGGCGT
Source organism: Myxococcales bacterium (assembly GCA_031398585.1). GTDB lineage: Bacteria > Myxococcota_A > Polyangia > Fen-1088 > Fen-1088 > JANNNO01. Next base: position 1,015 of record JANNNO010000058.1, on the reverse strand, counting down.
GTCGGCGATGAAGGTCGTGGTGGCGTCGCCGGCGCGGAAGGCCGGGTGGTTCACCACGTTGCGCAGGAACGGCAGGTTGGTGCGCACGCCGCGCACGCGCCATTCGGCCAGCGCGCGGTCCATCTTGTTGCAAGCCTCGTCGAAGCTGAGGCCGCCGGCGCAGACCTTGACCAGCAGCGAATCGTAGTAGGGCGTGATGAGGGCGCCCGAAAACGCGGTGCCCGCGTCGAGTCGGATGCCGAAGCCGGCCGCCGAGCGGTAGTGCGAGATGCGGCCGTAGTCGGGGATGAAGTTGTTGGCCGGGTCTTCGGTGGTGATGCGGCACTGGATGGCGTAGCCGCGCTGGATGACCGCCGACTGCGCGGGGATGCCGATTTCGGGGCTGCCGAGAGCATGGCCTTCGGCGATGCGGATCTGCGATTTGACGATGTCGATGCCGGTCACCATCTCGCTGACGGTGTGCTCGACCTGAACCCGCGGGTTCATCTCGATGAAATAGTGGCGGCCGTGTTTGTCGACCAGGAACTCGACGGTGCCGGCGTTGACGTAGCCGACGGCGCTGCAGAGGCGCACGGCCTCGTCGCACAGCTGCACGCGCAAAGCGGCGTCGAGGTGAGGCGAGGGGGCGATCTCGACGACCTTCTGGTGGCGGCGCTGCACCGAGCAGTCGCGTTCGTAGAGGTGCACCGTGTGACCGTGGGCGTCGGCGAGGATCTGCACCTCGATGTGCTTGGGGCTCTCGATGAACTTCTCGAGGAAGATTTCGCCGCGACCAAAGGCGGCGGTCGCTTCGCGTTCGGCCTGGGCGTAGAACTCGGCCAGCTCGTTGTCGTTGCGACAGACGCGCATGCCGCGGCCGCCACCGCCGTAAGAGGCCTTGAGGATGACGGGGTAACCGATGCGGGCGGCGATCTTCACGGCGGCCTCGGCGCCGGGCACAGGCTCGTCGGTGCCGGGCACCACGGGCAGGCCAATCTCCTGGGCTTTTTTCCGGGCCGCGGTCTTGTCGCCCATC
>JANNNO010000599.1:0-28029 GCA_031398585.1 Myxococcales bacterium | reverse complement strand
CTCCGCGACCACGTCCGCCTGCTTCGGATCCAGAACCACGTCGGCGCCCATCTGGCGCGACACCGCCCGGCGGCGCTCGTCGCCCTCGACCCCGATGATGCGGGCCGCGCCCATCAGCTTCGACCCCAGCGTCGCACACAGGCCGATCGGCCCCTGAGCGAAGACGACGACCGTGTCGCCGATCTTCACCTCGCCCGACTCGGCGCCCGCAAAGCCGGTCGAGGCGATGTCGGACAGCAAGATGACCTGCTCGTCCGAGACACCCGCGGGGATCTTGGCCAGGTTTGCCTGCGCGTTCGGTACCCGGACGAACTCGGCCTGGGCGCCGTCGATGGTGTTGCCGAAGCGCCAACCGCCGATGGCCTCGTAGCCCTCGCCGTGCCCGCATTGGGACAGGTGACCCGACAGACAGCCGCCACATTGACCGCAAGGTGTGATGGCGCCGACCAGGACGCGATCCCCCACCGCGTACCCGGTCAGTCCCGGCCCCAGCTCGTCGATCACGCCGACCAGCTCGTGCCCGATGACCAGGCCCGACTTCACCGGGTACTCGCCCCGCACGATGTGCAGATCGGTTCCGCAGATGGTGGTCAGGGTCATCCGGACGATGGCCGCCCCCGGACCGGGCTGCGGTCGCGACACCTGCTCGATGCCGAATTCACCCACTGATCGAAACACGTTGGCTCGCATGCTCGCCAACACTGCAGGCGCCAGGCCAACGCGATTGGCCGCGGCCACCGCCGGTCGGCGCGACCGTTGGCGCGCGATGACGCAGGCCTTGCGTCCCCTGCCCGCGGGGCGCGAAAGGCCTGCGCGTTGGCTGCGGACTCGGGGACCTGCCGCCCGGGCCGCGCAAAAGCCGAGCGGTGCCACGGCGCTGGCAATCTGGTGCACCGAAGGAGGCAACGTCGATGGGAACTGAGCGCACGAGAGGCGGCAGACCGGCGGGATCTCCTGCCGCTGGTGATGAACACCTCGCCCGGCCCGGCAGTTGGCGAGCCGTTCTACCAACTGGGCGAGTTCTTCCTGCGCTGCTCGCCCAGTCCGTTTCCCGCGGCATGGCCGGCGCTTTTTCGCCGGTCGCCCCCTCTCTAACGACTGGATCGACTGGCACCGCCGCGCGCGCGAAGCCAGCGGCGCTCGCGGCTTGAACAGCGAGATCTGGCACCGCTTCACTCTGACGGCCGGCCTTGGCACCCAGACCTTCAGCCAACACCACCAGCGATCGCCGCTTCGTCCGAGGTCACCTGGACTGTCTCCTCATTGAGGACAAAGGGCGGAAAGTCGTCGCAGAGCAAGAGCACGTACGCCTCGACCCGCAGAGAGTACGCCATGACGTCCCGGCCGAAACGCCACAAAAACGGCGGCAAAGCTCCGGTCAGAGAGAGCCACAACCAGGAGAGCAGCGCGGCCAGCGCCCAGGCGAATAACAGCACCACCAGGACCACCACGTGGGGCAACGCCATAAGCGGGCGCAGAAGAATCTTCAGCCGATCGCGCAGCACCGGCAATTCAGGCAGATCGAGCGAGACGGCATAGGTGCCCTCGCCGAACGGCGGATACTCGTCACGCAGAAAGGCGGCGTACGCCAGGGCGCGTGCCCGCCAGGACAGGTAGAGCCTCTTGTAGCTTTGCAGACCTGCAATCGCCTGCCCGGTGATCAGGATGGCGATCCAGTCGAAGGCGGCAATCAGCATGGCCAGGGCACCAAACCCGCCGGCGCGGTAGCCGCCGCCGAGGATTCCCAGCGCGGGGCCTCCCACCAGCACCAGGTGAGGAATCGCGAGGATCGGCCGCAGTAGGGCGGTCAGGCGGTCCCGCGGTTCGGGGGGCGGGGCAACGTCGAAGCGAACTGGGTAATTCATGTGAACCTCCAGCACCCGGCGGGCAGCAGGATTCATTCCAGCCGGGACGCGGCCGTCACGCGTTCAGCGCGCGGCCGATTCGCGGATTCTTCGCGGACGCGATCAATCCCCGCAGTCGTTTCACCTGGCCTCCGAGCGCGGTAGAACCAGCTCTTCAGGAATTCGGGGCATGCGCCTGATGCACGAGGCGCACGCCAAGTAGTCGCGGGCAGATCTGCGGAAGATCGTCGTCGAGATGGCATCGCCTGACCTGATCGACGACTTGCTGCGGCCCGAGAGCTATCCGGGGGGGGACGGGCGGCTTTACACCGCGGCCTTCACCCAACGCCAGCCCGAACAACGACCCGCGCTAGCTCGAAGCCTTGACGCCGATGCGGCGGCTGGCTTCGTGAAAGTGGTCGCGCATGTGCGCGGCCAGCTGGGCGTCGGTGGGATGATCGAGGGTCTCGATACCCACGACACGCGCCTCGATGGCACGCGCGTGCTGCTGTAGGTAGCGGTACAGGTGCAACTTGGCCTGGGCGGGACCCGTGATCAGGATCTGCTCGGGTCCCTCGAGGGCCTGGGCCACCGCGTGGAAAAAGCGGTGCTCGTCGTCCGGGTGGTTTCTCACCCGGACTTCCTGATCTTTGGGATGCCGGTGGGCGTGCGTCCCCGGCGCGGTGATCTCGGTGTGGGCCGGCGGTTCAGCCGCGACCGATTCGGCGGCGAAGATGCGCGCTTCATGCTTGTCGATCCAGACGATGGCGTGCTTCACGGCGATTCCTTTCGGGTCCACGAATTCGATCTTTCGGCCAGAAACGATGGCCGACCAACGCAAGATCGGGGCCGACCATCACGCCCGGTCTCCGTGCCCGGACACCAGAGTCGCTAGATCTTCGGGCAGGCCCATCATCACGTCCGTGAGCTCCCCTTGCGAGATTCGGCGCTGCAACACCCGAAACAGCGCGCGCACCAAATCGACCGCAGCAACGTCGTCCCGGCCGAACTTCTCCCGCACCAGCGCCAGGAATTCCTCGCGGTGGCGAATGCGCAGCGGCTTGCCAGTCGGATCCCAGCCCTCGAAGAACATGCCTCGCACGATCAGCGGCAACTGCGCGCTCAGCTGCGCGGCCTCATCGACCGAAAGCCGATCCCGCAGCGCCTGCAGGCCCGCCCGCAGCGCATGCATCGCCCGGTCGGCATTGTCCGTGTGCAGCTCGTGCATCATGTCCTCGATCCAGGTCATGGCGTGCTGATTCATCTTCTCAAGGCTCTTCATGGCAGGTCCTTTCGCGAAGTTCTGGAGCGACCGGGCGCTCACAGCAGCAACACCGGTTCCAGCCGTGCCCCACAAGAACCTGCCTCCGTAATGCGCAGAACCTGCGCGGCGGGTCCGGGACGGCGTCAGCTCTGCGCACTCGTCCCCGACGACTCTTCGTCGTGCCGGACCTGGCCCTGGCCGGGAACCTGCAAGCACCTTGCGAAATGCCGCTCGTCACCATGCCCGCGCCGCGCGAGATCTTCGAATCGGCCCGACGCCAGATCCTCTGCCAGCACGGGGCGATTCGACCGCACCTTCTGAAAGTCTTGGAGAGCGCCCGGGCAGCGGTGCGCGGCGAGGTCGATGGCAGCGATCTGGCGTCTCTCATCATTCTCTCGCTGGGCGAGCTTGACAGCCACATGGCGTTCGAGGAATCGGTCCTGCTGCCCATCCTCACCTGCAACGGCCGCGCCGGTCGACACGACGCCGAGACGATGCGGCGTGATCACCAGCGCCAGCGCGAGGAGTTCGCAGCCCTGCTGATTCTGGCCCGCGACACGAAGGATCTCACCGGGCTGGCCATTGCCCTGCAGAGTCTGGTGGCCGGCGTCCTGATCGATATGGTCGGCGAGGAAGCCCACCTCGACCAAATCAAGATCACGGCCGACGAGGGCATTGCCCCGGCGGAGTCACCACGATGATCGGCGCGTGCGCCTGGCGCCCGTGAGCAGAGTCTTCTGCACCTTCGATTCGAGGTACTGGCATGCGGCTGGCAGGATTGATACGCATGATTCCCCGCAGCGACTCCATCGCGGCCGCTCTCGCGAGTCTGGCTGGCACGTACTGGCCCATCGCGGTTGCCTGGCACATGGCCTTCCTTTTGGCCTTCGTTGCCGTTGCCCGAGGCTGGCGGCCCGGGCGTTCGAGATCGGCGCGCTTGCTGGTGCTGCCGCTGATCTCGGTCGCGGTGCTGGCGGCGCTGTCCGGGAACCCCTTCAACGCCGGCGTCTTCCTGCTGACCGCCGCATCGCTTGGGTACGTCACCCGCAAAACGGACCGTGACCCGATCGCGTTCGGGCAGCCGTGGCAGCGCGCGATCGGAGGTGCGCTGTTGGCGTTCGGCTGGGTCTATCCCCATTTTCTCGAGCCGCGTCCGCCGGCCTGGTATCTGTTCGCCGCACCGGTGGGCATCGTGCCCTGCCCGACGCTCGCGATGACGATCGGAGCAACGCTGGTTCTGGGCGGCCTCGGCGCGCGGCGCTGGTCCGTAATTCTGGGGGCGGTTGGCATGTTTTATGGGCTATTCGGCACCTTGCGCCTCGGCGTGATGCTGGACGTGGGCCTCATCGCAGGCGCGGCGGCGCTCCTCGGTCTGGCGCTGCGGACGCACCGTCCCGGCGCCACGGGCGTTCTGACCTCCCGCCGGATCGAAGCGACGCGATGACGTCGTTGATTCAGACCGGGGTCGTTTCGCCGCTCTCAGCAACTCTCGTTCCAGGCTGTCTTTCCAGGTCACGCCGCCCCGGGCAGCGCGGTCTGTGCGCGAACCGGGGGTCGCACGCGCAGCCGCTGCGCGATCCGGCTCAACGCATCTCCGTCGCAAGACGCCTGGTCGCTTCTCGAAGCAGATCGACGTACGAGATCATTCCCAGCAGCTGCCCGCCCCGACCCACCACTGGCAACGCACCGACGTTGTGGCTGACCATCGTCGAGATGACGTCGCTCCAGGTCTGGTCGGCGGCCACTTGAACCACCTTGCGGTTCATCACGTCTCCCACGGTTCGGTGGCCGATGGGCTGGGCCGGCCAGACGGCCAGCGCATCGACCGGTTTTCCCAGCAGCGATCGCAGGTCACGCTCGCTGAGGATCCCCACCACGTTCCCCATCCCGTCGACGACAGGCAGGTGACGGATGCGCTTGGCGACCATCAGGTCGACCGCTTCCATCAGCGGATCGCCGGCGCTCACTTTGTACACGTACGACGTCATCAGTTCTTTGGCCGACAGGTCCACCGCGGAGCTTGCGAACGCGTCGGAGACACGCGATCCCACCAGATCACTAGACGTGATGATCCCGACCAGCCGGCCCTGCAGAACCACGGGAAGACAGCCGATCCGTCGCGCCAGCATGCGGGCCGCCGCCTGCGCGAGATCCTCGTCAGGGACCGTCACCTCGGGCGGGGACGACATCGCCGCCCGCACCAGGCCAGCGGGGCCGTCCCAGGATCCGCGCTCGGCCCGCCAGACCAGCAGATCGCGTTCGGCGATCACGCCGACCACTTCATTGCCGCGCACGACTGGCAGATGGCGCAGGCCCCCCCACGCCATCTTGTGGCCGGCGACCGCCAGCGAATCGTCCTCGCCAACGGTCAACAGGTTCCTCACGACCATGCAGTCCTTGACCTTCATGTTCATGCCCCCCGGTACTTGCATCGCGCATGCCCGCATGAGAGCAGGCAGCGCTCACGCTCCGGACGGAGTCGGGCGCAGCATTTGCGGAGTTTCCGGTCCCACGCGCAACCCGTGCGCGCTCTTGATCCGCGATCTCCGTCGTCAGCGTATGGCCCGACCCGGCACGGCTTTCGCTACCGGAACTGCCACGTCATGCAATCTGAACATCCCCGGGTGGCCTATTTCTCGATGGAGATCGCCAGTACCAGTCCCCACTTCCAGAACTTTTTCATCTCCCTCGACAAGGAGCGCCTCAGCCGTGATCGCCACGATATATGTCGCGGAACCTGCCGGAAGGCTTCGAGCACGCGCAGATCAGAGATCCCGCGGGCAGCCAGCTGAAGCTCCGCCATCGCGCCTGCGCGCTAGTGCGAATGTCATAGCTTCTCTCCACGCAAGGTAGGAACCGAACGGATCAGGCCGGGAACCAACTGGTCGAGGTCCTCCAACGGCAGTGATTCACCTTCGGCGTCCAGCGCGCGCAGACCGTGCGAATCTCTGATCACGAGGGCGTGAATCCCGCGCCCGGCCGAGAACCACCGCGCTCGCCCCGATCGGCCCTGCTCGACATCGACCCGTTCGACCGGCACGACGAGACAGGCGCCGACCGCGATCGCGGGATGGACGAAATACCTACTCATCGACGTCCCTTCGAAAGGCTCAGCGCGACCCGCACGACGGCGGGTGAAAGGCCGAAGGCGAGTAGGACTCCCAGCAGTTGTGCTGGAACTACGGTGAAGTGACCGCGGGCCGACCATTTGAAGTCCGCCCCCGCGAAGACGGGTTCGACCTCGACGGCGTGGCCCACGCTGCCTCCGAGGGCGGCGACGGCCGGTGCAATCAGTCCCCAGAACATTCCCGTGTCGGCGGGATCGTCGAAGCCGATCTGCGCCTGGACGCGCACGTCCCGCGGATGGGTGGCGTGCAGGAGGCGGCGCAAGAGCGTCAGAATCGGTCTGATCGTGCCTGCGATGAGGCGGAAACTCGGACCGCGAAGACCGCTGTTGCGCTGTGGTTGTCGTCCTCCGTGCTCCTGTCGCTTTGGCCCCCGCCGCACCACTTTCTCACGCGCGAGATCGACCCTGAATAGGCCCCACCCCCAGCTGAGCCGCGCCCTCCCTGCAGCACCCAGGACGCTGCCGAGCGCGATCTCGAGCTCGACTGGAATGAGCAAGAGGACCAGCAGGACCGCCGCCAGTCCGCCCAGCGCTCCCATCATTCGAGGGCCTTGCCTGCCTTGTCCTCGGCGCGCTTGTTCAACGAGCGACTGATGACATCGGCGACCTTCTCGAATGCCGAGGCAGCTCCGCCTTTGAGGGTCTCGAGCCGCGCACCGTCCTTGTCGACGATCAGAACCGCAACCGGGCGAATCCCGCCGCCTCCGCCGATGCCCGAGCCGCCCCCCTGGCCCCGCTTGGGATCGCTGCCGGTACCCGATCCCACGCCGAAGCCGATGCCGATGCTGAGAAGGGGAATCATCGTGCTGCCATCGACGACGATGGGCTGACCCACGACGGTCTTGCTGTTGAGGATGCGTTCGATTTCACCGGTGGCGACTGAGAAGAGCTGGTCAATGTTTTCCATGTTGATTGACTCCGTGGTCGAACCCCAGCGCAACAATCGGGCCAGGATCCAGCGAGCAAGGATTTGGGACCGCGCGCAGTCCTCGCGCCAGGGCCGAATGTCGGCGCAAACCGTGCGCGAACTGCACATCGAATCGTGGTCATCGCCTTCGCACGCCGTCCGCACTAATCTGCCGACGGAGAGAATTCGGTCCACCGCCGGCGTGACCTGGATGAGCCGTGTCCAATAGGCCTGGCCCATCATGACGAGGGGAAAATCCGCCAACTTCGCCGTCTGGATCAAGGTCAAGGTCTCGAAGATCTCGTCCATGGTGCCGAGGCCTCCCGGCAAGGCGATGAACCCATACGAGTATTTCGTCAGCATCACCTTGCGCACGAAGAAGTGCTGAAATTCCACCATGACATCGAGGAACGGGTTGGGCCGCTGTTCCACCGGCAGGGCGATGTTGCAGCCGATGCTGGTGCCGCCGCCCTCGCGCGCGCCGCGGTTGGCCGCCTCCATGATCCCCGGGCCTCCGCCAGTCATGACCGTGAATCCGTGTTGCACCAGCACCAGGCCGACGGCGCGCGCCAGGGCATAATAGGAATGGTCCGCGGAAAAGCGCGCCGACCCGAACACCGTCACGCACGGGCCGACGAAGTGAAGATGGCGGAACCCCGCGATGAACTCGCGAAAGATCGCCGCGGCCTCACCAAGCTCGGCCAGCCGCGATCGGGGCCCGGCGAGAAAACGACGATCGGGACCAGGGACTAGGGACGTGGTCATCGGTGCCTTGCCCGCGCCAGTGTCAACGTGACGGACCATCGAGAACCCGCGCATTCGCTCAGCGCCACTCGTGCGCGCGAGGCATTTGGGAGGCGCGCAAACCTTGCCGGCGAACTGGCCCGAGGCCTCTCGACGAAGCAGATCGCGCCTCGTGCGATCGAAAAGCGAACGCCGCCCCCTACGGGCCCGAACGCGGGGCTATCGCTTCGAGCTGGTTCCCCCCATCACTGGACGTGCTGCCGGGCAGGAACGTGCACAGGCGGCCTGCCGGGCGTGCCTTTGCGGCGGCCGACCCCGACCGCGGCCTCTGCCCGTGACGCCCGGGTTGCGGCGGTGCTCAGCCGGCGCCGCGTCGTCCCGCCATGTCCAGCAACCGCCGCGCACCAACCGGCGGTTCGCTCCGCCAAGGAACGATCGCCAGGCGTTGCGCGTGCTGGGTCTGGACCAGCTCGATCTGCTGCAGCTCCGCGGCAATCCGTTGTCGTAGCAAGGGATCCTGAGAACCTGCAGCGGCGAGGCTGCTGTTGATGACCCAGGCCCAAGGCTCAATCTGCGCCCGACGCAGATCGGCCTGCAGCTCGGCAGCCTCAGAGACGGGCGTCGTCTCGGCCAAGGTGACGATGATGATCTTGGTGTGCTCGGGATCGCGTAGGCGCATGAGCGGCGTCACGATCCGCCCCGCGTGCTGCCCCTGGTAGCTCTTGACGATCTGCCGATGGTACGCGCCCGTGGTGTCCAGCAAGAGCAGCGTATGGCCGGTCGGCGCCGTATCGAGGACAACGAACCGGTCCCGGGCCTGGGACACGAGCTGCGAAAACGCGCCGAAAACAGCGACCTCCTCGTTGCACGGCGACAGGAGATCCTCGGCCAGCAGCGCCCGGCCCTCCTCGTCCAGAGCCTTGCCCTGCAGGGCCATCATGCGATCGCGGTACGCCTGGGTCTCGACCGCGGGATCGATGCGGGTGATTCGCAGATTCGCCGGCGGGTCCTCCAGGGTGGAGGCGACGTGCGCCGCTGGATCCGTCGTGCTGAGGTGCACGTCGAGGCCTCGGGTGGCCAGCTCCGCGGCGATCGCAGCTGCGATCGTCGTCTTGCCCACGCCGCCTTTGCCCATCACCATGATCAACCCATGCTCGGCGCCGGCCAACTGATCGATGAGGGCACCGAGCGGCGGCAATGAGGGAAGCGCGGGTGCAGCCGTCGCCGGCGGCGCCGGGCGCACCGCCCCGTCGAGCAGCGCGCGCAATGCCGGCAAGCCCACCATGTTGAAGCCGCACATGGCCACGTCGCTTCGGGGCAGAACACGCAACCGCGCCGGCATCTCGTCGAGCGCGCGACGTCCGCGATCCTCGAGCGCCACCGCCACCGCATCGGCGCGGGTGGTGGCCGTGAAGACGCCGTTCACGATGAGGTGCTGGTTGCGCAGACCAAGGCCCTCGAGCTCGGCCGACGTGCGGCCGGCTTCGCGCAGCGCCGCGGGTTCCGGCCGGGTGACTAGAAGGACCGTCGTGCGGGACGGATTGCACAGCGCAGCCAGGGCAGCAGCGAAGCGCGTCTGGTGCATCTTGAGGCCCGAATGCGGCCCCAGACACGACGCACCCCGGGTATTGGTCTCGAGAAATTGGGTCCACGCGCGTGGCAGGCTCAGCAGCCGCAGCGTGTGACCGGTGGGAGCCGTGTCGAAGACGACGTGGTCGAAAGCCGCGCTGGCATCGTCGCCGGCCAGCATGGCGGCGAACTCGTCGAACGCGGCGATCTCGGTCGTGCACGATCCCGAAAGCTGCTCGCGCACTTCAGCCACCTGCGCGGCGGACCAGGTCGCCAGATGAGGCGCGAGCACGCGCTGGCGATAACCTTCGGCCGCCGCCTCGGGATCGATGTCGAGTGCCTGGAGGTTGCCCACGCCCGGAATGGGCGTGGGCCGATCAGTCAGAGCGATCCCGAGCATCTCGTCCAGATTGGATGCCGGATCGGTGCTCACCAGAAGCACCCGCTTGCCCGCGTCGGCCAGCTGTATGGCCGACGCGCAAGCCAGGGCCGTCTTCCCGACACCGCCTTTGCCGGTGAAAAACAGAAAGCGGGTGGGCCCCTCGAGAAATCCCATGGGGTTCGCCCTCACGCCCGGGCCTGCCGATCCACGTCGACGTTGGCGAATCTGACGTCGGGATTGGAGGCAGCCACGTGCGCGAACATCACGTCACGTGCCGCCATCTTCGGTCGTCCGACGCTGCGCCAGTTGACCACGGCAACCCCAGGGCCCTCAATGTGCGCGGGCAACCTGGCGCGATCCAGCTGTGTGATCATGACTCTCCCTTTGTTTGCCGTGGAGAACTCCAAGTCACACCGCCGCGGCCGGTGAGCCCGACTCCTTGACCTTGGCGAAGAGCACGACGTAATTCTTGCCGTACGCCTTGGCGCACTTGGGGCACGTGGTGTACCCAAAATAGAGCTTCTCCAGAGTGCGCCCGCGGGCCGCCACGTGATCGGTCATCTGTTGGGCCCACTTCCCTGCCTCTCGGAACGGCCCTTCGAAGACCTTGGTCATGAAGTGACCCGACAGGCTGTCCATCGTGGCGCCAGGCACGGCCTTTTTCACCTCGATGAAGATGTCCGCGCCCCAAGGTGACTTTTCGTCCGAAAGCATGACGTGTGAATCGCCCTCTGCGTGGGCCGCCTCGATGAGGTGCATGTCCTTGCGGATCTTGCTGCCCATGTTGATTGGCACGTGGAACAGGCACGTCACGTGATCTTTGACGAAGGGTTTGTCTTTCCACGACAGCTCCTTGTCTTGCCAGGGCGCCGGGTCGAACGGCGGGCAACAGCCGGTGGGCGTGACGGGAGTCTTCGTTTCGGTGGCTGGAATGGTCATGATGCTCTCCTCGATGTTCTCGTGGTGCTGCCGGGTCGAACCGACGCTCAGCAACTTTCGTTCCAGCCCGGGTTCACCGCGTCCGACCGACCAGCCCGCGCGTTCTCTGCGCGGACCGAGGGCGTCCCGCGCAGCCGCTGCGCGATCTGCCCCGACGACCGCGACCGATGTCCCCCGCGAGCCGTGCGCAGCCGCTCGCGATCCGTTCGTACGTTTTGGGGGGACACCGGTCAGCCGCCTCTGGTCAGGCGTAGGGTTGGACATCCACCCGTCGCGCGCTCTCGGATGCCCACCGTGACTCTCGTCACGATGGCGTTCCTGCCGCGGATTCGAAGGGATAGATCTCGCTCCTCTTCACACTCCTGTCGCAAGCTGGGTTGGGTTCGCGGCCCGGGCGAGTCTGGTTGGCAGGATCTCCCATCCCGCCGCAGGACGATGACTGCTCGCCCACGCGTAGACGGTTTGTTCTTCCTTGTGCGCGTGCCGCCGGAGCTGGGCGACGAAGTCCTTCGCGGCCCGCGCCTGCAGTCCGCCTCGGTCGAGACTCCTTTCGAGATTGCCCAGCGCGGCCTCGATCTCGGCGTGCTCGCGCCTTACCACCGCGGCCTCGTGCGGAGCATCGCGCTCGAACGCCGGGAGAACCGCACGCTCTTCATACCCAAGGTGTGAGCGAAGCTCGCGCGCAAAGTCTGCCCAGGTGCTTTGCAAGTCCTGAGGGTCTCCGGTCTCCACGGCTCGCAGCAGGTCGTCGAACGTCGCATCGAGATGTTGGTGGTGGGCTGCAAGAGTCAGGGCTGGGTTCTCGTGGTGGGTCATGTTGCCTCGGGACTCGGTTGGAGATCTTGACGTTGCGGACGTAGCAGGAGCCATGCCGAATCGTCGCGACCGCGCTCCCAATGGCGCGCCCGGCCGGCCGAAAGGCCGACGTGCGCAGCGGCGTCCGCAAGGCTCACGGGCGTGTCGAGCCGCCCCGCCGCCCACGCCGACATTCTCCGCACGCGTGCTTCCGGCCGCTCGTCTCGCTCGCTGCCCGGAGCAAGCTTCGCGACAATGGCGCGGCCAAAGTCGATGAGCAATTGATCGCTCCGTCGGGGCGACGCGAAGCCAGCGCGGAGACTGCCGGCCCAAGGCGTGGGCGGACACCGTGAATGTCGTCGCGAAAGGACGCGTGACCATCGCCTTTCGCCCCGATGATCGTCCAGGCAAATGGATGTACCACTGCCACATCCTCGAGCATCACGCTGCGGGCATGATGGGGCACTTCGAGGTCGTGCGCTGATCACTCGCCGGGGCGGAACAGAAGCGACTGGTGCGCCGCCATTCCCGCGCGCGCACCGTCGCCGACCGCGAAGGCCACCGACCCCATGCCGCGCGCGACGTCGCCGCAGGCGAACACGCCCCGCACGTTGGTCTCCTTGGTATCGTCGGTCCTGAGAAACGGACCGAGCGGGCCGTCGTCGATGGCGCATCCGAGCGCCTCGGCGAGCGAAGCGCCGGGCCGCGTACGAGGCTGGAGAAAGAGCCCGCGGAACCGCAGCTCGCGTCCATCTTCGAGGTGAACGTCGACGTCCGGGGCGTCACCCGCGACCGCCACGACGCGCGTGCGCTCGACCTGAATGCCGCGGGACTCGAGTTCGTTGCGCTGGGCCGCTTCGAGCTCCAGCGCGCCAGCGAGAAACAGGGTTGTGCCTCCGGGGGATGCCCAGTCGGACACGAGGACGGTCTGATGCAGCGACATCGGCCCGGTGGCAAGTACGGCCAGCCGCTCGCGGCCGAGCTCGAAGGCATGGCAGTACGGGCAGTGAAAGACGGTGCGCCCCCACCGTTCCTTCAAGCCCCGAATCGCCGGCAGCTCGTCTACGACGCCCATGGCGAGGATCAGCCGCCGCGCCCACCGTTCATCGCTGCCGACGCGCACGACGAAGCCGCCCGGTGCGGGCCGTGCGTCGGTGACTGCGGCGGTCATCCAGGTGACCGTCGGGTATGCGAGGAGCTCGGCCCTACCCTGGGCAGCGACCGCACCTGGGTCCCGTCCATCCTGACCCAGGAAACCGTGCGACGCCGTCGCCGTGCGGTTGCGTCGCTGCCCGGCGTCCACGACCAGCACATCACGACGGGCGCGCGCGAGCTGCAAGCCCGCGGACACTCCTGCATAGCTTCCCCCTACGATGATGGCGTCGTGTTTGTGAGGCGGAATCGTCTGGCTCATGTGGATCCTCCGCTCTTCATACGCCAAAAGCTGTCATGGCGTGCCGGACGCCGCGCCTCGGGCCGGCGATTCCACCATTTTCGCCCACGCCCGTGGCAGCGCCGGAGCAGCGGGGTGTGCAAACCAGCCCTTTCGTTCAAGTGGCGAGTGCGGGCTCCAGATACCGTCACGGCAGCTCTCAACACTGGAGGTTCCCATGGCCACTGCACCGATCCGAGTCTCGCCGCCTTCCCCCCTCATCGTGCCGCCGCTCGATGACCCGGGACCGTACACCGCAAAGAGCAGTGACATCGCCGCCGAGAGAACGATGCAAGCCATCGTTCAGGACACCTACGGCTCAGCCGACGTCCTGCAACTACGGAGGATCGATCGCCCGGCGATCGGCGCGGACGAAGTCCTCATTCGCGTTCACGCGGCGGGGGTGGACTTCGGTGTGTGGCACTTGATGACGGGCACTCCCCTTGCGGTGCGACTTGTCATGGGGGTCCAAAGGCCAAGGAACCCAGTTCGCGGCTTGGAGGTCGCCGGCGTCGTCTCGGCGACTGGCGCGAACGTGACCGCCTTCAAGGAGGGCGATGAGGTGTTCGGCGCGAGTGAGGGCTCCTTCGCAGAATACGCGCGCGCCTCGCAAGGCCGCCTCCTGCATAAACCGTCGAACCTCACTTTCGAGCAGGCGGCCGTGGTGCCGGTCTCTGCCACGACGGCGCTGGTGGGAATCCGAGCGGCGAAGGTCAAGGCGGGTCAGACAGTGCTGGTCATCGGAGCAGGCGGCGGTGTCGGATCGTATGTCGTGCAGATCGCGCGGGCGATGGGTGCAGTGGTGACAGGCGTGTGCAGCACCGGGAAGCTGGATTTCGTGCGCTCGCTCGGCGCTACCCACGTCGTCGACTACACGCGAGAGGACTTCGCCGCGAGTGGCCTCAAGTACGACGTCATCATCGATCTCGCCGGCAGCCGCGCGGTTTCCCACCTCCGACGTGCACTGGCCGCGACGGGGACACTCGTCATCCTCGGCGGCGAGGGCGGGGGCCGATGGTTGGGCATGGGCCGCCAGCTCTGGTCGAAGGTCGTGGGACTTTTCAGCCGGCAAAAGTTCCGGTCGCCAATCGGGTTGGTGAACAAGAAGGACCTCGGCACTCTGAAAGGGCTGCTCGAGACGGGAGAGGTGACGCCGATCATCGACCGAACCTACAGCCTGAGTGATGTGCCAGCCGCGATCCGTGCGCTCGCCGAAGGCCATTCGCGCGGAAAATCGGTGATCAAAGTGCGCTGAGGCGGTGGTCGCATCATTGGCACCTCTTCGGGTGCGTCTGTTCGCGCGGGCGACGGGACGGCGACGGTGAGGACCATGCCGCGCGACGCGCACGTGGTGGTACTTCGGACACCTTCGCCATGCAGACGATCAGCGCCGTCGGTCCCTTTCTCGTGGCCCACGTGGCCCGATCCGACGAAGCGCTGCGGCCGACGATGACGGCGGTGGAGGTGATGGGGTTGATGCTCACTTCGGTGGGCGGGAGGAGGACGCGACGCCCATCGCCACTTACGTTTCCAGAGGGCGCTGTCTCAGACCACGTTGGCACAGGGGGCTACGTGCTGGGCTGGCTCTTGGCCGGCATCGCTGCGGAGCCTGTCTTGCGTGAGCAGTGGGTGTTCAAGAGCCGGCTGGCGTGTGACCGGGGCGTGAGCTCAAACGGTCAGGCCAGCGAGCGGCCTGTTGCCCAGCAACCCGAAGGCGGTGACGGGCAAGCCGAGCACATTGAGCAGGGTGATGAACAGGTTCGCCTGCAGGCTCTTGTTCATGTCGAGAGCTCGACCGGTGAGCAGCCGCTTGCCGGCGCTCCCCCCGAGCAGGATGGGCTTGTTCACCTGACCGTGGCTGTTGCCATCGCCGATCTCGCTGGAGAGGAAGATCAAGCTGTTGTCCAGGACGGTCGCGCCCGCCTCGGGGATCGCGCTCAGCTTCTGGAGAAAGTAGGCGTATTGCTGGACCTCCCAAAGATCGATCTTGGCCAGCTGCGCACCCTTGGCCGCGCTCTGGTTGTGGTGGGACAGCCCATGGTGGTCCGAGCCGATACCCAGCCAGGGGCAACTGGCGTACGAGGTGTTCCCGCCGTGACTCTGGTTGAAGTTGATGACCCGGGTGGCGTCGCACTGGAACGCCAGCACCATCATATCGAGCATGATCGTCGTCAGCGCGGGGACATCCGCGGCGCTGTACTTGGTCAGCGTCGGCCGCGGGGTCGCCCCGGGGCCGCACCGCCCCGACCCCGACGACATCTTCTGCACCTCCGTCTCCACCGCCCGCAGGCTGGTCAGATACTGATCGAGCTTCGCCCGGTCCGTTCTTCCCAGCCTGGTCTGGACGGACTTCGCGTCGGTCTTCACGAAATCGAGCACGCTGGCCCTCAGCGCCGCGCGCTTCGCCAGGGCGGCGCTGGCCTCGGGAGAGGCCGGCGTGCCGCCGCCACCCGAGAACAGACGATCGAAGACCTGCTGGGGATTGACCGTCGGCGGCAAAGGCGTGGTGGCGTCGGCCCACGCGGTGGTCCCGTTGTAGACCGCGGGGTAGCCCACGTCGGCGAAGGTCCGGTCGGTGACCGAGAGCTGCAGGGGACTGGATGGGAGTCGCGGTCCCCAGCGACTGCGCGTACACTTGGTCGATCGAGATGCCCACTCTGACGCCGGGCTTTGTGCCCTGGCGGCACGTGGTCATGGCGGGTGGACCACAGCCGTGCGAACCAGTCGGGTTGCAGGTCGGGGTGTTGTCGACGTTGACCAGCACCAGCACCTTGTCCTTGACGGGCGCCAGCGGCATCAACGACGGACTGAGCGCGTATCCGGGCCCGAAGGTCTTCGGATCCCAGCTCGGATGCCATACCCCACAGCCGATGTGCCAGCTCACCCAGCGCATGGGCGGCCTGGCTTGCGCCTCCGCGCGGGTCGGTCGCAACAGCGAGTCCAGCGCCGGAAGGGCGACCGCGGCGGCAACTCCCCGCAAGATGGCCCGCCGGCTGGCCCGCGGCGGCGTGGGCCGGTGTCGCTCGCTGGCAAGGGCGCTCTCATCGAAGGAGACGTTGTCGTCGGTAATGTTGGCGAAGCTCATGACACAACTCCGGCGGATCTAGGGTTTCTCTCCACGACGCATGGTGAAGGCCTCGCTGGCGACCACCCGCCGGAGCACGTCCTGCACCCCCACGCGTTCCGCGCCTGGCCCGTCAGCCGCGATCTCCTTCACGTAGTGCGCGTCGGAGCCGTGGGCGTTCACGTCCCGACCGAGGGCATAGGCCAGCATCTTCTCCGCCAGGCAGGCCGGGAAGCGCGGGTCCACCGCGATCACCTTGGCCAGCTCGTGGCCGCCGGTGAACCGCGTGCCTTTCAGCTCGCCGCTGGCGTCGATGAGGCCGCCATTTGCGTCGCGGTCCCGCCAGGCTCCGATGGCATCGTAGTTCTCGAGGGCGATCCCGATGTTGTCGATCACCTCGTGGCAGGGGGCGCAGCTGGGATTCGCCCGGTGCATCTCCAAGATCTGGCGCTGGGTGCCCATCACCATGCCGTTTTCGGGCAACGCCGGGATGTCGGCGGGGGGAGGAGGAGGCTCCGAGCATAGGAGCTGCCCGGAGACCCAGGCGCCCCGCTTCACCAGCGACGTCCTGGTCATGTACGAGGTCACCGCCAGCGTCCCGGCCATCGTCAACAAACCTCCCCCGCGCTGCGCGCTGCTTAGGTCCACCCGCCTGACGTCGCCGGCCGGCACGGGGGCCACGCCGTAGTGGCTGGCCAGAGTGCTGTCGAGGTAACTGAAGCCGGGAGTGAGGAGCTGGGCGACCGGAAGGTTCTCTCTGACGAAGGCGTCAAAGACCGCGGTTATCTCCGACTTCATCGCCGCGGCCAGGGGAGTGGTGAACGTCGGGAAGGCCTTGCTGTCGAACTGAAGGCCGTCCAGTCCCACCACACCGAGCCACTGAGCCACGAAGTCCTTCGCGAAAGTGTGTCCCTTGGGATCGGCCAGCAGCCGAGCCAGCTGCGCCTGGATGTCGTTCTGCGCGGCCAGCTTCCCCGCGGCCGCGGCCTCGAACAGCGCCTGATCCGGCATGCTGCGATAGACGAGGTACGACAGCCGCGAGGCCAGCTCGTAAGGGCCGATCCGGTGGGGCGCGAGCGAGTCCGGCGCGGGGTCGGCCTCGATGCGGTAGAGGAAGGACGGCGAAAGCAGGAAAGCCTCCAGGGCCGTCTGCAGGGTTTCGTCCGCGGTGGCGCCCGCCGCGCGGGCTCTGGTCATCAACCCCAGATAGCCGGCGATCTCGGTCCCGCTCAGCGGCCGACGGTACGCTCGCGCGCCGAAGGCCGTGACGATGGCGCGTGGGCAAGCATCCCCCGCGGCGGCGAGATCGCATGTGACGAGCCGGGAGCGCGCCGGGCCGGTCAGCGCCTCGGCCGCCAGGCTCTCGGCGGCCTTCTGAAAGAGGCCGGCCTGCGCGGGTGAAATCGACAGGTGGTCGGCGTTGTTGTCGAAAGCGAACGCCGGCGCGTCGTTGAGGAAGGTGAGCCCCGGGCGCTGCGTGGTCCCCAGCAAGTCCCGGACGGTATTGTCGTACTCCACGCGGTTGAGCTGCCGCATGGTCACACGCCCCGGATCCGCTGGTGTCGCCGCTCCCCCCTCCCCTCCTTTTCCGGGATTCTCGGCCGGCCCCCCCCCAGCCCCGTTGGCAGGCAAGCCCCTGTGCCCACCCGCTGGGGAAGGAGCATCGTCCACATACCCCGTGCAGCCGGTGACCGCCAGGAGAAGGCACGCGGCGCGCATGGCGGCGGGTGGGGTCGGGGTAAACGCGACGAACCTACGCATGATTTACCTTTCAGAGCCGGCCGAGGGCGAGCGCATTGACCTGCGGGATGCTGGCTGTGTGATAACGCGCGCGAGGGGCAATTCGACGGGCTTGGACAACCGGTTACCTCTCGATCAATTGCGGCTGGGGCCGCGTTTCTTACATCGGGGGAGATCGCCGCTGACCGCTCAGGCAGAGGATCCACAGTTCGAATTCCTTTCAGCAAAGGGGAACTCAGTGCGGACCTGTGAAGTCCACTAGGCGCATCTCCAGCCCCGACGAACACGCAGGCCGTGAAGGGTCTCGAGGCCGCCGTGCCCTGGCCGGCAGGCGAACAGATCGCCGAGACGTCGCCAGCCTCCACCCCGCAAAAAACGTGAAAATCGTAAAAAACGTGAAAGCGCCGCATCTCCGAACGTGAAAATCGTCAAAAGCCGACGACGCCCGATCACGCGATCCCGCGGACTTATGGGAGGAGGGCCCCGCAGGCCCCTCATCACTCCCTCCTCATTCACGACCCCAGACAAGCAAAAGGCCCGGTTTTCACCGAGCCTTCTTGAGCGGGAGAACGGCACCACGCGGTGGCATGCATGGAGTGCCCTTATGAAAAACGGCCAGTCAGCTTCATCGAGCTAACTGGCCGTCATCAGTCACGAAACAGGTGAGCGGGAGAAGGGATTTGAACCCTCGACGTCCACCTTGGCAAGGTGGCACTCTACCACTGAGTTACTCCCGCAAGAGGGGAGTGATTTACGGGGAAAGCGGCCAGCTGTCAACGGGTTACGAGCGTTTTTTCACGCTTTCATCCCCGCCCGTTGATCCCCGTTCGATCGCCGGCGACGACGTGCCAGCGCGAGGGTGGAACCCGCGGCCAGCAGCAGCATTGCGGTCGGCAGGGGAGCCCCATCGGCGCCCCCCACCCGGCAGCCGCAACCGCTGTCAGACGACCCTGTCCCCGCCCCGTCGGCGCTCGCGTCACTGGTGCTGCCCGGCTTGCCGCCCGTGCGCGTTCCGCCGACGCCCGCCCCGGCACCGGCTGCACCCCCGCCCCCAGCGCCAGCCGCACCCGCGCCTCCGTTGTTGCCACCGGCGGCGCCGCCAGCGCCCCCGCCTGGACTTCCACCCGTACCGCCCGCACCGCCTGCACCCGCACCACCACCGGCGCCCGCGCCACCCGCCCCGCCCGCGCCCGCGTTGTTGACCGCGCAGCCAGCGGGCACCGTCTTGGGCGCAATCCTGCGAATCAACCCACGCCCGTGAGACGCGGCGTAGATCGCGCCACCCGGGCCCCAGCGGAAGCTGACGGGAGATTGTAGGTCGGCGAACTTCACGCGCGAGTTGGGCGTGGCGGTCTTGCGATCGGCGGCCACGTCGATCGTCCAGACCACGTGGCGGTTGTAGTCGCCGAAGAAGTACTTGCCCTCGTAGGCGCCCCAGCCGCAGCCCTTGGGCGGGATCAAGCCGCCTGTCACCGAGGCCATGGAGCCGCCGTGTTCGTAGCGGTCTTGCGGCGCCACGCACTCCGTGGACGGCGTCATCATCTTGCAGTCGGAGAGGCCGCCGAGCGGATTGGGGTAGCGGCGCGCGCCCTCCCAGAAGGGCCAGCCGTGATTGGCGCCGATGCCGCCGACCGAGATCTCCTCTTCGCTACCCTCGCCCACGTCGCCGATCCAGAGCAGGTCGGTCTCGGGATCGATCCAGAAACGCCAGGGGTTGCGCATGCCCCAGGTGTAAATGCGCTTGTCGGGCGGGAGCATCATGTACATGCCGCCCGAGCGGCTCGCGCAGCCGGTGACCATCGCGAGGTTGGACAGCGGATTGTCAGTCGGGATCGAGCCGTCGAGGTTCACGCGCAGGATCTTGCCGTTGGGTTTGTTGAGGCAAGCGCCGTACATGTTCTGCGGCGGGGTCGCGTTGGCGCCCGTGTCGCCGACCGCAACGTAAAGCTGGCCCTTGTGGATGTAGAGGCCGCCGCCGTCGTGATTGGCGGGGCCTTCGAGGCCACCCGACACGATCGGTTTGGTCTTGTCGATGGTCACCGTGTTGTCGGGGTTCGCCTTGCCCTTCCAGACCTGGTGCTTGTTGGCGTTGTCGGGGCCAGTCGACGCATAGAAGTAGAGGTTGTCGGCGGCGTCGCGGACCACACCGAGCAGGCCCTTTTCGCTGGCCGAATCGACCTCGAACATCGCGGCCATGCGCTTCAACGTCATGCCGTCGGGTGAGGCGACCACCACCTCGCCACCCTTGGCGATGATGACGGCGCGGCCGTCGGAGAGGAATTCGATGTCGGTCACGCCGGTGATGCCCCCGGCCCAGTCGGTCAGGGTGAACTGGTCGGCGGGCGCTCCCGCTTCGAGTTGCGCCGACGCGACGCCGGGAGCCGCAACGAGGAGGGCCAGCGCCAGGCCTGCCGAGGTGCAGCCCCTTGCCCGCTGAGCGAAATGCCTGCTTTGCTTACCTGGGGAGCCGATTCGCTTCGCCATGAGAACCTTCCTCTGATCTCCGCCTGACTTCGGCGGGGTTGCCGGGGCCGCGCGATCGTAGCGCCGGTTGAGCGGCCCCCGCAAGGTGACACCGCGCGGCCTTCCGGGCAGGCGGTCGGGCGCCTTTTGTCGCCGCGGGGTGGCTTTGCCGCCTGCCAACGGGCGTTTGCCCGGCACGGTCGGGCTGATAAGGTGCGGCCCGACGACGATCATGGTGCCCCGCAAGCTGCTGCTCGCACTCCGTTTCGTGCTCTGTCTCGGTCTGGCCGCGGCGTGGATCATTCCCGTCGGCCACGCGCACGCCGTGCCGGCGGGCGAGATCGAGGTCGAGGCGCTGCTACAAAAGGGCAACGATCTACGCCGCAGCGGTGACGATCAGGCCGCACTGCCGGTCTTTGCCCGCGCGCACGAGCTGGCGCCAGGCCCCCGCACCGCCGTGCAGCTCGGCCTCGTCGAGCAGGCGCTGGGTCGCTGGGCCGACGCCGATCTGCACCTGACCACCGGTCTGCGCGCCAAGCAGGATCCCTGGATCCTGCGCAATCGCGACACGATCGAAGAGGCGCTCGGGCGGGTCAAACATCACGTCGGTCGCGTCGAGATCACCGGTGAGCCGGTCGGCGCCGAGGTTCTCATCGGCGGTCGCCGGGTCGGTCATGTCCCGCTCGCCGAGCCCGTGCGCGTGAGTGCCGGCACCGTCGATGTCGAGCTGCGAGCGCCTGGTTACCGACCGACCTTGCGCACTTTGATGATCGCGGGCGGGCAGTATCAACCTGTCGTGATGCGCCTCGAACGAATCGGCTCGCCGATCGGCTCTTTGCCCGAAGCGGTGACGGATTCACCCGAGGCTTCGACCTCGGGTCTCGCCGGCCGGGCCACGCCCTTCATCAAGTATGGAGCCCTCGGCGGCGCTGCAATCGGGCTCGGGGTCGGAATCTTCGCGGTCGCTCGGCACTCGGATCTCGTCGGCTCCTTCAACGGACGCGGCTGCGTCGAGGACGGCGGGGGCATGGGCGTGCTCAACAACGGCAGCTACGACACCGAATGCGCCACCCTCGCCGCCGACTACCAGAACGCCAAGACGCTGGCGATCGTCGGGTTCGTCGGAGCCGGTGCCATGGTTGCCACCGCGGCGATTTTGCATTTCGTGGGACGCCCTACCGAGCCCGAGAGGACGAGCCTGGGAGCCGGGCCGGTACGCTGTGCACCGGCGTTGGGCGGGCGTGGATTGGCGGGCGTCGCCTGCTCGGGGACTTACTGACCTGGTGCAGCGCCCCGCCCCGCGCACGAATCCTTGTGGAAGTGCTTTACGCGTCGGGCGGGCACATTGTTGAATGGCCGCGTGTCTTTCGGCGCGCTCGCCCTGGCCAAGCTGTTCGGCGGGCGCCCACGTGCCCACACGCGACGGGTGATGCCGTCGCTGGTCGTCCTCGCGACCGCGGCCTGTGCGATGACCCTCGGCGGTTGCGGCGAGACGACACGCGTCCGGCTCGTCTTGCAGGTCGTGGAAGACCGCTTTCGGCCGAATCACATCGATCTCATCTGGGGCATTCCCGGCGGTCCGCAGCGGGGAGCTCGGGTCCCGGCCAGCGGACCTCTTGCCGCTACGGGAAGCAACCTCGGCTCGGTTCTCATCACTCTCGACGATGCGAGCCCGGGTGAACGACGCTTCATCGCCCGCGGTCTGCGCGGTGACGAGCGGGTCTCGGGCAACAGCTCGTCGCTGCCGTGGAAAAAAGGCGGCGACTCGACGCTCACGATGACCCTCGGCTGTTACGAGGATCCCGAATGGCCCGCGCTGCCGGGCTGCCCGGCCGAAGGCGGCGGCGAGCCGGTCGACGCCGGCGCACAGGGCGGCGCGGACGCCCGCGACTGAGCGACGACGCCGGGTTCGCGATCGGGCCCGGCGCGGGCGCCGACGTCAGTTCTTGAGGCCGACCGGGGGACGGAGCAGCGCGGTCCAGATGTCGGCTTCGCCCCGCGGAGTCGCATCGCTTTCGCCGCGAGCGTTGACGCCATCGGGGCCATCGACCACCAGAATCGTGGTGGAGCGATTGCCCGAGCTGCGCGCGGCCGCATCGGCCAAGGTCCGCAACGCCGGCGCGAAGCGATCCAGCACGGCCTGAGATTTTTCGGTGATGTCGGCGATCGACTCGGCGGTGCTCGCCGACGCGCGGACCTGCACCTCGAGATGACGAACCGCCATCGCACAGGTACGAGCGGCGTTGATCAACTGATCGACCAACGCCAAGAACGGCTGCGCCGCGGTCCCGTCGGGAGGGGCGTCGTTCGTCGCCTTCACCGTGAGCGCGGTCAAGCGCTCGGCCAGCATGTCGAACGCAGTCGCCAACATTTTCAGTTTGTTGAGCGCCTGATCGAGCGCGCCGAGCCGCTCGCGGGTGCGAGCGACGCTCTCACGGGCCGAGGCCGAGACGATCGAAGCCTGGGCCTCGAACTCGCGCAGATCGGCGGACACCTTGGCCAAGCGGTCACGAGCGTCGTCAGGCACTGGCAACTCCCTTTATGGCGGGTGCCGGTTCGTGACGCGGTTGCCGCTGGGGCACCGGGTCGTTGACCGGCAACGAATGGTATTGGAACGAACACTTGTTTAGTGACTGAACACCTCACAGTCAACCACAATGTGGGGCCTGCGCCGTACGTGTCAGCGACCAAATTCGTCCGCCGCGCTGATCAGCGCGCAGCCACTCACGATCCGGCGAGACGAGCTGCCAGACCCGAGGATCGCGGGCGTGCGTTGGCAAGGCCGGACTGCAGGACCGACTCGTCGCCGCAGATGACGGCCGCGCGTCGACAGCGCGTCAGCGCCGTGTAAACCAGGTCTCGCGTCAACAGCGGGTGCGGCGTGTCCGGTAGCACGAGCGCGATCTCGTCGTACTCGGAGCCTTGAGCCTTGTGCACGGTGAGCGCAAAGGCTCGCCCGAGCGCATCCTTGAGACCATCCACGGGAAAGGGCGTCCAACGACCTTCGACGGGAAAGATGGCGCAGGCGCGCGGCCGCCGTCGCGCGTGACCGGGCGTCGATTCGTCGAGCTCGATCACGATGCCCTGATCGCCGTTGTAAAGGCCGCGGTCGTAATCGTTGCGCAACATCATCACCGGCTCGCCGGCGACCAGGCCTGGGCCACGCGCGCCGAACCGATGCGAGAGCGCGGCGTTGAGAGCGTCGGCGCCGGTGGGACGGCCGCGCGTGACCGCGAGCAGGCGCGCCCGCTGATGATCCTCCAGGGCCTGGTCGAAGAGGGAGGTCGCGGCGGGTGCAAAGCCACCATGCGCAGCCAAACTGAACGATGTCGTCGTGAGCGTGCGAATCGAGGTGGAGATCGCCACGCGGCGATCGAACCAGGCGGCGAGGAAAGCTGGCAGATCGCTGCCCGGGCAGAGCTCGACGCCATCCCAGACGAGTGTCGCTGAGTCCTCCCGCCGATCGAGAAGATCGCCGAGCGCGGCGCCGTCACGCACGGCATGGGCGAACGTGAGAATGCGCCGCCCCTCGGGCCGAGACGGATCCATGCGATGGCTGCGCGTGAGGCGCACGCCCATGGGCGCGAGATCACGAAAAACGGCGCCGGCTTCGACCGAGGGCAGCTGATCCGCATCGCCCAGCAGCACGAGCTGCGCGTCGGGCGCGAGCGCCGCCAGCAAACGATCCATGAGTGGCAAATCGATCATCGAGCTCTCGTCGACGATGACGACGTCGAACGGCAGCGGCACACCTTCGCGATGAGCGAACGATCGTGTCTCCGGAGAATGTCGCAAGAGACGATGCAGCGTCTCGGGGGTGGGCAAGGAGGCCGCCAGCGTTTCGCCCGCGGGACCCAGGCGTTCGAGTCCCAAACGCAGGGCCTCGCCCAGGCGATTGGCCGCCTTGCCGGTGGGTGCCGCCAGCGCGATGCGTGCGGCGGGAACGCCGAGGCGCTCGAGGGCGCGCACGAGCGCAAAGACGATGGTGGTCTTGCCCGTGCCAGGACCGCCGGTCACGACACCGAGCCGCCGCTGCAGCACCTGCTCTGAGGCCGCGCGCTGTTCCGCGGTCGGCGCGGGCGACGACTGCGCCACCACGGCGTCGATCGCGGAGGCGACGTCAGCAGGAGAGAACGCCGTCGGTTGCGCCCGCCGTGTGCTGAGCGCCGTCGCCAGCCGCGCTTCGGCGGCGTGCAGTCTCTGCGTCGACAGGTACCCCGCCACCAACACGAGTGGGCGGCCGTCATCGGGCGATCCGCAGACAGTGGGTACGCTTGCCAGCAGCGCCGCTTCCTCGGCATCGACCGCAAGCCGGGTATTGCCCGCGCCAATCTCGTTGAGCAGGCGCAAGACGATGGCGCTCAGGCGTGCGCGCCCCAACGCGGGCAACTCGGTGGCCCAGCCCGCGATCTCCCAGGAGAGATAGGCCGCGTGATGCGACTGGCCTCCTTCTTCGCGGTCGCCGATCGCACGATCACCGATCGCACGCTCAACGATCGCGCCGACACGTTCGTCGGTCGCGGCGACGACGTCATCGTTCCCGACGACGCGTTCGCGGTCGACGCCAACCAGACGCTGCCGGGCCGAGCCGAGCGGTGTGAAGGGCCAGCCCTCGCCGCTCTTCACGCGGTCCATGCGATCCTCCTCCAGAAGGCGTCGCCGCCCAGCTCCTCTTGCCAGCTCGCGACCTCGGCGAAGCTTGGCCGTTCGAAGTGAATGCCGCGATCGGGATCGCCGCTGCCAAGCCCACGTAAGAAGGCGTAGACCACACCGCCGAAGCGCCTTTCATACGCCGCCTCGTCGCTGAGCCCCAGCGCCTTGACCACACCCAGGGTGTAGAGGCGCGCCTGCACGGTGTAGTTGTCGCTCACGTGTCGACTGAGCACGGCGGCCTCCCAGGTCGGCAACCAATCGCCTTTCCAGTCGCAGATGTAGATGCGCCCCTCGTGTTCGAAGAGAAGATCGACGTAGCCCTTGATGAGACCTCGCTCGATGCGGAACGCGGGCCGCTCGTCGTCACCGGCGCTGCCGAGGGGCGGGTGATCCCGCTCGGGGATGGGATAGAGGAACTCCCACTCACGCACGATGCGGGCGGCGGCGGCAAAACCCGGCAGCTCGATCTCCCCCATGCGCACGGTGGCGGCCAAGGTGGCGTGAACCAACCGCTGCGCCGCGGGGAGCTCGCTGGGGCTGCGATCGTAGCGACGTCGCATCCGTTCGAAGACCAGCGCGACATCGGGCAAGGCCGCCCAGGAGCGCCAGTCGGGAGGGCCGGCGATGCTCGCGAAAGGCAGCTCTTCGAGCAGGCCATGTAGGAATCGCCCGGTGACTCGTCCCCGTGGCAACTCGTCGCCATTTGGCCCCGCGCCTGGTCCCGCGGCCTCGACCAGACCTGCCTCGGGCGCGTCGGTGACGTGCACGCTGTCGTCGAGCGCGTCGTCGGACAAGCTGGCGGGCGAGAAACCGGCGTGCGCCCGCTTGATGGCCGAATACGACGTCGTGAGAAAGCCGGCGCGTGCGGCGCCGCGCGCTCTCAGGTCGGCGCCCGGCGACATCGGCCCAAGCGGCGGCGACCAGGCCGCCAGCACCGCGGGCGAGGCCGGTTCGGCGGTGGGCAAAGCTTCACCCGGGCAGACGATCGACTGACGGATGAAACGCGCCCGCAGCTCGTCGTCGACGAAGCCGCCCAGCAGATCGTGCAGGCGCTGATTGACGAAGGTGTAGGCGCCTCGCAGGCTCTTGAACGCCGCCGGATACCGCGGCAGATAGAGCCGCGCCTTGGCCCGGGTGAGGGCGACGTAGAACACGCGGCGCTCTTCGTCGTCCTGCTCGGCGCGATAGGCCGCCTCGGCGTCGGGCGTGACCCGCCCCACGTCACAGACCCGCCGCCCCTCCTCGTCGTGCAAGACGCGTACGTCGTTGGTCGGCCCGGGCCAGAAGCCTCCGTAGAGGAAGACCACCGCGGCCTCGAGGCCCTTGGCGTGGTGGATGGTCATGATCTGAACCGCGTCGGCGTCGGTCTCGAGCCGCTGAATGTCGCGCCCCTCGCCGGGTGGACGGCGGGCGCCGGTGATGAACGCGCCCAAGGTCGCCGCGAGCTCGCGAATCGTGGTGCGGCTGCGCGCGGCCTCTTCCTGCAGGATCTCCATCAAGTGCAGCGTGTTGGTCAGCGAGCGCTCGCTGTCGTGAAAGAACAGATCGCGGCAGGTGATCCCGGAGCCTTCGACGATGCGCGCGAAGAGCACTTCGAAGTCACCGGCCTCGGCCAGCGCCTGCCATTCGTGCAGCTGCCGCAACAGAGGCTCGCCCGGATCGAGATCGTCGCACGACGCGAGATCGGCCAGCGAAAGGCCGAAAAACGGCGTGATGAACGCCCGCGCGCGCGCGGTGACGTCGTCGGGATCGGCGATGGCGCGCAAGAGATCCAGCAAGTCGCGCGCCTCGACCGTGTCGAAGAGCTTCTCTTGTTTGAAGAACGCAAACGGAACGCCCACCGCGCGCAACGCCTGCCCGACTTCGCGGCTCTCGCGTGTCGTGCGAGTCAGGACGAAGATGTCACCAGGTCGTACCGGCCTCTCGGCGCCGCGGGGGCCCCAGCGCAGGGGCGCCCCCTGCCCGACCAGGGTGGCGATCTCGCGCGCCATGCGGGCCAGCAGCGCGCGCTTGACCTGCCAGGTGAGCAGCGACTTCTGTTCGGTCTCGATGTCGAAGACGACGGTGCCCGGCACCGATTCGCCCTCTTCGTCGCACAGACGCAGCTCGGGGCGACCGCAGCTCACCGGGTGATCGTAGAGGATGCCGCCCTCGGGGCGAAAGAAGGGCGCCGTCTGATCGAGGATGGCGTTGTAGCCGGCGATCACGTCCTCGGTGGATCGGAAGTTCTCGGTGAGAAAGACACGCTCTCCGCCGCTGTCTTCGATCGCACGGCGCGCGGCGAGGTAGGTGTGCACATCGGCGCCACGGAAAGCGTAGATCGCCTGCTTGGGATCGCCGATGACCGTGAGCACGTGGCCGTCGGGGCTATCGAAAAAGATCCGCTTGAAGATGCCCCACTGCACTTCATCGGTGTCCTGGAACTCGTCGATGAGCGCAAAGCGGTGCCGCGCGCGCAAAGTCGACAGCAGCGTGCGCTGCCGGGGCCCATCGCCTTCCAGCCCCTCGGCGACCAGGGTCAACATGTCCTGGAAGTCGAAGCGACCGGCCTCGCGTTTGTGTCCCGCGAGTCGCTCGGTCACCGCAGGCGTCAAGCGGCCGACCAGGGCGGCCAGCAAGGTCGGGTTGGCGGCCTCGAACTGCTGCACCAGCTTGGCCACCAGGCGAACGTCGGCCTCGGGCGAGGCCGGATCGAGCTTGGTAAAGAAGTAGCGAAACACGTCGTCGCGGCGCCGATCGAACGCGTCGACCGTGGCGAGATGGGCAGGAAGATCGTCGGGATCGCGAAACTGCGCCGCGATCTCGCGAAGCTCGCTCCATTTGTCGCCAAGCGATTGCGTGGTGCTGTGGTGAACCTTGCAGCGCTTGAGCGCCAGCTTGAGCACGTCGCCCGCAGGGGCATCCGAGAGTGCCTGCGCGGCGGCGAGCGCACGCTGCGCATCGACGCCCGCCGGTCGCAAGGCGCTCGGCCGCCGCGGGTAGAGGCACGCGGTCCCCCGCACCGCCGCCGCCACGGCCCGGCGCAACTTGGAGAGACTGCCTCCGCCACCGAGGTACTCGCCCAGCATGGCACCCACGACAGGGTCGGCAGCCGGCGCGCGCCGCA
>JANNNO010000481.1:0-5153 GCA_031398585.1 Myxococcales bacterium | reverse complement strand
CTCGGTCCTGGCGACGTCGTGCTGACGAGCTACGCCATCGCCGCGGCGGACGTGGAGGAGCTGCGCAGGACCCGCTTTTCTTCGCTCGTGCTCGACGAGGCGCAAGCGGTGAAGAACGCGACCACCGAGCGATCGCGTGCGTTGCGCGAGGTGAAGGCTGACTTTCGCCTGGGACTGACCGGGACTCCGATCGAAAATCACCTTGGCGAGCTCTGGAGCCTCTTTCGCATCGTCTCGCCCGGGTTGCTCGGCAGCTGGGAACAGTTCCGGGCGCGCTTTTCCATCCCGATCGAGAAGTTCGGCGAGGACGGGCGCCGGCGGGTCCTCGCGCGTCTTCTGCGGCCGTTCGTCTTGCGCCGGACCAAGGCCGAAGTGGCGCGCGAGCTACCTGCCCTGACCGAGGTGATCCGGACCGTCCGCCTCTCCGACGACGAGCGGGCTCTATACGAAGAATTGCGGCTGGCGACGCTTGCCGATCTCGCCGACGCCAAGAAGAACCCGGATCGCGACGCGAGCGACATGCGCATGGTGATGCTGGCGGCTCTCACGCGCATGCGTCAGCTCTGTTGCCACCCCCGCCTGGTCTATCCCGAGAGCCAGGCGGGATCGAGCAAGGCCGCACATCTGATGGAGCTCTGCAGTGAGCTGGCCGAAAGCGGACGCAAGGTGCTGGTCTTCAGCCAGTTCCGCAGCTTCCTCGATCTGCTGGTACCGCGCCTGCGACAACGCGGGATCACCACGCTGGTGCTCGACGGCACGACGCCCGCCGAAGCCCGCGAGCAGCGGGTAGCGGCGTTTTCACGCGGGGAGGCCGACGTCTTCGCGATCTCGCTCAAGGCGGGCGGCTTCGGCCTCAACCTCGCCATCGCCGACACCGTGATTCATCTCGATCCCTGGTGGAACCCAGCGGTGGAAGATCAGGCGACCGCGCGGGCGCATCGGATCGGACAGACCCGTCCTGTCACCGCGGTCAAGCTGGTGGCCGCCGACACCATCGAGGAAGGGGTTCTCGGGCTGCACGCCGCCAAACGAGCACTGGCTGCCGGCATTCTGGAAGGCAGTGATGTAGCGGCATCCCTTGGAACCGAGGATCTCATCGCGCTCATCCGCAGCGGGCATGGTCCCTTGCCCGCGCGCGCGCGTTGAAATGAGACAGCCCCGCTGGACGCCGTGGCCGCGATCCGTGTTAGGAAAACAGCATGACGACATCCATGGCTGTCGGAAATTCCAGCGCGAGCTCGGCGGGTGTCGTGCGAGCCGTTGTGCTCGCAGCTCTGGCTTTGGCGGGTGCCTGCGCCTCGGTGCCGCTGGCCTCACCTGCGGCCGATGCGGCGGCTAAGCGGTTCGTCGCGCCCCCGCAAGCAGCCCACATCTACATCTACCGTGAGGGCTCCACGCCGAACGACCGGGTGACGGTGAGCATGGACGGCCAGGCCATCGCCGAGACCGCGCCCATGACGTTCATCTTGGTCAGTGCCTTGCCGGGCAACCACATCCTGACCTCCTTCTCGGAGGACTCGGCTTTCCTCACGATCGATGCCAAGGCGGGCTCGAATCATTTCGTGAAGCAAGAAGTGACGGGCGGCTTCATGCCGCGATCGCAATTGGTGGTCGCCGACGAGGCTGCCGGCCGCGCGGCCGTCGCTCGGTGCCGGCTGTTGCGCTGAAAGGAGGCAGGCATGCCCGCTTGCACCGCTCTCATCGTTGGCG
The DNA here is from genome assembly GCA_031398585.1 of Myxococcales bacterium. Lineage (GTDB taxonomy): Bacteria > Myxococcota_A > Polyangia > Fen-1088 > Fen-1088 > JANNNO01. The sequence goes on along the minus strand of JANNNO010000481.1, from coordinate 3,443 downwards.
TGCGCGGCCTCGGTCGTGCGATCGCGCGGCAGTTTGCTCAACGCGGCTGGCGGGTTCTCTGTGCGGCCCGCACCCCGGCCACGGTCGAGGCGGCGGTGGCGGAAGTGAACGCCGCCGGTGGGCACGGCCAGGCCGCCGTCTGTGATCTGCAGGACCCAGCCTCCCTGCGCAAAGTCGTAGAGTCGGTCGACAGGATCGATCTCGTGGTGGCGTCGCAAACTTCGGGCAGCCGCTTCGGACCACGTCCGCTGCTCGAAATCGACGAGGGCGAGCTCGAGCAAGTCTGGCGCGCCTATGTGGGCGGCACCTGGAACCTGTTGCGCGCGGTCGGTCCCGTCCTGACGGCACAACGCTCGGGCACGTTCCTGCAGATGGGAACGTCGTCGGGGATTCGCACGCGCGACGGCTGGGCGCCCCTGGGGACCGCGCAACATGGCCTGCGTGCGCTGGTTCAGATCGCGGCCAAAGAATGGCGTCCGCAAGGGGTTCACGTCGCCTACGTTCCGATCGACGGCGGCATCGTACGAGGCAGCTCGTCTGCCAGCGGCGAAGCACCGCGCGCGCTGCCGCCCGAGGAGATCGCCCGCGCGTGCGCCTACCTCGTGGATCAGCCGCCAGCCGCCTGGACGCACGAGCTGGTACTGCGCCCTTGTGGCACCGATTGGTCGGCGCCGACCTGAGCCGCCGCCTCAGCGGTTCGGGCACCAGATGACATCGAGCTCGTCAGCCGCACAGCGCACGAAGCCGGCCTTGTCCTGGTGATCGTCGGTGCTGAACGCGTAGACCCGCGGGCAGCCGAGATCGCGGTGGATCCAGCCGGCGTAGCGATTGAACGGCTGATTCACGTAATAGTTGTCGTCGTTGGTGTCGCCGGCCGCGGTCCCGCGGTTCCAGGCAGCCACCTGATCCCAGAACGCGACGTCCTCGGAGGGCCGGTCGGGAAAGACGCCGCCGTAGATGGCGCTGCCCGGCCGACCGTGCGCCCGCTGCATCTTGAGACAGTCTTCCTTGGTCACGTCGTAGGACGAATCGCCGTCGCGGGTGATGCAGTAGTTGTACGAGCCCATGCAGTTGGCGAGATCGCCGTGCACGAAGCGCAGCTCGGTCGGGCAGGCCTTGAGAACCTTGATCCAGTCGTCGTAGCGAAAGCCGCACTGAGTGGGCGCGCAGCTTGCGCCTCGACCTTTCATCGAGACCGGCAGGGAGAGTGAATCGACGTAAGAGACGTTGTAGTTCTGCGCCCAGCGACCAACTCCGTCTCGGTCGACGGTCATCTCGACGAAGGCGTTGAAGTCGGAGACCAATCGCGCCCGGTCCTGCTTCACTTCGGGCTCTTTGTAGTAGGCGTAGAGGCGTCCGCCGCCGAACGCGGGCAGGGCGCTGTAGCGAAAGGTCTGGCCAGGCTCGAGTTTGCGGACCAAGCCCTCGTCGATCGGCACCGTCCCGACGGCGTGGGTCCAAAGTGGTACACGGCAGTTGTTGAGCACGTTCAGGCAGGGTGGCTGCTGACAGGGCGCAAAGTTCGGCTGCACGACTTCACCGCGCGGCTGACAGCGTCCCTCGACACAGATCTCGGCAGGCGTGCAACCACACGCCGGTGCGCTCGCGGGTCGATCGGCGGCTGCATCTGCCGGCGGGGGAGGTGCGCCACCGCTGCCGCCGGAGCTGCCGGGGGCCATCCCGCCGCCGACACCTCCGACACCACCGGCATCGACGGCCAGGCCGGCATCGACGGCAAGGCCGGCATCGACGGCAAGACCGCCCATTCCACCTACGCCGGGCGGCGGTCCGTCGGGATCGACGACCGTGCCCCCTGCACCAGCCGGCGCGGGACCGCCCCCGGGAGCTGGCGGCAAGATGGTCCCGCTCCTGCCGCCCGTCGCGAAGGCGCCGCGGTTGGGCGGAACATCGGTGACATCGGCTGAGCGACAAGCGCTGAGCAGCGCAGCGAGGACCAGGCAGGCGGCCAGCGCATGATTCGTCCCGCCTCGTCGGGTCACGGTGCATCGATGCGACGGTCGAGCCGAGGGAGCCACGCCTTCAGGGAGGCGGCCAACCGTGACGATCTTCCCCGGGCGACAGTCTCCGTTGACTGAATTTGGACGTCCAGTGGCAAGGTCGCAGTCGCGCCGCACGTCCACTCGAGCCGGGCGAAGCCAGGCTGCGGTACCGTTGCGACCTGCAACCGTGGCAAAGTGCCGCCTCTGCGCTTGCGGAGGGCGGAGACTCCCGCCATCAGCGCTCGGCCCCGCGCTTGCTGAGCCAATGCCCGAGGGCGCGTCGCTGACGGCGCCGTTGCCGACTTCATCGAAAGGACTGACGTCATGTCCCGACTCCGCTCCCTTGCCTGCGCGCTTACGTTGACCGGCGTGGTCGCTGGCTCGCCGGCCGTTCGTGCGGATGTGATCTGGGTGCCCAAACATGCGATCGGCGCTGCGATGATCGGGCAACAGATGGGACGAGCGGTTCAGTCCGCCATCAACCTGCGCATGGAGAAGGCGGCGCTCGACGGGCGCATTGCCGGTGCCCGTCGGGCCTTCTTCGCGGCCCATCGAAAGGGGGCAGACGCCAAGACCATTGGCGAGACGGAAAAGACCTTCGCGACGCTGCTGTTCGTGAAGGACATCCACTACATGGTCATCGAGATGGCCGAGGGGCTGAACTCGCCGCGCGCTCGCGGCATCGAGATGCTCCAGGGTGGCCCGCTCGATGGCGGCATCAAGGCGGCCCTACGTCCCTCGTTTTCGCGCTGGGCGCTGGCGGTGAGGTCGGATTTGTCGCGACGGGCGGGCTCGCTGCTGCTGGCCACGCCCGAGCTGATGTTGGCGTCGATCCAGGCGACCGACAAGGTCTACGCGGTCTACAAGGACAAACGCGACGCCGCCGAGTTCGCCGCCGCCGGATTCAAACTCGGATCGCCCGGCGGCGCGCCCGCCAGCGCGGCCGTGGCGGCCGCTGCGCCGATCGCTGCCGCTGCGCCGACCGCTGTCGCTGCACCGACCACGGCCCCAGCGCCGACCGCTGCCGCTGCACCGACCACGGCCCCAGCGACGAGCGCTGCTGCTGCACCGACCACTGTCGCCGCACCGACCGCTGTCGCTGCACCGACCGCTGTCGCCGCGGCGATGGCGACCATCGCCGATGCGGCGAAACGTCCACCTGGGCCCACTCCGATCTCCGAGCTGGTCGGCGAAGGCAGGGTCTATGGACCCGAGCTGCCGCCCGTGGACCCGGCCACCATCGCGGGCGCCATGGCGGCGAGGAACGCCCAAGCGACCGGGGCGCCGCTGCCCGGATCGATCTGGGGTCGCTTTCTCGATGCCACCAAGGCGCATCCGGGCGCCGGCGCAAACAAGGCGCATCCGGGCGCCGGCGCAAACAAGGCGCATCCGGGCGCCGGCGCAAACAAGGCGCATCCGGGCGCCGGCGCAAACAAGGCGCAT
>JANNNO010000470.1:0-3107 GCA_031398585.1 Myxococcales bacterium | reverse complement strand
GGCGACCTCTCCCCCCAAGCGGCGAGGTAAAGATGGGGGACGGGGCGAGCCGGTGGGTCGCGGGCTCCGCTCGAGGGCTCCCAGGTTGATTTTTTAGGGAGGGCGACCGGGCGAGACGGTCGCTTGCGGGCTCCCAGGTTGATTTTCGGATGTGGGCACAGGCGACGATGGCGGCGGGTGCCCTTGGCGCGCTTCGGTTGACGGGGGTGCGGTCGGGGCGATCGGTCGCAGGGGCTCCCAGGTTGATCTGGCCGCGACGAGGCCCCGATCGGTCGCGGGCTCCCAGGTGATCTGATGGGGGCTGCGACGAGGCATGGGAGGGGCGGTTGGTCTGGGGGCGGGGCGGCGGGCGTCGGGGGTCGCTTGTGGGGGGGGGCGTGTCTATACTTTCGCGGATGGCAGCTCGTCTTGGCCGGCAGCGGACGGCCCTGGTTCTGGGCGGGTGCGCCGCGTGCTTCGTGGCCGGGTTGCTGGCGGCGCAGCCTTCCTCGGCCGGGCGCTTCGATCCTTATCGAAAGCTCTCGGTCTTCACGAAGGTCCTGTCGTACATCGAGTCCAACTACGTCGAGAACGTGTCCGAGGCTGACCTCATGATCGGGGCCGCGCGCGGGCTGACCGATATGTTGGACCCGCATTCCCGGTTCATGGATCCGGAGGAGTACGACCGGCTCAAACGTGAGACCGAAGGTGATGAGGAAATCACCGGCATCGGGATCGACGTCGAACGCAAAAAGAATGGGCTCGTCGTCGTTTCGCCGATCGATGGGTCGCCTGCTTTCCGTGCGGGCATCGAGCCGGGCGACATCATTAAGAAGATCGACGGCACCGAGACGGACTCGCTCGAGTGGGACGAGGCGGTCACGCGCATTCAAGGGCCGGCGGGGAGCGAGGTCGTGCTGGTCATCCTTCGCCGCGACAAGGAGCAGACCTTCAAGATCAAGCGCGAACGCTTCGAGGTGAAGACGGTCGAGGGGCGCCTGCTCGACGACGGCCTCGGCTACGCCAAGATCCGCGTCTTTGCCGCCAGCACCGACGCCAAGCTGCTCGAGGTGCTCGAGGATCTGAAAAAGAAGGCCTCGGCCAAAGGCGGCCTGCGCGGCCTCATCCTCGACCTCCGTCGCAACCCGGGCGGTCTGCTCGATCAAGGCGTACGCGTCTCGGACCGCTTCTTGACCGAAGGACTCATCGTACGCACCGTGGGCAAAGGCGGGCGCGAGATGGACCGGCAGCTGGCGCACGCGCGCGGCAGCTGGACGGATTTCCCGATGGTGGTGTTGGTGGATGGCGCCACGGCCTCGGCGGCGGAGATCGTCGCGGGGGCCCTTCAAGATCACCAGCGCGCCGTCATCATGGGCACGCAGACTTTCGGCAAGGGCAGCGTACAGACCGTGATGGAGGTCGATGGCTGCGGCGCCAAGCCGTGCGGTCTGAAGCTGACCGTGTCGCGCTACTACACGCCGAGCGGCCGCTCGATCCAGAACCAGGGCATCACGCCCGATGTCTTCGTCGACGCCACCGCGAGCACGCCGGTCGCCGAGGACGGCAGTCCGCGCGAGAAGAACTACGATCGCCACCTGCGCAACGATCAGGGCGACCTGCCGACGCCGCGCAAACGCCTGTCCGACCACCAGCTGCAGGTGGCTGTCGAGTACCTGCGTTCCTGGGCGGTATTTCAGAAACAGGCCAGCCGGAAGGGGTAAGCTCCGGCTTTCTGCCGCTGCGACGCCGACGGGCACTGCCGGCGTTCACGAGGTTGGGGACGGAGGACACGGCCTCGAGGCCGGGGGCCGCCGCCCGGGCGGGCCAGCAGCTACGGCAGCCATTTCGTCGCCGCAACACCCGCAATCACAACATGGCGTGCACGTCGTCGAACGCCGTGTCGCCCCCTCGAGGTCTCATCATGATCGCGTGTCCCAAGTGTGGTCACCAGAACCTGCCCAGCTACACGACGTGCTCGCGCTGTGCGAGCGCTCTGCCCGCTGGGGGGACCGCGGCGGCGCAGGCCAACATCGACTTTCAGAATCTGATGGCAGACCGCGCGCGCACCACCAAGCGCAACCGCACAATGGTCCTTGGCCTGGTCGTCATCGCGATGTCCTACGGTGGCTACCGCTGGATTGCGGGATCACGGCACGTCGCCGCCACGCAGGCCAAACTCGACTACGCGAGTCGCTGGGTGGAGCTGGAAAAACGCGAAACCGGGCAGTTCTGGAACTGCGTGATGGTCGGCGAGGTCGACATTGGCCTGTTCAGCAATGCCGGGCAGATCCAGCAGCGCATCGAAGCGGCGTTCGCGACCCAGCAGCAGACGTTCTCGCAGCATCTGCTCACCGAATGCGTGCCCAAGATCGAACGCGCGAAGCAGGCCTTCACCAGCCTCGATGCCCCGCCTGAAGAGCTGCGCCCCCCGTTCGAAGCCTACAAGGCGAGCCTGCCCGAGCTGCAAAAGGGCCTCGAGATCTACGCCGAGCGGATCCGTGATCGCGGCAACACCAAGGATGTCGATCAGCTGATCCAGCAGTTCGGTGATGCCTGGCACGCCGAGGTGAGCCCGACCGGGCAGACCGTCGCGTTCGAGAAGTTCATGCACTGTGCGGTGCCGGGACTCGACAAGATGAAGGACGCCCAGGAGATGCTCGAGTTCCTGGCCAACGCTTGTTACAAAAAGGATCCTGTCTCGTTCATGGATCGCGTGCGCAAGGACTGCGGCCCGATCCTGGCGAGCGCGCCGGACAAGGCGCCGCCGGCCAAGAGCTACAAACTCACGCACAAGAAGTTCTACGAGGAAGAGGCGCGCCAGCTGGCCGCCTGGGACAGCTGTGGCAAGCGCGCGCGCAAGGGCAAGAAGGTGGACGACCTCGGCGAGTTTTTGGTCGCGCTCGGCGAGTACATGACGGCGCGGGCGGGGTTTGCTGAAGCGGCGCGCGCGGTCGCGAAGTAGGGGCCACGCGTGCGGGGGAGCCCCTCACCCGCCGGGGCCCTGCGGCCCCCGGCGACCTTGTATGTTGAGTTTGGGGTAGGAAGGTTGGGCCGAGGGCTGGCCCGGTAGACCGTACGACCTGTGGGTTCGCGCCCGTGGGAGAGCTTGGTCGCCGGGCCAGTTGCTC
>JANNNO010000447.1:0-3270 GCA_031398585.1 Myxococcales bacterium | reverse complement strand
CGCGGTCCTTCGATCGATCAGGTCGTTGCCAACGGAATTTCTGCCGGCACGCGCCTCAAGTCACTCGAAGCCAGCGTTTATCTCAAGCGCAACTTCATCTACGGCCTCTTCTTCAGCGGCCCAGGCCAGATGGTCGTCCCGGAGGACGATCCCGCCATGGTCTTTGCTCGCGTCTTTTCCGGCGGCGTGCCCGCGCCGGCGGCCGGTGGGATGCCGCCGCAGGCCCCCGAAGCCGGTGATTTCGCCGCCATCCGCGCGCGTAAGAAGAGCATCCTCGATCGCGCTCGCGAGCAGTACATGAAGGTGCACGCCACCGTCGGCGCGCAGGACAAGATGCGCCTGTCCCGTCACATGGACGGCATTCGCGAAATCGAGCGCGGCCTCGACGTGCTCGGCACGAACAACCCGTCGTCAGCGGGTGCCGGTTGCAAGATGCCGACAGCTCCGATGGGCGCGGACTTCCCTGCGCACACCAAGCTGCAGTCGGACCTGTCGATGATGGCGCTCGCGTGCGATATCACCCGCGTCGCTTCGATCCAGACCCGCGCGTCGCTGACGGCGTTCACCTGGCTGGGCGTCAATACCGGTCAGCACGCGTTGTCGCACGGGCAAGGCAGCGCCGGCACCGACGCGCAGCTGAACAAGATCGCGACCTGGTTCTGCGAGCAGGTGGTCTACCTGGTCAAGGGCCTGCAGGGCATTCAGGACAGCGATGGCCAGACCCTGTTCGACAACACGTTGCTCTTCTGGTCCAACGACCTCGGCACCGGGCCGCACAGCCGCAAGCGACTGCCTTACTTGTTGGCCACCGGCAAGTTCACCTTGCCCGACGGCAAGGTGCTCGAGACCGGCCGCTCGCTCAAGTACCCGGGCCGCGCCCACAGCGATCTGCTGGTCTCGGTCGGCCGCATGATGGGCCTCGACATCACGAAGATGGGCGACGGCGGCGAAGGTCCGCTGCCCGGACTCGCGTAGTCGACGTTCAGGTGGGCGCCGGGGGCACGCGCGCCCTGGCGCCTCGACCTCCGTCGCTTCGTTGCGGGCAGAGCGCCCGCCGAGGACTTGGGAGGTCGCGTTCAGGGGTTCTGGCTGAAGCGGAAGTCGACGGCGCGGTCGCGATCAGAAGGCGAACGACGATCCGATCAACGTCGCGTACTGCCATTGGGTGCCGTCGATCTGTCGGCGGAGCCGCGCGTGCAAGTCGATGGTGAGGTTGTCGCGAAGGTGCACCTGCACGAGCGGCAACGTCCGCAGTGCCATGATCTGAACCGAGCCGACGCCGATCCAGAGGCGCTCGCCAGGAGGGACGGCGGCTTGCGGGATCCCCTCGCGGCTGGTGAACCCTTGCTGCCCCCGCGTTCGCTCGTAGCGGAACGCGAGTCCTAAGTTGAAGGTCACGCGGTTGGCGATGGTCTGCGACCAGCCCGCTGTCGCCTCGGCTTCGGGCTCGTCGGTCAGCGGCCGCAGCCGGGTCCGCTGCGCAAATCCGGTGAGCTCGAAGTTGAGCGCTTTGTCCTGGCCTAGCCAGCGTCGCACGGTGACGCCCGCGCCGAGCTGGGCGATGAAGCCCTCGAAGCTCGAGAACCCCCAGCCGATGAGTCCGCCTTGCGGTACGACCTCCCAGCCGCCCGGCGTGCCGAAGCGGTAAGCGAAGGCGCCGGTGCCGATCGCCCAGGTCAAGCGGTCGGTCAGCGCCCACTGGAGGTAGCCTTCGAGCTGGCCGCTGGCGTCGGTGGACTGCCGCTCATGGCTCTCGGGCAGAAAGTCGACGGGACCCGTCCAGCCGAGGCCGAGGCCGAGCGACAACGAGAGCGCGATGTTTCGTCCGGGCAAGGTCGAGCGCGCGAACATCGGCAACGGCTCGGGGGCGTCGCCCTTGAGGCTCAATCGCGAAAAGCCGACCAGCACCAGGTCGGCCTCGTCTACACGCGCGGCGCGGTCCGATGAGACCGTCACCTCGCGTGCCAGGTTGCCGCGCGGGCCGGCCTTGCGGACTAGGTAGCGGCCAGGAGGAACCGCCAGGCGCGTGTGGCGGCGTCCGGGAGCCAACTCGACCAGCGCGAGGCCCGACTCCAGGTGAATCACGTCGAGCGGACCGTCGGATTGAGTGACCGTCAGATGACTCGGGCTGCGATCGAGGTGCGCCAGGACGAGATCGTTTCGCCCGCGCAGATTCATCGAGTAGCTCGGGTGTTGCGGCTCGAGTGCCAGGCGCGCGGTGTCGCGGATGGTGAGCGTGCGGGCGTGGTCGAAGGCTTCGGTCAGCGTCACCTCGCCATTGCCGCTTCGGTCGCCGGCTCCCCGCAACGCCGCCACGAAATGATGGGTGAAGAACGAGCCTTCCAGTGAATCGGACTCGTGGGCACTTTCAGCGCCCGAGCTGCTGGCGATGAGGACCGAACCCTCGCTGTGAGGATTGACCGGCAGCTGCACTTCGAAGGGCGCTTCGGCGGTAAGTCCCTTGGTTCGCGTCCAGGCGCCCCCGCGACAAGCGTCGATCATGCCGATGCGGACGGCCGCGCGCGTCCCCTCGAGCGCGCCACGCAGCCGTTCCATCGCCAGCAGGTGTCCGGCGGGATAGACCGCTTCGTCGTCGGCGTGGCCGGAGTAGTAGAAGTAGAGAAGCGAGTCGGTGCCGCCTGCGATCGAGCGCGCGGCTTGCTCGATGGTGGCGAGCAGCACGTCGGGTTCGGGATCTCTGAGCACGTGGACCGCGTCTGCCTGGAAGCGGCCCACGGCGATCAGCGTATCGGCCAGCCGAGCCGCATCCCGGTGCGCGTGCAGAAGTGGCCGGCGACCGGGGCTCGGCCGGTTGGCGCCGACGAGGATCGCAACCCGCTGCCCCGGCGCGCCCGCAACGGGTAGCGTGGCCGACAGCGACGCCGCGCTCGCGAGCGTCCACAAGGCGAGCAGAGCCGCGCCGGTCATGACCACGCGCCGCCCGCGAAACCGAGCTGCCCTACGACCCTCGTTTTCAACATCTCCAAAATCGATCCTCCCACGGGCAAGGACGCGAACCCTGGTCCCAAGCGGCGACACTCATCACCGGGTCCGCCAAGTCAGCCACTCCCACAAGACGATCCACCCCACCCAAACCGGCCACTCTCTACTGCCCCTCCTTGCCGCCATGCGTCCGTCAGCCGCCCCAAGGTTGATTTCGAAGCGAGCTCGCGTCCGCCGCTCCTCTCCGCCCGCCCTCTCCGCCCGCCCTCCGAGGTTGATGTCCGCCCGCCCTCCGAGGTTCCGCCCGCCCTCCGAGGTTGATGAAAG
>JANNNO010000433.1:0-5839 GCA_031398585.1 Myxococcales bacterium | reverse complement strand
GATCGGTGCGCTGCCAGCACGACGTGTTTCCGCCCGGCTCCTCGAACGGGCAGCACGCGAGGCGGCCCGACGCGGGCTCGAGGGCGACGATCTCGGCACGCGCATTTTCCGCCGACCTACGGTGCGCGCCGCCTTCTCGCGGCTGCTCTCCGACCGAGAATCGTTGGTCTGGCGACACGCGGCCTCGGCACGCGGGCTCCTCGCGGTGGTCGACGGTGGGTTTGCCGACGAGATCGTGCGCGGTCTTTCCGAACGCTGGGGGCCGACCGAGTGGCGACGAGCGGCGACCTCGCTCGGCGCCAGCGTTGCGCACAGACCCGCCGCCGCCGTGGCACGTTGCCAGGAGCTTCTGGGTGGTGAGATCCTCCGTCGCGACCCCGGCGTCGCCGCCGTGTTGATCTTCGGCCTCTCTCGCGCGGCGACGCTCGAGCCCGAAGCGGTCGAGGCTCTCCTGCCGCTGCTGCTCGAGGCCGGCGACGTGGAGGCGATCGAGGCCTTCGTCGATCTGCTGGCCGAACACCCGGGCTGGCGATTCGGTGGCAAGGCCGTTGCGGTCGCTCTCGATCGGCTGCGCGGTGGCGGTGGCGTGGGCGACAGCGCCGATGACGGCTTGCTGGCTTTGCGCCGGGTGCTCGACGGTGAGCTGGCACCGCTGCCGCGGGGGCGCCAACCTTCTCTGCGACAGCACGTCGGTGCCGCTCAGATGGCCTTCGTCGAGGGCCGCGATGTACGTCCCCACGTCGAGGCGGCGCTGGCGACGGCAGGCCTCGGCCTCGCGGTCCTCGAGAAGATCACCGACGCGTCCGCCGAGGATCGGCAGCGGGGTTTCACCATCCTTCGCGACCTGGATCGGGGCCTGCTCGAGTCGAGCCTGCTGGCCGACCTCATGCTGATGGTCGGTCTCGATCCGACCGCTCGTGGTGTCGGTGAGCTCGGCGGGCTCATCGCGCGCACGCGTTCCTACCTGATGGCGTCAGCGCCGGCGCGCGAAGACAAGCCCGCGCACGTTTTTCTGCAACGACGGCGGCTGCGCGCCCTGGTGCATGCCATCGATGGCGAAGGATTCCCGCAGTGGGATCAGTCGGTCGCCGGCACGCGCGAGCGGCGTTTGCGGACCACCTCGCTCTTGCTCGAACGCCTGGCGAGCGAGGCGCCGGGGCCCTTGCGTCGGCCGCTGCTGGCAGCGCTCGCCAGGGCGATCGAAGGCATCGCACGCGACGAGCTGGCCGAGATCGGCGAGCTGACTCTACTGGTTGGCGCGCGTCTGCGATCGCCCCGCGACTACATCGTCCTGGCCGAAGCGACGGTTGCGATCGAGGTGAAGGAGCTCTTCGCGGCAATGGCCGAGCTGGCCCGACGTTTCGAGGAGGCGACGACGGATCCAGGTGGCGTCGTCGCGGGTTTCTCCGCGCTCGCGGAGACCTTTCCACCCGGGCTCACAGCACCGGTCGAAGCGCTCCGCCGCGCGCTCATCGGCACCGCACGTACGCTGGGTCGCATCGGCAACGCGCGATCCCTTTCGGGGCTGGTGGCGGGTCCGCTTGCCGGCAGCTTGCCCGCGCTCGGCGAGAACATCCGCGACCTGGCCGCACTGGTGACCGGGGTCTGGCGGCGGTTGGGGCAGCCCGAGCGCCGGGGGCTCATCGGCCGCGATCCAATGACGGCGCTCGAAGCCGTCGTGGCGCAAGCACAGCGAGGGGCGGCAGGTGATCTCGGCGGGGCCATCGCTGACGCCGCGGCCGGTGCGCGTTCGGATCTGCCCTGGGTGGTCTCGGAGGTCGTGGCACGCGCGCTACAGCGATTGTCATCGTTGCCGATCGAAGGCGGCGAGGGCGATCGCACGACAGAAGCCGATTCCGATCGCGCGTTGCCGACCTGGCTGCCGCCCAGTCGCGTGCTGGGCGGATTCTACGTGCAAAGGCCGGTGGGGCGCGGCACGGCGGGGTCGGTCTTCGTGGTCTGTCGCGCCGAGGAACGTCACGATCCTTCGGCCGAGCGCTTCGCGCTGAAAGTGCCTTCGTACGTCGGCTCGGTCGCGCACACACTTTCGGAAGAGGAGTTCTTGCGGCTTTTCCGCGAGGAGGCGGGCGCGCTGCTGACCTTGCCCGTGCATCCCAATCTGGCTGGCTTCGTGACCTTCGACGCTCGGGTGCGGCCGCGCCCGATTCTGGTGATGGAACTTGTCGAGGGCACCACGCTCGATCGGGCGCTCGAGCGCGGCGATCTCACGCTCGACAGTACGTTTTCGGTCCTCGACGGCATCGCCGCCGGACTCGAGATCATGCACGCCATCGGCATCGGTCATCTCGACATCAAGCCGTCGAACGTCGTGCTCCGATCGGCAGGCGACTCGCGGCCGCCTGACCCATCCGATCCCGCTCCGGTGCCCGTCCTGGTCGACTTCGGTCTGGCAGGGCGCAAGGTCCGACCGGGCTGTGCGAGTCCCTTTTATGGCGCGCCGGAGGTGTGGGTGACCGAGCCGACCGAACGCGACGGCTCACCGGCTGCGGCCGATGTCTATTCGTTCTCTTGCCTGGCCTACGAGCTCGTCACCGGGCAACGGCTTTTTGCCGGCGATACCTTGCCCGCGGTGGTCGCGGCTCATTTCAGCCACGACGGCAACCCTGCGGGGCTGGGCCCGCTGCGCACCAATCCTCACTACGGGCCGCTGGCGGAATGGCTCGCGCAGGGGCTGCGGCCCAACGCCGCCCGACGCCCCAATATCGCCGAGATGCGTGAGGGACTGGCGATCGTCGCGGCTGAGCTCGCCGCTACTTCCCAGGCGGACTCGCCACTGCGCGCACAGCTGTCTTGATTCGAAACAGCGACGCGGTCGTGGTCACGTAGAGAACGTCGCGGGCAGGACCGCCGAACGTGGTGTTGGTCGGATCCTCCACCATCGGAATCGTTAGCACCATCTTGGCCGTCTTGCGGGCCGTGTCGGGGGCAAAGACGTAAATGCCGGCCTTGTCCTTGGTGCCCGCCGTCGTCCAGATCCGTCCCTGACGATCCAGCGTGAGGCCGTCGATGCCGCGCCCGCCGCCGAAGTCGTGGAGAACGCGGCCGTCGCTTGCGTTGCCGGCCGCATCCAGGGTGAATGCGACCAGCGTCACCACACCGCCCGGGCTCGCGTTGTCGGCGATGTAGAGCGTCTTGCCGTCGGGCGTGACGGCGATGCCGTTGGGCCGCGTCAGTGAATCGATGATGCGCGTGAGCTTGCCGTCGGGATCGATGCGATAGACCCCTTCCTTGTCGAGCTCGAGGTTCTCGCGTTGGTTGTAGCGGGGGTCGGTGAAGTAGATGCGCCCCTTGCGATCGATGGTGAGGTCGTTGGGACTGTTGAGACGCTTGCCTTCGAAGCGATCCGCGAGCGTGGTCGTGCTGCCGTCCTTCTCGACGCGGGCGACGCGCCGACCACCGCCCGACTTGGCGTTGCCTTCACACACGATGAGGCGGCCCTGTCGATCGAAGGCCTGCCCATTGGCGCCTGCGGTGTTCTCACGGAACACGGAGACCACGCCCTTGCGATCGAGCTTCATCGTGCGATCCCGCGGGGTGTCCTCGAAGAGCAGCTCTCCGGCGGGTGTCCACGCGGGCCCCTCGCTGAACTTCAGATCGCCGTGCACCTTTTCCCAAATCGCGCCTTTGGCGAGCAGCGAAAGATCTCCCACCGGTGCCGATGCCTCGGCAGCGGGGGCGGTCGTCGCGGTCGAGGCGGCGGTTACCGCGGCGGTCGTGCTCAAACAAAAGGCGAAGGCCGTGAGGAACGACATGGCCGCGCAGTCTACTCGCGCAGCCGAGGTGCCACAACGCGCCCCTCCGGCTCCGCGGGTCCGACACGAGCCGCGGTGTGGGTGGGGCCGATCGTCCGCGGAAGGCCGCGATCGGGCTGTTTGCGGGCCGCGGTTTGCAAGAGCTGCTCTCAAGCTGGGGGCGGCATCGGGCGAACTAAATCCAGATGTTGTCGAGGGAAAGCCTGCTGGCGGCCGCGGCGATCGCCGCGTTCGCGCTGGCGATTCCCCGAGCGGCGACGGCCGCCGAGACGTGGGTCGTAGGCGGCGATCTCGCCGGTGCGATGCTGCTCTCGCAGCCGCAGCGCTCGTTGTTCGGTCACGGCGTGACCGGAGCCCTGTCGGTCCAGCGCTCGGTATCGCCCAAACTGCTGTTCGGGTTGCGGTTGCGCAGTGCCGCTTTCGGTGATGCGCCCGGCGTCGATGCCACGCGCGCCGATCCCGGCACCGGCGGCTTCGGTGCCGCGCTGTTGTCGTTGCGCTGGCGACCGCTGGGGCAGGCGGGACAGGCTGAGCGCGCCACCGGACCCTGGCTCGAGGTTGGTGCGGGCGGCGGCGCAACCGGAACGTTGGCGCGCGCCATGGGCGACGTCGGCCTCGGTTGGAGCTTCCCGGTGCGACGACTGGCGATGGGGCCGATGCTCCGCTACCACCACGTGATGCAGCCCGGATCGGGCAGCCATGGGCGGGATGCGAAGATGGCGTTCCTCGGCGTCGAGGTCCTCTGGTCGGGCCGGATCGCGGCAACGTCGCAGCCGGCGCCCGCGATTGCACCCAAGGCGCCGCCGCCGGCACCGCCACCGCCTCCGCCAGGGGATCGCGACGGTGACGGGCTTGCCGATCCCGAAGATCGTTGTCCTGACAAGGCCGAGGACGTCGACGGGTTCCAGGACGGCGACGGCTGCCCCGATGAGGACAACGACGGCGATGGCATCCCCGACGCGACCGATTCGTGTCGCGATCTGCCCGAGGTCATCAACGGTGTCGACGACGGCGATGGTTGCCCGGACGAGGGCATCATCACGATGATCGACGATCGCGTCGTGCTCGAAGAGGAAGTCCTCTTCAAGACCGACCGCGCGCGCGTGACCACGCGTGGCCGGCAGGCGCTGGCGGCGGTGATGCGGCTTTGGCGACAGCATCCCGAGTGGGAGCGTCTCGACATCGAAGGTCACGCCGACGTGCGCGGGCCTGCGGCCTACAACCAGTGGCTCAGTGAAGAGCGGGCGTCACGCGTGCGCACCGTGCTGATCGAGCTCGGGCTCGAGAGCGGCAAGGTGACGGCCAAGGGCTTCGGCAACACGCGCCCACGCGAGCCCGGCAGCGATCCCGAGTCGTTGCGTCGCAATCGCCGCGTAGAGCTCGTGGTCACCCGCAAGGTTCCTGGCCCGGGGGCGGCGCCTGCGGCGAACCCAAGCGGCCTGTCGCCGCCGCCAGCGGCCGGTATCGGCGGGAATCCGAACGCGGCCGGTGCGGGCAAACGCGACCGGGAAGTGAAGCCATGACGACGGGGACGAGTCGCACGCGGCGACCCAGGGGCGCCTGGCGACATGGCGTCACCTTCGTTGCACTCGCCTGGACACTGATCGGCGGCGTCAGCTGCTTCGATCCGATCGTTGGCCATCCCTGCGCGCCGGGCTACACCGCCTGCGGCGAGACCTGTGTCGATCTCCGCTGGTCGAGTGAACATTGTGGTGCCTGCGGCTTAGTCTGCTCCGGCACCTGCACGCGATCGGTCTGCATGGTCGGGGACGCCTCGCCCGGCGACACCGGTGGCGGCGGCCAGGGCGGAAACGGTGACGGCGGCACCGGAGGAATTTCCGGCGCAGGCGGCGGCGTGAGCGGCGCGGGTGGTGCGCCGGGCGACGGCGGGCTCGGCGGCTCCGGTGGCGCCGACGGCGGCGCGGCTGGCGGCAACGGCGGCGATCTGGACGGCGGCGATCTTGACGGCGGGGGCGTCGGCGGCAATGGGGCTGGGGGCAATGGCGTCGGCGGCAACGGCGTCGGCGGCAACGGCGTCGGCGGCAACGGCGTCGGCGGCAACGGCG
>JANNNO010000431.1:0-10441 GCA_031398585.1 Myxococcales bacterium | reverse complement strand
CAGGAAGTACGACAGGCGCGAAGCCATCGCCCAGCTGTCGAGGGCGAGGATGCGACCCACGCCGTCGGCGGGGATCGGCTCGACCAGGTAGAGGAACTTGGGCGATTGCAGGAAGGCCTGCACGACGAGGCGAATGCCGTTGCTGAAGTCGCCGCCAGCCGTGAAGGCCTTTTTGTAGCGTTCGACTTCGACCGGGGCCAGCGGGCGACGGAAAGCGCGACGGCCGAACTGGGTGATGAACTGGGTCGCGCAATCGGCGTTGCCGGGCAGCGCGCAGGGGACCAGGCCCGCGAGGTTGGTGACCGCCTTGCGGGCGAGCAACTCGGCCGAGTCGGCGTACTTGTCGGCCTCGAGCCCCTTGATCGCGCCTTCCGCGTTGCTCGAGAAGCGTTCGGCGATGGAGCCGTCGGAGGGCAGCGAGCCAGGGCCGAGGGCCGCTTCGGCGTCAGGCATCTTGAGCAGATCGCGAACCGTGTTCAGGTACTGCCGGGCCGTGAGCCGGCGCAGGGGGCTGGTCCCTGCGTTGAGGCCTGGCGTCGTGACCGGCGTGCCACCGGGCGTGGTCATGGGCGTGCCACCGCCTCCAGTGGGGGGACTGCCGCCGCCGCCGGGCGAACCGGTCGAGGGACCGCCGCCGCCCGAGGGAGCACCGCCGCCTCCCGGCTGAGTCGGCGAGCCAGCGCCTGGCTCCTGCGTCGACTTGTTCTCCACCGCGCCGGTACAACCGGCAAACGCGATGGCCCCCGCCAACCCGAGCGCGCGCGGCACCCCTACCAGCCTGAAGATGGGTTTCATCACCCTTCAAGTGGGCCGGCGCTCGTCGCAGCGTTCACCCGCCAGCAAAACGCAGGTAAAAACCCACCGGATACCCAGTGAGCTGATTTTATTAAATTTTCTGCCCCTGTCGTTCGGCTAGGGGCCTTCGAGCGCGACGTGCCGAAACGGGGCGGCGGCGACCAATCGGATCAGCATTTGCCGCATGTCGCCGGAGGCTCCCAGCTCGCGGGCGGCCTCGTCGACGGCGATCTGATCACCGGGGCTCTCGAGGCGCCCCAGGGCGAAGCGGAGCCACTGGCGTGCGACGCAGCTGCGGACCTCGGCGGCGCCCGAGAGTTTCTCCGCCAGCGGGACGATGCCGGCGAAGCGCCCGTCGATCGTCGTGTTGGTCAGATCCAGTGTGGTTTCAATGGGTTTACCGTCGGCACTGGCGCGAAAACGGCCGATGGCATCGTAGCCCTCGAAGGCGAAGCCAATTGGGTCGAAGGCCGCGTGGCAGGCGGCGCAGTCGGGGCTCTTGCGATGGATTTCCGCTCGCTCCTTCGCCGATGCGGAGGCGGGGATCTCGGCGTCGCTGTCGTTCACGCCCGGAGGGGGCGGCGGGATCTCCTGACAGAAGAAAGCCTCCCGGACCATCTTGCCGCGCCGGACAAACGAGGTGCGATCCTCTCTAGCGAGTGAGGAGAGCAGGGAGGCCTGAGTGAGTAGACCGGCCCGCTGCCCGGTCGGGAGCTCGACGCGCTGCCACTCTGACGCCCCGCCCGGTCTGGGCACGCCGTAGAGGTCGTAAAGCGGACCAGCGAGGAACGACCAGCGCGCCGAGAGCAGCGTCTCGAGCTTGCCGTCGCCCCCGGGGCCGAGCACATGGGCGACGAAGCGGCGGGTCTCTTCCGCCATCGCGGTTTTGAGAGCCGGGTTCCAGGCCGGGAAGAGCTGCGGGCTCTTTTCGGCGCCGGTCAGATCATGCAGCTCGAGCCAGGCGAGGTGAAAGCCGTCGAGGGCATCGGCGAAGCGGCGATCGGCCATGAGGCGTTTGGCTTCGTTGACGAGGCCCTCGCCTTTGCCGAGCGCGCCTTTGCCGGCGGCGTCGAGGAGCGCGTCGTCGGGGGTGCTGTTCCAGAGGAAATACGACAGGCGGGCGGCCAGCGCGTGGTCATCGAGAGCCACGATCTGTCCGGCCTTGCCGGCCGGCATGGGTTCGACCAGGTAGAGGAACTTGGGCGACTGCAAGACCGCCTCGAGCACCAGGCGGATGCCGTTGGGAAAGGCGCCACCGGCGGCAAAGACCTTCATCAGGCGATCGACCTCGCCGCGGTCGAGGGGGCGGCGATACGCCCTGCGTCCGAAGGTTTCGATGAACTTGGCAGCGCAGGCGGCATCGCCGTTCGCCGGGGGACACGGGACGAGGGGACCGAGGTTGGCGGCGGCTTTGGCGGCGATGCGTCCGGCGGCATCGGCATAACGATCGAGGTCCTCGGCGCGGACGGGGCGGACGACGTTGCTGGTGAACTTGGCCGCGATGGTCTCGTCGGGAGGCAGGGCGGCCACGGCGACGGCATCGGGCAGCCCAAGCAGATCGCGCACGGTGTGGCGGTATTGCTCGGCGGTCAGGCGGCGCAAGGGCGCCTGGCCCGCGGTTGCGCCCGGCGCAGCGGGGATGGTCGGGGGAGCGACAGCGCCGGCGCCCCCAGAGCCCGACGGGGATCCGCTGCCGGCGGGTTGGTTCGGCGAGGCGGGCGTTGGGTTTCCCGAAGCGGGGCCGGCGGGCGCGTCGGTGGCTGCGCCCATGCAGCCGGTGGACACGGCCAAGGCCAGCACGAAGGCCCTGTGGGCACAGCAGGAGGCCGATCTGTGAGAAGGCTGATTCATCTCGGCTCCCGGGTCCCGGCGTGGGCGCGTCAGACTCGCGGACCTGGCGGGCCCACGCGGACCGCAGTTGCGGTTCGGTAAAAAGTGTCGCGGCAGCGATCCGGGCGCCCAGCTTTGGGCGAAAGGGCGTCGGTGGGCGCCGTGGCCCTTGTTGCGACTGTATTTCCAGTCACACAAACGCGACGGGAAAGTCACCGGCGAGCGTTAAGAAGTTCACATCCGCAGTCGACACTTCGTGATGTGAAAACGCGAACCCTCGCGCACCTGTCGGACCTGCACATCGACCTTGCGCCCGCGTCCGCACGGAAGGCCGAGGCGCTGGTAGCGGCGCTGGTCGCATCCGAGATCGATCACGTCGTGGTCACGGGTGATCTGACGGAATCAGGGAAAAAACACGCTTACGCAAGCTTCGAGAGAATCTTCGAGCCGCTGATGGTGCAAGGCCGCGTGACCATCGTGCCCGGCAATCACGACCGCCTGGGTGACGATGTCGGCGGGTCCTTCATGGGCGGCGCGCGCGTCGACACCGTGATGGCGGACGGAGTCTATTGCGTGCGCATCGACTCGACCGGTCCTCACAACCGCAGTTCGATCCTGGCGGCGCACGGGCGAATCTGTGACCGGGTGCTCGACGAGCTTTCCGTCGCCCTCGACCAGGCGCCTAGCGACGCGCTGGTCACCATCCTGCTGCACCACCACCCTGTGCGATTGCCCGCTGAGGGGCTCTGGGAGTGGCTCTCGTCGGTCATTGGCCTGCCCTTCGCCAACGAGCTGACCCTGGGCGAGGAGCTGCTTCGCACCGCGCTCTGTCGTTGCGATCTGGTGCTGCACGGCCACCGCCACATCCCGTCGGCCGCCGTGTTGGACCCGCAAGGCGAGCGTCCGCTGCGCGTCTACAACGCCGGCTCCTCGGTCGAGCGGGGCGGCATGAACGTCTTTTCTCACCTCGGCGGTTCGCTGGTCAGCGAGCCGTCGTGGCTGGCGCCGGGCATTGGCCAGCAGGAGCGCTCGTTGACGCCGCCGCCCGCACGCGAAGCGGAATACCGCCTCTCAGCCATGCGCGCGGCTTGATTCCCCGGGGAGCGCGGCCTAGAAAAACCGCGCACCAACCCCCGGAGAGTCCATGTCGATCGATCCCGTTGCCGAGATTGCCGCTTCCTGTTCTGCCTCTTGCGCCTCGCCTGCGTCGCCCGGCACTTGTGGCTGCGCGGTCTGCCAGCCTGCTGTCGCAGGTAGCTCTCGTCGCGAGTTTTTGGGCGCTGCCGCGGGCGTGGGACTCGGCGCGGCCGGCACCCTGCTGACACCGGGGTCCGCGCTGGCTGCGGCCGCTGGCAAGAAGCGCCGCTACGCCATCGTGGGCACCGGCATCCGCGCAACCACCATGTGGGGGCGGGACCTCAAGCAGCACTGGAACGACGCTGTCGAGTTCGTCGGCCTTTGCGACATCAACCGCGACCGCGCGATCTCGGCGGCCAAGCTGATCGGCGTCGATTGCCCCGTCTTCACCGACTTCGACGAGATGTGCGACAAGACCAAGCCCGAGCTGCTGGCGGTCATGACCCTCGACGCCGAGCACGCGACCTACATCGTCAAGGCGCTCGAGCGTGGCATCGACGTGATGACGGAAAAGCCGATGGTCATCGACGAAAAGCAGTGTCAGGCGGTGCTGGACGCGGAGAAGCGCACGGGCCGCAAGACGACCGTCACTTTCAACTACCGCTACGCGCCCCGCCACCAGCGCATCAAGGAGATCTTGATGTCGGGCGAGCTCGGCAAGGTGCTGCACGTGAACTTCGACTGGTTCCTCAACACCACGCATGGCGCCGACTACTTTCGCCGCTGGCACCGGCTGCAGGCCAAGTCGGGATCCCTCTTCGTGCACAAGTCGACCCATCACTTCGATCTCGTCAACTGGTGGCTCGACGCCGACCCGGTCGAGGTCATGGCCTACGGACAGACCGGCCACTACGGCAAGGCGGGCCCCTTCCGTCACAGCCACTGTCGCCCGTGCCCGCACAAAGCCAAGTGCCCGCACGTCTTCGACGTGACCAAGAACAAGACGTTCGTGCAGCTCTACGTCGACAACGAGAAGACCGACGGCTACTTGCGCGATGGTTGCGTCTACAAGGAAGACATCGATACCTACGATTCGATGTCGGCGCTGGTGAAGTACAGCAACGGGGTATCGATGGCGTACTCGCTCAACGCGTTCATGCCGTACGAGGGCTACGACATCACCTTCACGTGCGACAAGGGGACGCTGCAGGGGCGGCTGGTAGAAAAGGAGCCGGGGGGCGACCGCATGGAGATCATCTTGCGCAAGAGCTTCAACAAGAACCCGCCGGTGGTGGAACGGCCCAAGGCGGAAGAAGGTCACGGCGGCGGTGACGATCGGCTGCGCGATGCCATCTTCCGGCCAGAGAAGACCAAGCTGCCGGCGCACCTCAAGCTGCCGGGCTCGCGTGCAGGTGCCATGTCGTGCATGACCGGGGTCGCCGCGCGCAAGAGTGTGCAGAGTGGGCGACCGGTGAAGATCAGCGAGCTCGTCAAACTGGGTTGAACGAGATCCCACGCCGATCGTCGTTCGCTCGGCGTGGTGACTCGCGTTCGGCGTCGTGACGCGCGCGCGGTGCGGTCGCTCGCGCGCGAGTCAGTACGCCTGGTACGATTTCACCTCGAGGATCTCGGAGGCCAGCACGCGGTTGATCTCGCCTTTCACGGCAGCGCGGCGATCGTTGGTGACGTAGACCGCACGGGCGAGCTCGACGAAACGCGCGCCGAAGTCCTTGTTGCGCTCGCAGTCGCGAATCTCGTCCTCGATCTGCCAGAGCGTTGCGTTCACGGCTTTGAGCTCTGCCGTGAGCGCGGGCAGCTCGGGCGGCGGCTCCGGCAGGGCGGCGGCCCCAGCGGCCACCAGCAGCCCCAGCTCTTGCTGAACGCGCGCCAAACGATCCGGGTCCGTGATCCGTTCCGCCTTGATGCTGAGGATGGTGATCTTGTCGATGAGCTCACCGGCACTGACGGGGATCATGATCATGTTCGCACCATGCCTCCTGCGGCGCGGGCACGCAAAGCTTCGGCCACCTCGGCCACCACCGGCCCCCAGTCCCCCGCCACGCGCTGACGAAACAGCCGTGTCCGTGGATACCAGGCGGTTCGCTCACCGCTGAGGCCCCAGCGCCAGTCGGGCACGCGGGCAAGCAGCAACCAGACCTCACGATCGAGAGCCCCAGCCAGGTGGGGCAGCGCCGTGTCCGTCGTGATGAGCAGGTCGAGGTTCATGAGTGCGGCGGCCGTGTCGATGAAGGCGTCGGGCCCGTCGTCGAGGGTGCGGCCGAGATCCCGGGGGCGTTGCTGGAGGGGCAACTCGTCGAGCTGCTCGGCGCCGAAGTCCTTTTGCAAGCTGACGAAGGTGATCCCTCTTTGCGCCAGCAGCGGTCGCAGGACTCCGAAGGCCAGAGAGCGCCGGGCATCGGCGCGGTACTTCGGATTGCCCTGCCACGCGAGGCCGACCCGCAGGCCGACGGGAGGCAGCCCCACCGCAAGCGCGGCGACACGTGCGGTCTCAGCGGCGAGGTAGGGCGTGCGACCGTCGATCCCACTGGGAGGCGGGCCGAAGAGGCGGGGCGCGCTGAACATCGGCACGGGCACAGCGCTGCTGGCCACCCCGGCGGACGCAGCCGACACTGCGGCGATGGTTCGGAAGCTCGCGGCGCCCGCGAGCGTGGGGGAGCTCGCAGCGATCTCGGGGGCGCGCGCGGCGGTGACGGCATCGACGCCGGACGCGCTTTTCAAAAGCCGCAGCAGCTTGGCGGGGGCCACGACCTCGACGGAAGTGGCACCACGCTCCTTGGCGAGCCGGGCGTAGCGGACGAACTGAATCGCGTCGCCGAGTCCCTGCTCGGCGATGAGCGCCACCGGTCTGCCGACCACCGCACTGGCCGAATCCGGCGGTAAACCACGCTGACGGTGAGCCTGGTCCAGCCCGGGAATGCGCGCACGCGCCTCGATCGACCGCCAGCCCTCTTCGAATCGACCTGCCAGCAGCAGAGCCAGCCCGCGGTTCCAGCCAACGTCCGGGTCGTCGGGAGCCTGCCGGGCGGCTTCCGTCAGCACCGCCAGCGCCTCGTCGATGCGGCCGAGCTCGCGCAGACAGGTGGCGAGTGTGATCCGCGCGGGTCGGTGCCCGTGCGCCAGCGCCAACGCCTCGGTGCAAAGGACGGCCGCGCGTTCGAAGTCCCCGCGCAGGCAGAGCGCATTGCCGAGGTTGTGGCGCAAGAGCGCGTCGTCCGGCGAGACCGCGACGGCTTCGCCGAAGTACGTGATGGCCTGGTCGAGTTTGCCAGCGGCTTGCGCGGTCAGACCGAGGTTCGACCAGGCGGGCGCGAAACCCGGAGCCTCGGCCAGGGCGGCCCGGTGCGCGGCCATCGCCTCATCGTAGCGCCCCTGCGCCTTGAGGCTGTTGCCGAGGGCGGTCAGGATGACGGGCGATTCCGGATCGGCCGCAAGCAGCTTTCGGTAGGCGCGCTCGGCGTCGGCCGAACGTCCCGCCTCGTGTAGCGCGGTCGCGCGCGCGAATTCTTCATCGGCGCCCATGTCGTCGACTGTCGCCTCCAGCCTTCGGATTGTATCCCGATCCTAGCGAGGGCGGTGGCGTGGGTCGCGCAGGAAGTTGTCGTCGGTGAGGGCGCGGAGAAAGGCGACGAGGTCGGCCTGGTCTTGCGGGGTGAGCGGTAGCGGGCGGATCAAGGGATCGGTGTTGTCGTCGGGTGGGATCGGGACGCCAGCGGGGTGGCCGCCGCGGGCGTAGTGCTCCACCACCTCTTCGAGCGTGCCCAGCGAGCCGTCGTGCATGTAGGGGGCCGTGACCGCGACGTTGCGCAAGCTGGGCACGCGAAAGCGACCGCGATCGGAGGCGCGCATCGTCACGCGGGCACGACCGACGTCGCTGCCTTGGCCGCGACCATTGTTGGAGAAGCGATTGTTGCTAAGAAAGATCCCGTCGTGGCAGTGAAAGCAGCCGGCCTTTTCGCCAAAGAAGGCCTGTTCACCGCGTTTCTCGGATTCCGTGAGTGCGGCCACATCACCGCGGCGATGACGATCCCAGCGACTGTCGCCGCTGACCAGCGAGCGCACGTAACTGGCCAACGCGCGGGTGAGGCCGGAGGCGGTGACGGGCTCGGCAAAGGCCGCCGCGAAGGCATCGACGTACTTGGGCTGCGCCGCCACGCGCGCCACCGCCTCGTCGATCGGCAGATCCATCTCGCTGGGATCCTTGATCGGGGCAAGGGCCTGCCGTTCCAGCGTGTCGACCCCGCCATCCCAGAAGAACGATGTCACCCACGCGAGGTTCACCAGGGCAGGCGCGTTGCGAGTCCCGCGGCGGCCCTCCACGCCTTCGCTGACCTGGCGGGGATCGGCAAAACCGCGTTCCTGTAGGTGGCAACTGCTGCAAGAGATCTCGCGCGTGCGCGAAAGGATCGGATCGAAAAAGAGCGCCCGGCCAAGCGCCACGGTGCTCTCCGTGAGCGGATTGTCAGCCGGCGTCGGCATGAGCGGAAAGTCAGCCGGCAAGGGTGCCAAACCCGGCGGAGCCGCTGGCGCGAGGACAGGTCCCTCTTCGCAGCCGCTGCCGAGAAGCCCGGCCAGCAGCACCGCCACGACGATCGCCAGCAGCGGCAGCCACGGCTGCAGGGTCAGACTGTGGATCGCTTTGGGACGCGCCGACGGGTTCATGCCGATCAACGTGCGGCTTGCCAGGTGAAGAGATCGTCGGCTCTCTCGAGACGTTCCATCATCTCGAAACCGGCCACGACGTCGGGTTTGCCGTCGATGCTCGACACCAGATCGTCGAGGCGCATGAGCAACGTGCGCGGCGCCGTTGCGGGCAAGGTGAGACCACCGCCGCGGGCGACGAACCTGAGCGGCGGCGTGCTGGGTGGATACCTTCCGCCGTGAGCGGCGAGACCACGTCGGCCGCCGGGGGCCGCCTTGTCTTCCTCGAACCCTTCGACCTTGACCAGCACGTAGCCCAAGACCCAGGTCCAGGTCATGCCGCCATCGGCGTTGAGCGGATGAACGGCTCGGCTCGGATCTCCTGTGTTGCAGGCGGGTGATAGACCGATCCGCAGGGCGATCTCTTCGTAGACGGCCGCGGGCGCGCGCAGACGCAGCGTCGTGGCGAGAGGATCTTCGGCGTCGAACAGGTGCACGCCGTGAGGCGCGACCTTGCCGGCGCCATCCACGATCTCGGCCAGCACCGGCTCTGCGCCGCGGCGGCGAAGCACGGCGTGGGTGACGAAGAAGCGCACGATCGGGAACCTGAGGCGACGGCCGGCGATGCTCGTCCAGTCCGGCGTCCAGGGGCGCCCGAGCAGCTGCGGCGAGATGCGAACCTCGGCGATCGGCGCGCCCTCATGGCGAGGCGCAGGCGCACTGTCGCAGCGAGCGGGGAATGCCGGCTCGTCGGGCGGTTGCGAGGCCGACGCTGCGTCGCTGGTTGCAGCCGGACCGCCGCCCGAGCCGGTTTCGGCCACGGCGCTGTCAGTCGCACCGTCGGCCGTGCCCCCGGCGGCGCCTCCCACCCCCGCATCCCCTGGAAACGAACCGCCAGCACCGCCGGCGGAGGCGCCGCCACGCCCCCCTGTTCCCGGCCCACCGGGTACCCCAGCCCCGCCCGCCCCCGGCGACGTTTCGCCACAGCGCCTGTTGCTGCAGGGATCACATCCGCCCATGCCCAGCAGCGCCACCAGGGAAACGGCGGCCGGTGTAAGTACGGGGCATCGCAGGCCAGCCGAGCCCTTCCTGGTCGAAGCCATGAGAGGCGTCGACTGGCGACCGCCCGAATGACGGCGGCGGGTGGAAAAAGTCGAGCTAAGCGGGACGCCGCGCGACGGCGATGAGCGAGCTACCGAAGGGAGCGGGGATCTTGCTGGTCAGGCGATGCTCGAGCGCGCTGGCCGCGTGAAGCAGCTTGTTGACCGGCGCGGGTGGAACATTCAGGAACTTGCTGTCGTCGGCGTTGGCCGCCTTGAACAGCAGCCGCCGCGCGAGCAGCGGCGCCACCGACCAGAAGAAATAGTAGCGGTTCGAGACGACGGAGAAACCGGCCTCGGAGAGCAGCGATCCGAGAGCGCCTTGGCGGTATCGGCGGTGGTGGCGGTTGAGCACGTCAAACTCGCTCCAAAGGGCCATCAACGCCGGCACGGTGAGCACGAGATGGCCGCCGGGGGCCAGCAGGTCGAAGGCCGCTGCGAGGGCACGGCGATCGTCCTCGATATGCTCGAGCACGTCGAGCATCAACAGCAGATCGTACTTTTCCGTGCGCGGCCGTCCCGGGAACGTCGAGATCTCGATGCGCGGAAGATTGGGCGAGCCTTCCCGCAAGAGGTTGGGGTCGGGCTCGATCCCTTCGACCTCGCCGTACGGCGCCAGTGCCTTCCACGCCAGGCCATCGCCGCAACCGATGTCGAGGATGCGCAGCCGTTTGCCGCCCGCCTGCGCGGCCACGTCGGCGACCTTGCGCATGACGTATTCCTCACGCGAGCGCCACCACCAGTGGCGGGCATGCAGCTCTCCGTAGCGGACGGCGTAACTGGCCTGCATCGACGACATGTGCGGCGCCCTTCCTAGCACGACCTCATCGTCGCAGCGACGGTGTGCGGCCAGGCGCGCCGCCGCGCGAATCATCCCCAGCGCCGGGAATCAGGCGCGCGGCGCCAGGCGACCGTGGCGGTACTTCTCGAGAATGTCCCGATGCACCTGGCTCACACCGACGGGCAAAGTGATCGCGGAT
>JANNNO010000390.1:0-8703 GCA_031398585.1 Myxococcales bacterium | reverse complement strand
CTAGCGGCCCCCCCGTCAGCCTGACGTTTTGCGAGGCGACGCGCCCGACGTGCGCCGAGGTTTCCCGGTCCTTGCCACGGCTTTGCCTCTCGCCTTGCTGAGGGCCTTTGCGGGACCGGGCTTCGGCTTTCGACCGAGGTTGCGGCGCCGGGCTGCGATGGCCAGCTTGACCGCTCGTTGCGCATTCACCCGCCCGAATCCATAAAAGGGACTGTGCCCGTCAGGGTCGTAGTCGCCGCCCACCTCGTCGATCCGATCACAGCTGGATCGAAGCAGGTCGCGCACCTCCGTCGCACCGAGGCTGGGGTTGCGCGCGAGCATGAGGGCGACGACGCCCGCAACCCCAGGACAGGCGCTCGAGGTTCCGCCGAAGCTGTTGGTGTAGTCGCCCGCGAGATCCCCGCGCTGAACGCCGCCCCCCGGGTTGTAGCCGGCGTTGCCCGTGCGATCGGTGGTCCAGATCCCGGGAGTCAGCGGCGCTGGATGCCCACTCTTGGGGTTGGCGAAGTCACCGCTCGGGAACGCGCAGAAGACCGCCTTGCCGAAGTCGCTGTAGACCGCTCTGCGGCTGGTGTCGTTGCATGCCGCAACGGCGATCACCGCGGGGTGGCTGGCATAGCCGTCGAGGTCGACGCTTTCGTTGCCGTTGCCGGCGGCGAAACAGACGATGCACCCGCGGCCCTTGCGCCCCTTCGTGGCGGCGTATTCGATCGCCACGCGGGTGCTGTCGGGCAGCGGCGACAGGACGCGGTGTTGGGGATCGCGCGGGTCGAACCAGGCGCCGTCTACCGGCCCCCACGAACACGAGATGACATCGGCTCCATGGTCCGCTGCCCAGACGAACGCGTCCGCTTCGTCCATCGATCCCAAGGCCGATGCAAGCCTTACCGGCATGAGACGCGCCTGCGGTGCCACGCCGGACGCTCGCTTCTTGCCATTGGCACAAGCCACGCCCGCGCATGCCGTGCCGTGGTTGTCGCCTCTGCCCGGTTTCGGATCATCGCTGTCCTGGGTGACGTCGCGGGCGGCCACGACCTTGCCTTTGCCGGCGAACTCCTCGTGCGCGACGTCGACGCCGTCGTCGATGATGGCGATCGTGCTTCCCTTGCCCTGGGTCAAACGCCAGGCCGCCGCGACGTTCGCATGGGCGGTGATCCGTCGGCCGCGTACGGTGACGGCTTTGAGATGCCATTGTTCGGCGGAGGCGGCGCGGGTCTGTCGCTGCCGCACGATCTCGGGATGGCAGAGCAGGACTTCGGGAATGTCGAGCAGGCGATCGGCGAGTTCGAAGACGGCGAGGCCGGAACCCTGGGGCGCGCCGACGAAGAATGCGTTGGACAGCCAGGGCAGCGAGCGTTTGATGGTGAGGTCGTGCTTTCCGAGCAGCCGCGTGACCGCGCTCTGCTTGATTCCCGGTGCGAGCTGGACGAACAGGTTTTCGGTGTAGACCACTGGGGTCTCGGCTCGCGCGGGACTCTCGGCATCGACCAGGACACGTCCGGCAAACTCTACCGCGGCGTCTTCTTTCAGCGTCTTGCGGGCGACGTCGCGGCGGCTTTCATCGGCGCGAGGCAGTCCGACAACCTCGACGCCGTGTTCGGAAAAGGCGACCACGGGGCGAAAGTCACCCAGCGTCTGCCGCGAGGGGCCCGCCAGCGGCGCTTCGGGCAACGACAGGCGGCTCTTGGTTCTCACCACCAGCAACGCATCGCTGATGCGCAAGCGGTATACGGTTCCGGATCGTCCTCCATAGCGCACGCTCACTTCGTTCATCGTAGGGTCCTCGTTGATCTCGGTTCGGGGCTTGGGGCCAGGTAGGGGTGGCGGGGACGGGAGAGGCCGCCTTGAGCTCGCATAGCTCGCGCCCCGCAGGCAGAGCCAAGCGAACCGCGGGCGACGCACCCGTGGGACCGACCGGACGTCTGCACGTTCGGTTCGTGGAGGGGACCCGCGCCGAGAACGCCACCGCCGCCTTGCGCGCGCTCGGTTTCGTCATCGAGCGACTGCCTGCGCACGCGCCTCACACCGTCTGGGTGAGGCCTCGCGGCGGAACCGAAGCAGCCGACGTGGGCGCGATTCGATCCCTTCGGGGCGTGGTGAAGGTCGAGCCCGAGACCCTCGGCGTCCGGGCCGCCCGCACTCCTAAAGAGGGACCGAAGGGGAAGTCCAACGAGAAGACAGGCAACAAACGACCCCGACGCTGAACCGGCGATCGGTGTAGGAACGGGAAGCGACACTCACCGGGACAACGAGTCACGTCCCGATTTCTTCCCGGGTATCGTGGTGCGAGGAGGGGGACTCGAACCCCCATGTCTTTCAACGCCGGAACCTAAATCCGGTGTTTCCCCGGGAATCCCGAGGAAAACGGAGCCATTTCGTTTTCCGATCCCCGAAGCCGGTACGACTTCACCCCCCGCTCACCGACGGGAGACAGCCGGAAAACGTAATGCCCTTTTGGGGGCGATTTCGGCTCCTCTATCCGATGACAGTTCGCCCGCGCCCGCGCGGAAGCGTCGGCTGACCGCGCTCGAGGCGTGGGCGCTGGTCGCTCCGCATCGCTGCACGCCGGCGCTCGAGCAGCGGAAAGCGCCCTCGGTGCGTGCGTCCTTGCCAGCGCAAGAGGCGCCCGTGGCGCCGCCAGCGGAGCATCGAAGGCCTCCGGCGCAGGGGGCCTCCGCGGACCAGCTAGGGCAGGCATTGTTCTGCACACAGGTCTGAAGACCTCCGCCGGGGCCGCAGCGTTGAGATTCGAACCGTGTGCATGCGTCGGCGGGGCACTCGCAAATCACCGCGCCGGCCGTACCCTTGCACGACTGCGGGACCGGGCACGGCGTGGCGGTGCCCCAGCCGAGGCACCCGATTGCCAGGCGTCGGCATTCCGCGATCGCAACGCCTTCGCAACGGCGTTCGCCCATCACCGCGCACTCATCCATGCAGGCAGGCGGCTGGGGCGGCGTCTCGGCAGGCAGGTCGACAGATGCAGTGTCCACGGCAGGCGCAGGCGAGTCCGCGCCACCGTCGTTGCCCGCCATGCCCCCTGCGCCCGCACCAGCGCCGCCGCCTGCACCTCCGGCGGCAGCTTCCGCGGCAACCCCAACATCCGCCGGTGAGCCGCCAGCCCCTCCTGCAGCGCTTGCCTCCGGGCGCGAGGGCGCAGGGACGGCCGAATCACCGGCGTCCTGGCCCGGACCGCCGTATAGCTCAAGGCACCCCGCGAGGCTTGCCGCAGCGACGGCGCTTGCGACCAGAGCAGCATAACGCATGAAGGCAACCGGTATAGCACGGCCACCCCTGGGCGTCTTTAGGCGCCGTCGTCCATGTCTCGATCGGTCATGGCAGGCTCATGACTCTGCGCGGAGTGTCGCCTCAGCCGCACGACCGAGGCTTACGAAACGTTCACATCACCGGAGCGGTCTAAGGTCGATGGATGGTTCGGGCCCGGTCTTCGCGAGGAGCACAGCGACTTCGGCATCGCTCCAACACGAAAGAGCCGGGCGGCTTAACGCCGCCGCCCTCCACTCGCCATCCTTCAAGGCGATCCGCAGCTTCAGCGGGGCGCTTGGCTCGTCTCCGATGGTCCCCAGCGTCTGCACGTCGAACTCCACCCCCTCGCGAATGATCTCGAGAGTTCCAGCAGCCGGTCGGGTACCGCGCCGATAGCCTCGCGTCCGTTCTCCAAGCGTGAAAGCGAGCCGCCTCCAACTCCTAGGAGCTTGGCGAGCTCGCGGCCCTGTACGCAAGATGCGACCGTAGGAACGTGATCTCCTCGCCGGCCAAGCGGCTCGGTTTGCGGACTACAGACGACTGAGTCAAACAGTCTCAGGGACGACGATCGCGCCCACCCTTGTACAAAGCCGTCGCACCGCCGCCTCCAAGTGCGCCGCCCGCGATCTTGATCACATCGCTGAGGAAGACCGCTGCCGCCGCGTCTCTACCTGTGGCGAGGAGGTAGACGTACACACCAGTCGCAATCAACCCGCTTGTCCCAGTGAACAAGACCACAATCGAACGCATGTTCTTTCGGTCGTCGAGGGAGGACTTCCGAATCTCCTGGCGTTCCGCGATGCTGGCGTTCCGGGAACGCTCGTTCATCTCAAGCTGCATCTTCGCTAGCTCGAATTGCCGGACGTTGTCGGCATCGATCCCATCGAACACGCGACTCTGAAGCGCTGGGGGCAGGTGAGCGATCGTGTCCGGGTTCTGCATCAACGCGATGTTCAGCTGCGTCGACGTCGACTGGACGTTGCCAGGAGGGGGAGGCGCCGCCTCCACGGGTTGAGCGAGAATGAGTTCCTCCGCCGAAGGAGCTCTCTTCTCAGGGTCGTCGCGGTCGTCGCTATCAGCCACGGTCGCGCGACGATGCCATGAACGCGGTGGCCAAGCGAGCTGGGAAGACCGTCAGCTTCACGCTCAGATCATCATGCCCAAAATCGGTCTCGAACCGAGTTGCCCAGCCAGGATAGCGACGCTTCAGGAAGGATTGGTACTGGCGGAGCTGCGACAAACTGCGAGCGTCGATCGCGTGGTACTTCACCTGGAATGCGCCTCCACCGAGCGGCGCAAACACACCCCGGGCATCGATGGCAGGAGGAGCTTCGCCAACGGACGCAAGCAACCCTCGGGCATTGACCGACAGGGGAGCTTCGTGGGTGAGCACTCGGAGTGTCGCGGACATATCTCGAACCTCGTCTCTTCCTGCGGCGAACTTTGCCCTACATCTGGTTGTTCGTCGAGGCAGGTGCGTTGAAAGGCATGTTTGCTACGGGCGCAACGCTTACTGTCACATCATGCTCGACCGCGTCGAGGAAAGCCAGTTGCACAAACTACTCCCAAAGACGGGCCGCAGCTTCGCGCTCACCGGGGAGCAGCGGTACCGGCGCCGGCCACCAGCTGCATTCCCGGTGCATCACCGACAGCACGTTGTTGGTGTGCTCGAAGCCGAGCCCGCGATCGACTTGGTGCCGCAGTAGGTTCGTGCGCGCGGCGGCGAACGTCAGCGCCTCCCAGCGCGGACCGACTTAGACCTCCGCGTGGCGGTCAAAGACCAGCGTGAACGCGCGGGCGCCCGGTGGGTAAACCAAGCCGAGCTCGGGCCACGCCCAGGCGACGATCACCGACGGCTCGTGCTCGATCGGCACGGGACGAAGAGAATTTCCTTCCAGTGCGTCCGAACGCCAGCCCACCACGCGACCGCCGCGCGCACAGCCGACAGGTGCTTCGCCGGGAACGGCTGCTTGACCGCCCACTTCACCGGCGCCATCGGCGCGCGGCTCCTGATCGGGGCGTGCGGATCGCCCGCTGACGGCTCGAATCCGTTTTCTGACCGTTCTCCGCGGACTTTGAGACACACAAAGGCAAGGCAAGAGAGATGCAAAAGACCTAAGAAAACAGGGGTGCGAGGAGGGGGACTCGAACCCCCATGTCTTTCAACGCCGGAACCTAAATCCGGTGCGTCTACCAGTTTCGCCATCCTCGCTTTGGCCGGCAGTGTACTCCCAAACCAGGGGTTTTGGCCGCCAACGAACACCCGGAGCGTGGCGCGGAGGTGGCGCCTGGCGAGGGCCTCAGCGCTTGCCGTAAAGGCCGTCCACCGCGAGCTTCCACTGCTGGAAGATCTGCTCGTGACCGGCGGCGTTGGGATGGATGAGATCTCCCATGTACGGCGTGGATCCGGCGCGGTAGTGGGGGCAAGCGGCGACCCGGACGTGGTGGCCGTGGCCCAGGAACGGTGTGAACTGATCCACGACGATGGCGTCGTTGGCCCGAGCCAGTCGCGCCACCACATCGTTGAAGGAACGCAGCAACTCGTGCTTTTTGGCGCTGACGAAGTAGGGCGGGGCCGTGCAATCGTCGAACGGGTCGTACTGCGTATTCACGAGCACGGTGGCGCCGTCGGGGAACTTCGCCCGATCCGCAAAGTGAGTGAAGATGGTCTTCCACGCGGTTTCAATCGACGGCGTTATCCGTGCGAAGCCGGCCTCGGCCGCCATGTCGGAGGCGATGAGGTAGGGGCGCAGATCGTTGCCCCCGACGTACACCACGACCAGCACGGCACCAGCGCCCGGCGTGGCGCGGGCCAGCTGCGTGGCGGTGACATCGCTGGTGTCGGCGCCGTTGACCGCAAGGTTCTCGTAGCTGATGCCGGGCGCCGCGCCGGTGGCTAGATGTACATGCAACTTCTTGGGGCTGCAGGCGGCGCCCTCCTTGTTGCCGACGCCCTGGCAGGCGACGATGCTGTCGCCAAGGACGATGAGGCGTTTGGGCAGCGGCTTCGTTCCGGCCGCGGGGGGGACGGGGATCCCCGCGTCGGGCGACATCGGAGCTGGGCCGGGCGGCACCGGAGGCGGGCCGGGCGGGGGCACCGGTGGCGACGGCAGCCCTGGCGGTGGCGCGACGCCGGGAATCGCATCGGTCCCACCGGTGGTGCCGGCGTCGATTGCCCCCGCGTCGCTGCCGCCAGCTTGGTTTGGTTCGGCGGGCCGCGTGGAGGCGGGACCGGGACTCGATGTTCCCGTGCCGCACGCAGCCAGCGCGATTGCGAGCGCCAGCATCATGCGAGCGGGACGAGACCGTCTCTGTGAACAGCAAGCCTGTGAACAGCCAAAAGTCGTCATGGCATCGGCCTCCAGCGGCGCGATCTGACCGGGCAGATCGGAGGAAGGGGCGAGCGTAACGAGGGGAAACCCGCAGCACGGGCTGGCCCTCGTCGCGCCATCTTTGAATTTGATTCAATAGCGCACGAATCGATTTTTGGCCACCAGTCTGTTTCCTCGCGACCGGTCGCGGCGCTGCCCCGGTCTTGGCTTCTCCGGCTGCTCCAGCGTCGCGATCGATGCGATAGTCGAGATCGTGCAATTGCCCTCACGCTCCGAAGGTGGCTCCTCACGTCGGCGAATCGGGAACGGGGCAGCCGCCCGGTGCGCCCAGATGCTGGTGATCGCGCAGGCCCTGCTGCTCTCTGGCGCGGCTTTGGGCGATGAGGGCGCCAAGGCAAAGGCGCCCCCCCAGGCGCTGGCTCGTACCGATGCGCTCTGGGACAAGCGCGATGACCCAGCCGCCGTTGCCGAGATGAAACGTCTGCTCGACAAGTGGCTGGCGCAGGCGCCGAGTGACTATGCGATTCTCTGGCGCGGGGCCGCCTTCAACTTTTGGTTCAGCGACGATCCGGATAGACCGCTCGACCAAAGGATCCGTTTCGGCAAGGCGGGCTGGGATCTCGGCGAGCGCGCCATCGCGGTGAATCCCGATGGCGTCGAGGGCTATTTCTTCTCTGCCGTCGCGATGGGCAACTACTCGCTCGGCATCGGAATTCTGCGCGCACTGGCACAGAGGATCGAAGGCAAATTCACAGGTCGGCTGCGCGAGGCGGAGAAACGCGATCCGAAATTCGCCAACGGCAGCATCCCGGTGAGCTGGGGCCGCTACCACGCGCAGTTGCCCTGGCCGAAGTACGACGCGAAAAAAGCGATCAGCGAATTCCGTCGCGCGCTCACACTCAATCCGCACAATCTGCGCGCGCGCCTCTACCTCGCGGAAGTCTTGCTGGAGGAGGGCGATCCCGAGCAGGCCAAGGCGCTACTCGATGAGATCGAAGCGGCGCAGGTGGGAAAATACGACGTCGCCGAAGAACGCAGGGCCAAGCGGTGGGCACAGGAAGTGAAGCCCAAGATTCAGGAAGCGCTGAACAAGAAGCGCTGAACGAGTCGCGCTCAAGACGCAGCGGACCCGCCGAAGGGACCGGGTAGTGGATGCGGCTACCCTTGCGGTGGGCGCAACACCTGTCGAAAGGTCAGACTGATCCTCTCGCCTACCGCCTCGTTGGCCCTCGCGCGCGGGATGCCGTGTTTCGCTTCTCGCTGACAGGCTCCTGCCATCACGACGAGATCGCCTGAGCCCAGCACCAACTCGAACTTCGGTTGCTGCTCGTCGCGCGGAAGGATGCGCATGCGTCGCGAAGACCCGAACGACAACGTAGCGACCACGGGGTCGGGTCCCAGCTCGGCTTCGGCGTCGGCGTGAAGCCCCATGCTGTCGGTCCCATCGCGGTAGCGATTGGCGAGCACGTGATTGAAGGGCGTTCCCACCGCTTCGATCACCGCTGTCAGTAGCTTGGCGACCCGAGGCGTGAAGGGGCGCGCGGGCAAGGTCTGGCCGGAATAGCGATAAGGGAGCTCCCCCGCCCACGCGATCAGCCGCGGCTGCCAGATGCGGCGGCCGAAAAGCACGATCTCGCGCCTTTCCCACGCCAATTCGGCAAGCAGGTCTTCGAAGAGGCGTGCGCTGTCGCCCGCAGCGATCCACCGCACGGTGTGATCGATGAAAGACGACTGGCCGATATCGTAGCGTTTCCGGGTCACGGCACCGATGCTAACGTGCCCGTCATGTCGGTCGATCTCGCCAAGACCCTCGAGTCTCTGCAAAAACGCTACGTCCCGGGCACCATCAAGGAGACCACCACGTATTACCTGTCGCTGGGTGATGCTGCGGGCGAAAAATGGACCGTGAAGCTGACGCCGACCGCGGCCGAGCTGGCGCCGGGTAAGCCCGAGAACGCCGACTGCGTGCTCAAGACCTCGGCAGAGCTCTTCGCCAAGCTGGTGGCCGGTACCTGGAAGCCGGGCGCGATGGATTTCATGTCGGGAAAGATCAAAACCAGCGACGTCGAAAAGCTGCAACGGCTGCAAAAAGCCTTCGGGTTATGAC
>JANNNO010000379.1:0-12303 GCA_031398585.1 Myxococcales bacterium | reverse complement strand
GGGCTGCCGAGCAAGCGGCGCCTCATCGAACAGCTCGACGTGGAATGGCGGCGGGCGCGTCGCGGCGGCGGGGCTCTCTCGCTGGTGATGATCGAGATCGAACGGCCCGGCGGGGGCCCTCGCACCGGCGAGGACGAGGAGCGTTTCGTGGCGGTTGCGACGGCCCTGCGGGGCGTCCTGCGCCGGGGCGGGGATCTGCTCGCGCGCTTCTCCGAGGGACAGCTCGCCGCGGCCTTGCCGGAGGTTGGTCCCGAGGGGGCGGCGGCGGTTGCGCAGACGCTCCGCCACGCTGCCGTCGCGGTGGATCCAACCCTCCGCTTCACCACGGGCATCGTGACCCGCCGGCCACAAGAGGCCACGGGCGAAGGTTCCGCGACTCTCATCGCCGAGGCCGAAGCCAGCCTGGCCCGCGCCCGCTGAGGGCCGCCGCGGCCGAGCATGAAGCGCCGGCCTCGATCTCGAGCGATCGGGGAAGGGCGCCGCTCGCCTGGGACAGCGGTGTCGCGGCTTGATCGCGTGACGTCTCGTCCCAGCGTGGCTGGATAGCCACACCTTGCCCGCGGGATCCCCGCGTGAACGCAGGGGGGTTGCAAGGATCGAGGTTCTGTTTGCGGCCCAAGCGCCTGGCATGAATCCGGCAGTTGGGGTCATCAAGGACAACCTGATGACCAAGTCGAGCCGAGCCCCCCTCCGAACCGCCATCCTCTCCCTCACCGGTCTGCTGGTTGGCCTCGCCGCCTGCCAAGACGAGAGCGCCTCGATGGGTCCCGGCGGCTCCGGGCCGGGCTTGCAGGCGAGCACCCCCAACCCGATGTCGATGTCGGGCCCGCTATCCCCTGCGCCCAATCAGCCCGGCCAGGCCGGAAACCAACCGGCCGCGCAACCGACCCCGAGCCAGCCCAACCCGAACCAGCCCAATCCGAGTCAACCGAATCCCAACCCCATGCCGAGCGATCCCGGGTCGACCGTGTCCGGACCGACGGCCGCTGGAAGCGCGGGTCATGCCTGGTGCGAAGCGGGGGGATTGAAGAAGCCGAGCCTCACCGGCGCGCACAGCCTCTTCGTCGCGGGTCCCAACGACGTCTGGTACCTGCTCGCGGACCCCTTCTTCGGCAGCTACAACACCGAGGCCAACGATCCCGACGATGACGTCTACGTTCACGGCCGCGTCCCCAAGATCGCGCACTGGAACGGCTCGGCCCTCTGCGAGACGAACCTCCATCGCCTCTTCGGCAAGGACGACCGCCGCCGCCTGGCCGCCCTCTTTTCGATCTGGGGCAGCGGTCCCGACAACATCTGGATCTCGGGGAACTACGGCATGCTGCTCCACTGGGACGGCCGCACCTGGACCGTGCAACCGTCACCCGACGGCAGCGCGCTCACCCAGCTTCTTGGCAACCGCGCCGACAACATGTACGCCGTCGGCGGCGGCGGTCTTTATCACTGGAACGGCCAGAAGTGGCGCTGGGTCGAGCTTCCCGGTGTCGCCTCGCGTTTCGAAGAGATCTGGATCGACGCCAAGGAGCGGGTCTGGGCGCGGATTCGCGACGCCTACAAGGGTTGCGACATCTATCGGGTCGACACCGACGGCAGCGTCAAGTGCACGTTGAACGTGCAAGCGAGCGTGAGGTTCTACTTGGTGAAGCGCATAGGTGGCTCCGGCGTCGCCCCCTGGGTGATCATCCAGGACTACGGCAAAGCCAACCTCGTCTATCGCTTCGACGAGACCGACGACAAGTGGGAAACATTTCGTCTGAACACGTCGGATGTTTACAGCGTGCGCGCTTTCGCAGACGACGACGTCTGGTTCGGTGGGGCTGGGCTGATGATTCACTTCGATGGGACCGACCTCACGAAGTACCCGGTTCCGGCGATTGGCGACCACGTCGACGGATGGATCCTCGACATCCAAGGCACCAGCAGCCGTGACATGTGGGGCATCGCTGGCGGTGTGCTCGGCGGCGAAGCTGGCTTTCGCGGCAACCTCGACGGCTTCGTCCGCATGAACTGATCCAGCCGCCGTCACCTCGCTTCTGATTTCGAACCCGCCCCCACATTCACCAGCAAGGACTCTTCCATGCGCTCTGTCACCAGCTCCTCGATCGTTCGGCTCACGGGACTTCTCATCGGCCTCGCGGCCTGCCAGGACGAATCCGCATCGATGTCTCCGTCCGGTCCATCGGTGGGGCCCGAGATGAATGGCTCGATGACGCCGCAGCTGGTGCCTGGCCAGCCGCAGGCCCAGCCGACGGCGACTCAACCTCAGCCGGGGCAGCCGATGCCGGGCCAAACCAACCCCGGGCAGCCGATGCCGGGCCAATCCAGTCAGTCGGGCGCGGGCAGCGCGGGTCACGCCTGGTGCCAGAAGATGGCCGAGAAGAAGCCGAGCCTGAAGAGCCCCCAGGATATGTTCGTTGCGAGTGCTAACGACGTCTGGTACGTGCTCAACGACAGCTCTTTCGGCAGCTACAACACGGAGGTCGACGACCCCGATGACGACGTCTATGTCGTCTCCTACTATCCCAAGATCGCCCACTGGAATGGCTCGTCCCTCTGCGAGACCAACCTGGATCGTCTCTTCCCCAAGGGCGATCCCCGCCGCCTGAAGGACCTCTACTCGATCTGGGGCAGCGGTCCCGACGACATCTGGATCGCGGGCGAAGGTGGCTTGCTGCTGCGCTGGGACGGCAGCAACTGGGCTCTGCAGTCGTCGCCCGATGACTCCAGCTTCGTGCAGCTGCTCGGCACCCGCTCCGACAACCTGTATGGCCTCGGCAATGGCGGCATGTACCACTGGAACGGTCAGTCCTGGCGACGCGTTTCGCTGCCCGGTCTGAACGGGCCCTTTCAGGAGATCTGGATCGACGCGAAGGAGCGCATCTGGGGTCGGACCGACACCGCGAGGACCACGTGCGACCTCTACGTCGTGAATACCGACGGCAGCGTCGCGTGCAAGATGGGCCTGGCCGACAGACGCCGCACCTATCGTTTGCGCCGTATCGGTGGCGCCGGACTCGTGCCCTGGGTGATCATCCGCGACGGCGCCTACAACAACGTCGTCTATCGCCTGGATGAAGCGGCTGACAAATGGGTCTGGACGAAGCTTGCCACCGACGACGTGTATAGCGTCAAGGGATTCGCCGAGGATGACGTCTGGTTCGGGGGCGTCGGGGTGATGATTCACTATGACGGCACTGGCTTCAAGACGCACGCCGTGCCGGGCATCGGCGGCCGCTCCTACGACTGGATCTACGACATCCACGGCAGCAGCAGCCGTGACATGTGGGGCATCGTCGGCGGGGTGATCGGCCGCGAGGCCGGCTTTCGCGGCAACCTCGACGGCTTTACCCGGATGAACTGATCGCAGGGTAATTGTCGACCCAGGTCGCTGCCAGGCTCTTCTAACTGCCATACTCTTGTATAGGACAACGAATTTTACCGCAGAATCACCATGCGCACTCTCATCCGTTCCGCGATCGTTCCTTTCACCGGTCTGCTCATCGCATTGTCCGGCTGCCATGATGAATCCGCTGCACCCCTTTCGGGGGCGCAGATGGGGCTGCCGATGGCCCCGCCGACGCTGGGTCCCAGCCAGACCCCCGCTTCGCCCATGCCGAGCGAGCCGATGAATCCTGGGCAGTCGAGCAACCCTGTGCAGCCGAGCAATCCCGGGCAGCCGAGCAATCCCGGGCAGCCGATGAATCCCGGGCAGCCCATGCCCAACGATCCCGCGACAGCCCCAGCCGCTTCGGGCAGCGCCGGCCATGCTTGGTGTCAGAAGGCGTCGCTGAAGAACCCGAGCTTGAGCTCGCCGACGGCGATGTTCATCGCTGGTCCCAATGACGTCTGGTACATCCTCGCCGACAAGCAGTTCGGCAGCTACAACACCGAGGCCAACGATCCCGACGACGACGTCTATACGAATTTCGCCTATCCCAAGATCGCCCACTGGGACGGCGCAACCCTCTGTGAGACCAACCTGGATCGCCTCTACCCCAAAGGTGACAATCGCCGGCACGCCGCGCTCTTCACCATCTGGGGCAGCGGGCCCGAGAACATCTACATCGGCGGCAACCACGGCCTCTTCCTGCGCTGGGACGGTCGCACCTGGGCAACGCAGAGCCCTCCCGACGGCACTTATTTCGATCAGCTACTCGGCACCAGCGCCACCAACATGTACGGGCTTGGCAATGGCGGCATGTACCACTGGAACGGCCAAAAGTGGCGCTGGGTGGTCGAGATTCCGTTCACGGAGATCTGGATCGATGACCGCGAGCGCGTCTGGGGCCGCGTCGAGAAGGTCTGGGCCGACTACGATGTCTATCGTGTCGACGCTGACGGCAGCGTGAAAGGCATGCTGACCATCGCGAACACGATGAAGTTCTACGCCACCAAGCGCATCGGCGGCGCGGGCTCGGTGCCCTGGCTCATCACCCGTGAGAGCGCCACAGCCAACGTGGTTTGGCGCTACAACGAGAGCACCGACGATTGGACCTGGACGCGGTTGAACGCGAGCGAGGTCTACAGCGTGCGCGGGTTCGCCGAGGACGATGTCTGGTTCGGGGGCCGCGGCCTCTTCGTTCACTACGACGGCACGAACTTCACCACCATCCAGGCGCCTGCGGTCCGCAGCGGCCAATACACCGACTGCATCATGGACATCCACGGCAGCAGCAGCCGCGCCATGTGGGGCCTCGTCGGCCTGATCAGCCGCACACACGGCTTCCGCCCCGACGGCGATTCCTTCATTCGCATGTGAGTCACCTATCGCTGACTCTTCGAATCGCGAGAACGTAAAAAGGGCGGGTCCGATTGCAGCCGGCCCGCCCTTTCACGATCGCTCTGGGGCCGAGGCCGGCAGAGCGGATCAGATCACGTCGATGGTGCCCGGGATGGCGACCTTGGGGGTCTCCATCTTGCCGAACTTCAGCTCGCCGGAGGGAAAGAGGCTCTCTTTCGAGTTGAGCGCCTGGTCCCAGGTGACGCGCTTGCCGGTGTAGGCCGACATGCGGCCCATGATCGCGGCCAGGTTGCTCTCGGTCGCGGCTTTGAGCTCATTGAGCGGCTTGCCCTTGCGGATGCTCTCGACCAGATCGATGTGCTCCTGCACGTAAGGATCGGTGTCCTTCGAGCCGTCGTAGCTCCAGGGCTTGCCCCCGCGGTGACCGGTGATGCTCCAGGCGTTGTTGGCCAGGTCGGCTTTGCCCTTGGTGCCAAGGACGTGTTCGGTCACGCCGTTGTGGCAGCCGGGGATCTGGCGCGACATCGACATCACGCGCACGTCGTTCGGGTACTCGAAGTCGACCGCGAAGTGATCGTAGATGTGACCGAAGGCCGGGTCGGTGCGCTGCTGACGACCACCCATCGCGACGGCGGCGACCGGCGGCTTGCCGATGGCCCACTGGACGACGTCGATATTGTGGATGTGCTGCTCGACGATGTGATCGCCCGACAGCCAGGTGAAGTAGAGCCAGTTGCGGATCTGCCACTCGACGTCCGACCAGGTCGGCTGCCGCGCCTTGAACCAGAGATCACGCTGCAGCCAGTAGGCCCGCCCGCCGACGACATCGCCGATGGCGCCCTGCTTGATGCGCTTCATGCTCTCGAGGTAGCCCTTGCTGTGGTGGCGCTGCAGGCCGACGCCGATACCCAGCTTCTTCTGCTCGGCGATCTGCGCGAGCTCGAAACAGGTGCGGACGCCGGGGCCGTCCACCGCGATCGGCTTTTCCGTGAAGATGTGTTTGTTGGCCGCGATCGCCGCGCGCAGGTGCGTCGGGCGGAAGCCAGGCGGCGACGCGAGGATCACGTAGTTACAGTCGGTCGCGAGAACCTTCTCGTAGGCGTCGAAGCCGACGAAGGTCGTCTCGGGCGTGACCGCCATCTTGTCGGCGGCGCCTTCCAGCTCGCGCAGCACCTTCTGCGACTCCTCGATCCGCTCCTTGAAGAGATCGCCCATCGCGACCAGCTTCACGCCCTTGACGCCCGCGAACATGTTGCGGACGGCGCCGCGGCCGCGACCGCCGCAGCCGATGAGGCCGACGCGAATCTCTTCGCTGCCCTTGGTGGCGGCGCCGACGCGGCCCGCGCTGAGGAAGACCGCGCCCGCCGCGGTGAAGACGCTGCCGCGCAAGAGATCCCGGCGGTTTTGATCCATGTCTTTTTGGCTCATGATGTTTTCCTTCGCTGTGTGGTCGGCACCCGCCGGCCGGATCACTTGTTCGGGCTCTCCATGGTCATCTTCGAACGGAAGCCTTTCAAGGCCGGGTACTCATCCGGCACGTGAACCAGACGGAAACCGACGTCGGTGGTCTCGGTGTGCCACCAGATGCTCTGCGGGGTCTGCGGGTCCTGCTTGCTCCAGACCGGCTCCGAAAAGCGGCGAGCCGCGCATCGCAATGCCGCCGGTCCATCTTTCCACCCACCGCCGCGAACGACGTGAGAATACCGCTGCCGCCCCGGCAGGTTGATCGGTAGTTCGCCGGTCATCGCTTTTGCGTAAGCGTCCGGATCGTAGCGGTCGATGACCCACTCCGCGACGTTGCCGTGCATGTCGAATAGGCCGAACGCATTCGGAGTCTTGCCGCCCACGGGCTGCGGCCTCTTCTTGGCATTCGCCTTGGACCAGGCGTGTTCGCCGAGCTTGCCGGGCGCATCGCCGAATCCGTAGGCGGTGGCGGCTCCCGCGCGGCAGGCGTATTCCCATTCCGCCTCGGTCGGCAGGCGGTAGGTCTTGCCCGTCAGCGACGAGATCCAGCGCGCAAACTCGTTGGCCGCGTGCCAGGTGACGGCGATGTTGGGGTGCTTGCCGCGGCCGAGGCCGAAGGTCTCGTCGGCGTAAGGCGGCGTTGGGTAGGTGACGGCGTCCGGGCCCTCGTCGTCGACCCCCTTGAGTGCGTTCTTGATCCCGATGTCGAGGAACACGTGATACGCGTCCCAGGTCACCTCGTGTTTGCCCATGAAGAAGGGGCGCACCTTCACTTCACGTTGCGGGCCCTCGTCCTTCTTGCGGCCCTTCTCCTTGGGCGGGCTGCCCATCTGGAAGCTGCCGCCGGGCACGGGCACCATGTCGAAGGTGATCGCCGTGCCGGTGGCGACCTCGGTAAAAGGCGCCGGCGGGTTGGGCAGCGGTGTGCCCACCTTACCGGTCTTGGCCGGCGCGACGGGCGCGCCTGGTTTGCTGGCCGGGGAGGGGGCCTGCGCAAACGCAGTGGGTGCAGCGGTGGAGGAGGTGACGACGGCGACGAGGCCGAGCAAGCCAAGCGAGGTTGTGTTCATCGATCAGGGTGTCTTCGAAGCGGTGGCGCTGATGTTGTAGGTGCAATTCATCGGCACGGGCGTGCCCGGCGGCAGGGGCAACTGGCCACGGATGTCCAGCCGGCCGTTCTGGTTGAAGATGCCAAGACCGTTCTTGAGCGCGAAGACGCCGGCAGCGTGCGCGAGCGTGACGTTCAAGCCTTGCGGAAGGGCCGGATTCTGAAGGGTCACGTCGCAGGTCTGGCCCGTGCGAACGCGCGCTTCACCCATCGCGATGTCGTATTTGATCGCGCAGCCCGCGACCGTGATCTGCAGCGCAGAGTCGGTGCCGGCTTCGAAGGTGAGGTTCTGGCCCTTGAGGTCCTGCGGCGGAAAGGCGATGCCACAGGCGGCGTTGAAGGCGCCGCCATCGAACGTCCAGACGCCGATGAACTTCTTGGGATCGTTGGGATCATCGGGTGGCGTCTTGCTGTCGCCGCCGCAGCTGGCCGCGCACAGACCGAGCGCGAGCGCGAAAGCCGACGCCGCCGCGCCGCCCGCGCGTTTCGTTGCCTGGCCAGCCCGGACGCGAAACAGTCGTTGAAACATGCGCCGCCCTCGCAAAGTCCGGTGCTTATACCGCCGCCTTCCCCCCCTGTCACCCCGGACCGGCGAGGCACGTCGTGGGGCCGGCGGGGTGCGGTGTCACGAGGCGTCGCCTTCCAATTCCGCCTCGGTTTCAGCAAAAGCGGCCAGCACGGCCTCCTCTTCTGCCGCGACGTCTGCGGGGATGTTCTCGCCGTCGCCCAATGGGTCGGCCAGCGCGTCGGTCTCGGGCGACTCCAGGGCCCCGGCATCGGTGTTGCCGGCGGCCAGGCTGGTCTGCGGAAGGGCGCCAACCTCGGTATGCGCGTCGAAGTAACGACGGACCGCTTCGGCCGCCTTCCGTCCCATGCCAGGCACCGCCATCATCGCTTCGATGGTCGCCTCGCGGATCTTTCGTACCGATCCGAAGTGCCGCAGCAACTCGCGCTGCCGGGTCTCGCCGATCCCTTCGATGTCCGAGAGCGCCGACCGCAGGGTTCGCCGTCGTCGCTGCGCCCGGTGAAAGGTGACCGCAAAGCGGTGCGCTTCGTCGCGCAGGTGAGCGAGCACGAACATCTCGGCGCTGTTGGCGCGAATCGGAATCGGATCTTTGGCGTGGGCCAGGAAGACGCGGTCGGGGTGACGAAAGTCCGGGGCGGCTTCCGGCTTGCGTCCCCGCTTGCGACTCCCCGGCGGCAGAGGTTCGGGGCGGGTGGGCGCTGCCACGGGGCTGGTCGCAGGGCCGAGGGCGCCCGGTGATGCGGCGGCGATCGGATCGCTGGGCTGCCGGGCATCGACGCTCGGTTGTCCCTGGGCGGGGATCGCTGCCGCATCGGCTTGCACCTCGTCCGC
This sequence comes from Myxococcales bacterium, assembly GCA_031398585.1. GTDB lineage: Bacteria > Myxococcota_A > Polyangia > Fen-1088 > Fen-1088 > JANNNO01. Next base: position 3,633 of record JANNNO010000379.1, on the reverse strand, counting down.
CTCATCGGCGCCGGTATGGGCCGCTCGGGCGGCGTCGTCGCCGGGTGCCACGGCTTGGCGATCGAGCTCGTTGGCTGGCGGCGACGCGGGTTCTGGCGGCGTGGGCGCGTTGATCGACGGGTTGCCGGCGCCCATCGGCTCTCGCTCCTTTGCCAGCGCGATGATTGGCAAGCCGACGCCGGGCCGGATGTCGATGCCGACGTCGCGTGCCGCGGCCAGGGCCATGCCGAGTTGCCCTTTGCCGCCGTCGACCACGACGAGGTCCGGTAGCTGCCAGGGACTCTCGGCCGCGTTCACGTCGGCCATGATGTCGGCGACCGTCCCCGCGCCGTCGCCTGCTGCGGCGGCCTCTTTCGCGGCGGCCTCGGCCAGCTGTCGAGCGCGACGGAAGCGCCGGGAGAGCACCTCGTACATCGACGCGAAGTCGTCGGGGCTCCCGCTCCCGCCCCGCTGCAGCTTGTAGGTTCGGTAGCGCGATTTTTCCGGCTTGCCGTCGACGAAGACCACCTGCGAGGCGACGGTGTCGCTCCCCTGTACGTGCGAGATGTCGTAGCACTCGATCACACGGGGCAGCCGTGGCAGCCGCAAGCGTTTTTGCAGCTTGGCCAGCATCGCCTCGGCGTCGTTCTGCGAATTTCGGCGACTTGCGAAGCTCGCCGCTGCGTTCTTGCGCGCCAGCTCGACGAGATCTTTCCGCGAGCCCCGCTGCGGCACCAGCAGCTCCACCCGCGCCCTTCGGCGGCGTCCCGGCAGAGCGGCGCGCGTCTCGCTGAGCCACTCGGCTTTCAGCTCGGCGTCGGCGATGGCAAACGGCAGCAGCACCTCGTCGGGAGCGGCCGGCGTGAGATCGTAGTAAAGGCCGAGGAACGACGAGAGGATCTCCGCGTCGGGGAACTCCTGGTCGGTGAAGCTGAAAGCACGCGTGCCGGCCATCTTTCCGTCACGGATCGCGATCACCACGATCTCGAGCGCGATGCCGTCACGATGAAAGCCGATCACGTCCTGGTCCAGTAGATCCGCCGAGACCACCCGCTGGGACTCGAGCGTCGATTCGAGCGCGCGCAGCTGATCCCGGATCGCGGCGGCCCTCTCGAACTCGGTGCGGCTGGCGGCATCTTTCATGCGGCCCGTGAGCCGTTCGAACAGCTCGTCGCTCTTTCCTTCGAGGAAGAGGCGCACGTCGCGCACCTGATCCGCGTACTCCTCGGGTGGCACCGGCATCACGCATGGGGCGGGGCAGCGTTTGATCTGATACTGCAAACACGGTCGGCGTCGGTTGTGCAGGACGTGATCGGTGCACGTGCGCAGCTGAAAGTGACGATTCACCACCCGCAACGCCTCTCGGCACGACGACGCCGAATGGTAGGGGCCGAAGTAGTGAGCGTGGTCGTCGCGCATGCGCCTGACCACCTCGAGACGCGGCCACTCGCCTTGCGGATCGAGCCGGAGCACCAAGTAGTTCTTGTCGTCCCGTAGCTTCACGTTGAAGCGCGGCTGGTGCTGCTTGATCAGCGTGTTCTCGAGCAGCAACGCCTCTTTTTCGTTCGACGTGATCGTCGTCTCGATGTTGGCGACGATGCCTTCCAGAAGCGGTACGAAGTCGCGCGTGTCTCCCGTGTTGGGCTGGAAGTACTGCCGCACGCGGACCCGAAGGTTGGCGGCCTTGCCGATGTAGATGATCTTGCCGCGCCGATCGTGCATCAGATACACGCCGGGCTGGGTGGGCAGCCGCTCCAGGATCTCGGCGAGGGATCGGGAGGGCGGGCTCACCTCGGCAGCGCGCAGGCGCGGCCCTGCAACCGGCTCGTCGGTCTCGGACATGACCGAGGGAAGATACAAGGAAGATGCGGTGGCCGCTCCCCGGGCTCGGTGATGCATGCGCCTTTGACCCTGAAATCGCGGCGCGCCAGGGTTGCTGGGCGCGCGTCGGGTGCGCTAGTGACGACAGACATGGCCCTTTCGATCCCCACGCCCGCGTCTCAGGCGGACGTGGCGCGTGCGGAACGCGGGGCCGTCTTGTCATCGCTGCTCGCAGCGGCCCTCTTCGCGGTGATGGCGGTGGCGGTTCGCGCGATCTCGGCGCGCATTCCCGGCCCGCAGATCGCCTTCGTCCGATTCGCCACCGGCCTCGTCGTGGTGGCGGTGCTCGCCCGCTTCTGGCGTCTCGAGTTGCGGCCGCGGCGGTGGGGGTGGCTGGCCAGTCGCGGCCTGGCCGGCGGGCTGGCGGTGGTCGCCTATTTCGTCTGCATCGAGCACGTCGGGGTGGGCGTCGCGACCTTACTCAATCACACGGGGCCAGTCTGGTCGCTCCTCTTTGCGTGGCTGTTGCTCGGCGAACGACCCGGTGTACGCGCGCTGGCCGCTCTCGGCCTGACCATGGTCGGCGTGGCGCTGGTGGTCGGCGGGGGCACGGCGGGTGGGGGTTGGTTCGGCATCGGCCGCTGGGAGCTGGTCGGCGTTTTCTCCGCGGCGGCGACGGGCGTCGCGGTGACTTCGATTCGCGCCGTGCGACGACCGAGCGCCGATGGTCTGCCAGTCGAGGGGTCGTGGACGGTGTTCTTGTCGTTCACGGCGCTCGGGCTGGTCTCGACCTTGCCGTTCCTTCTTGGTCGCTGGGTCGATCCCACGCCGCGGGAATGGGGGATCTTGCTGGGAGCGGCTGCGGCCAGCATCGTCGCTCAGCTGGCAATGACCCGTGCGCTCGCTTTCCTCACGGCGGTCGGCTCCGGCATCGTGCTGCAGCTGACGGTGGTGCTGTCGCTGTTGGGGGGGCTCTGGATCTACGGCGAGGAGCTCAGCACACGCACGGCGCTAGGCGCCCTCATAACGATGGTGGGCGTGATGTGGATGGTCCTCAGCCCGCCGGCGCCGCCGGTCGCGCGACCGCCGGTCGGTTCAGCGCTTCCCTGATCGGCGCAGCTCGAGTCGAACCGCCTTGGGCGCATCGGCCGTCACGTCGAGGGAAGCTGGTTCGAAACCATCCGCGACCGCGCTCACCGTGTGCTTCGAGCCGCGTGCGAGAAGGACCGGGTTCGAGGCGAGGGGGGCGCCATCGAGCAGAAGCCGGGCCTTGCGACCGGCCTTGGGCGCAATCTCGATCGTCACGAGCACCTCATCGCCTTTACCAACACTCTTCCACTGCACCGGTTTGGCTGCGGGCGCGGCCGCGGCCGCCTGTGCAGCTTCCGCAGGGTCGGGACCCTCGACGCTCCGGCGCAAGAGCCGGGCGCCGCCCATGACCACGACGCCGAGGCCAACGGCAGCCAGGGCCCAGAAGACGTAGGTGGGGAAGCCAGCGTCGGGACCTTTGTACTTCACGGGTTTGCGTGCAGCCGCGATGACATGCTCGGGCGCGATCTCGTTCGGTTCGGCAAGCGTGCCCGGCCGGGGCGGCGGGGTGTCAGCGGCCAGCTCCATCGGTTCGTCGCTCCCGAGATCCGGGGGGGCGAACTTGTCGTCGAGGGCGGGGCCCCGTTGGGGAGGCATGTCCTCGACCGAGAGAAAAGCGGGCTCTTTACGATCGGCCATGCGACCGTGAGAGCGCCGCGTGTCTCCGAGCGCGCGCCTTCCACGTCCGCGCCGTACAGCAATCGCTTCGAAGCCGCGGCGCGCGCGCCGCAGGTGCAAGGCGTC
>JANNNO010000359.1:0-17595 GCA_031398585.1 Myxococcales bacterium | reverse complement strand
GCGAACGGTCAGCTCTTCGTGTCGGACAACGCGACCGGGGACATCGTTCGCCTGACGTTGGCTGGACAAGTGGTGGCGCGCTACCAAACCAACCTCGGCGCGGGCGCCTTGGCTGGCATGGCCTTCGGCCCCGACGGACGGCTCTACTTCGTCGACATGAAGGGCAACCGGGTTTTGCGCTTCGAAGCGCGGCTTTGAGTCGATAGCCGCGGCAGGGCCGCAGCGCCGACTGTCCCGCGGACGCTGCCGTTCAGCGCGCCAGCACGCGCGCCAGCACTTGGGCAGCGCGTTCGCAGTCGGCGCGCTGGACGTCGAGATGGGTGACGAGGCGAAGACGGCGCGGCCCGAGCGCCAGGCAGAGCACGCCTTCGCTGTGCAGGGCGCGGAGCACGAGATCGGTCGCTGCCACCCGCTCACCGAGATCGATCATGACGATGTTGCTTTCGACGCGAGTCAGGTCGACCGCGACCGTGCCGAGCGTCGCCAAACGCTCTGCGATCAGACGTGCGTTGGCGTGATCGTCGGCCAGCCGTTGCACGTTGTGGTCGAGGGCGTACGCAGCGGCCGCGGCAAGCAATCCGGCCTGGCGCATGCCGCCGCCGAGCATCTTGCGGAACCGCCGCGCCCTCACCATCGACTCCCGGCTGCCCGCGATGGCGGAGCCGACGGGTGCGCCGAGGCCCTTGGAAAAGCAGATCGTCGCTGTATCGAAAGGAGCCGCCAGCGCGGCCGCGGTCTGGCCCGAGGCGATGGCGGCATTCAGGATCCGGGCGCCGTCGAGGTGAAGAGCCAGCCCCTGCCGACGCGCGAACGCCACCACCTCCCCCAGCTGTTCATGCGGCCAGACGCGACCACCCCCGCGATTGTGAGTGTTCTCGAGACAGACAAGGCGCGTGGGCGCGTTGTGCGGGTTGCTGGCGGGTTTGAAAGACAGCTCGGCCTCCGCCGCGGTGAAGAGACCCCCGCGACCGACGACCGCGAACTGAACCCCGGCGATCGCCGCACCCGCTCCCGATTCGTAGAGGTAGACATGAGCGCCCTCGCCCACCACGACCTCGTCCCCGGGCTGGCAGTGCAGCTTGAGCGCGATCTGATTGGCCATGGTGCCCGAGGGCACGAAGAGCGCGGCCTGTTTGCCGAGCAAGGCCGCCACCTTGGACTCGAGCGCGAGGATCGTCGGATCTTCGCCGAAGACGTCGTCACCCACCTCGGCCTCGGCCATCGCCTGCCGCATCGCCGGTGACGGGCGGGTCACTGTGTCGCTGCGCAGATCGATCACGGCGGGCCTCCTCGGCGGGGCAATGGTGCTAGACGGAACCCATCACCAGGTTGTCGCGGGTGACCAGCGCGTCGTAGCCACGATACCCCAGCAGGCGATCGATCTCGTCGGAGTGCCGTCCGGCCAGCTTGCGGCACGCCTCGGCGTCGTAGTTCGCCAGACCGCGGCCGTGCACGCGCCCGCTGCCGTCGCGGATCTCGACGACGTCGCCAGGATCGAATTCGCCTTCCACTGCCACCACCCCGATGGGAAGCAGCGACGCTTTGCCATCGACCAGCGCGGCCAGCGCGCCGGCATTGATGATGAGAGCGCCCTGTTTGCGCCCCGAGACGGCGATGTGGCGCAGCCGACGCGCGCGACGTTCGGGGGTTGCGACGAAGGTGCCGACGTCCTCGCCCGCCACGATGCGATCCAGAATGCCCGGCGTGGTCCCGTTGGCGATGACGGCTGCGGTGCCGCCCGCCATGGCCAGCCGTGCCGCTTCGAGCTTGCTCGCCATGCCACCCGAACCGCCGGCGGAGCTGCCGAGCGCACGCGCCATGACGCTGTCGTCGATGGTGACGAGCTCGCTGATCCGCGTGGCGGTGGGATCGGTGGCGGGACTCGCGGTGTAAAAGCCATCGACGTTGGTGAGCAGCACGACCAGATCCGCATCGAGCGCCACCGCGACCAGCGCCGAGAGGCCGTCGTTATCGCCAAAGACCGGAACGGGGCTCTCGAGCGCGCCCGCGCGCACGTTGTGTTCGACCAGCTCGCGAACACTGACGCTGTCGTTCTCGTTGAGGATCGGCACGGTGCCGAGCTCGAGCAGCCGCATCAGCGTGGTGCGCACGCAGAGCGCCCGATCCCGGTTGCCGAGATCTTCTTGCGTGAGCAGCACCTGCGCCGCCGTCACCCCGCGCTCGGCGAAGGCGCCGGTGTAGACGTGCATGAGGTGCCCCTGCCCGACCGCCGCGCAAGCCTGCCGCAGCCCGAGTGAACGCGGCCGCTCGCGCAGACCGAGCACGCGCATGCCCATGCCGACGGCGCCCGACGACACCAACAAGACCTCGCGGCCGGCCTGGCGCAGGCGCACCACCGAGTCGACCAGATTGGCGAGACGGTCCATGGCCAGCGTCACGCCGTCGCGCATAACGACGTGGGTGCCGAGCTTGACGACGATCCGGTGTGCTTCGGAGAGCGAGCCGCGATTCATGACGGAAGGCCGCGGAATCTAGCGCAAACCCCGAGGCAACGTGGGCGGTTCGTGCGTCATGGCTGGGCAGCCTCGTTAGGGACTAGGCCAGGAGCGGCACTCCCGGTAGCGTCTGGCGCCAAACGCCATGACCTCTTCCGCAGATTCCTCCGCCCCGGTCCCCGCCCTTGCGCGTCTCAGCGTCTACGTTGGACACGGCAACGCCACCGGCGACATCGATCGTTTCGACCTCGACGCGGCGACGGGCGAGCTGACCCCGCGCGAAACCTTCGCCACCGGCAGCTCGACCTCGTACCTCGCGTTTCACCCCAATGGCCGCTTCGCCTACACGACGCAGAACCGCAGCAGCCGCCTGTCGGCCCTCGGGATCGACGCGGCCTCGGGGCGCCTGTCGCGCATCGGCGATGTCGCCGTGCCGCCGCGCCCGGGCGAGACGGAGGCGGGCCCCGCCTACGTGACAGTGGATCGCAGCGGGCGCTTCCTGCTGGCCGCCAACTACCGGGGACACAACGCCGTGGTCTATCCGTTGCGGGCCGACGGCGGCATCGACCCTCTCGTCGCCAATGTCTCGGCGGGTAACCACGCCCACAGCGTGGTGCTCTCGCCCGACAACCGGGCCGCCTTCGTTCCCCACCTCGGTGCCGATCTCGTCGCGCATTACCGCTTCGACGGCAACACCGGTGCGCTCACGCCCGCCGACCCGGCAGCATCGCCGACTGCGAAAGGTGCTGGCCCTCGCCACCTGACGTTTGCACCCAATGGGAGGCACGCCTTCGTCATCAACGAGCTCGATGCGACCCTCATCGGCTACGACTACGATGCCGAGCGAGGCACCCTGCGCGAGCGCTTCTGCGTGCCGACGTTGCCGGCCGACTACGACGGACGCCGCTGGGCCGCCGACGTGCGCATCCATCCCAACGGTCGCTGGCTCTATGCTTCGAACCGCGCGCACGAAAGCGTCGCCCTCTTCGAGCTCGACCCCGCAGGCGGTGCGCCCCGCCTGGCCGGGCGCGTGGGCAGCGGCGGCAAGACCCCGCGCAATTTCACCCTCGACCCCGCAGGGCGCTTCCTCTTCGTGGCGAATCAGGACAGCGGAAACCTGATCACCTTCGCTATCGACCAGGCATCCGGGCAGCTGACGCCCATCGCGGATCGCGGGGTGGGAGAAGCGCCGTATTACGTCGTCGTGCTGCCGCTACCCTGATCGCCTCGTGGACCGCGGGCTCCCGGGCGCGACATCCTGCGCCGCGCCCCGACCCGCACGTTTCGTGGGATAACTGCCGGCCCATGCTCGAAGGCAATCAGACACTGGCCGTCATCGGCTGCGGCACGATGGGCGAAGCGATCGTCCGCGGCATTTTTCGCTCCGGCAAGCTGGCCCCGCAACAGGTCCACGCCACCGATCGACGCGCCGATCTGGTCAAGGAGCTGGCCTCCCGACACGGCATGCGAACCGGCTTCGACAACCTCGAAGCCGCCCAAGGCGCTGCGGCGGCGTTGATCTGCCTCAAGCCCCAACACATGCAGGTCGTGCTCGACAACCCGCCCATGCGAGACGCGCTGGCGGGCAAGCCGGTCATCAGCATCGCGGCGGGCGTTCGCCTGGCCCAGCTGCAAGCCTGGCTGCCCAGCAGCGCCGTCATCCGCGCCATGCCCAACACCCCCGCGGTGATCGGTGAAGGCATGACCGTCATCGCGAGGGCGGCGGGCGTCTTGGACGTGCACGTGCAACTCGCCCAGGAGATCTTCAAGGCCGTCGGCCGCTGCACCGAGCTCGACGAGGCGAACATGGACGTCATCACCGCCCTCAACGGCTCGGGGCCCGCGTTCGCCTACCTGGTGCTCGAGGCGCTGGCCGACGGCGCCGTGATGATGGGCCTGCGCCGGGATGTCGCTTTCACCGTCGCCGCGCAGATGCTGCAAGGCTCGGCTCGCATGGTGCTCGAGACCGGGCTGCACCCGGCGGCGCTCAAGGATCAGGTGACGACGCCGGCAGGCTGCACGATCGCGGGCCTGCTCACCTTGGAGGATGGACGCATACGGAGCGTTCTGGCCCGGGCGGTCGAAGAGGCTGCCAAGGTCGCCGGGCGTCTGGGACAGTCTTAAGGAACGCCGTGGCTGCCCCCGCCCCGCAAGCTCTTCGCGTTCCCATCACTCGTCCTCAGCTCGGAAGACCGGAAGCCGACGCCGCCGCTCGCGTCGTGCGTTCCGGCTGGGTGATTCAAGGTCCCGAGGTGGCGGCCTTCGAATCCGAGCTGGCCGCCGCCGTCGGGGCTCCTTCGGCAGTCGCCGTATCGAGCGGTACCGTCGCGCTGGAACTGACCCTCAAGGCGCTGGGCATCGGTCCGGGCGACGAGGTGATCACCGTCAGCCACAGCTTCATCGCCACCGCGAATTCCATCGTCGCGGTCGGTGCGACCCCGGTCTTCGTCGACGTGGAACGCGACACCTTCGGCATGGACCCCGCGCAGCTGCCCGCAGCCGTCGGCCCCAAGACCCGCGCCATCCTCTGCGTCCATCAGATCGGCTTTCCCTGCGCGCTTTCGCCCATCCTCGCCTTCGCCAAGCCGCGCGGACTGCCGGTGATTGAAGACGCCGCCTGTGCCCTCGGCAGCGAGATCGAGATCGACGATCGCTGGGAGCGCATCGGCCGGCCGCACGGTACCGCCGCGTGCTTCTCGTTTCACCCGCGCAAGATCATCACCACCGGCGACGGCGGCATGATCACAACGTCCGACTCGGCGCTGGCCAACCGGATTCGCAGCCTGCGCCAGCACGCCATGACGGTGCCGCCCGAGGTACGTGATCGCGATCCTCTGGCGCGCGAGCAATATCTCGAACCGGCGCACAACGCCCGCATGACCGACATCGCGGCGGCGGTGGGTCGGCCACAGCTGGCTCGCCTCGATGCTTACATCGCGGAACGCCGGCGGCTGGCCGGCGCCTACTTCGAATCTCTCACCGATCATCCGATCCTGCTGCCGATCATCGAGCGCGAGAGTCTCCGTTCCAACTGGCAGAGTTACCCCGTCATGGTGCGTTCGGATTGCGGCGTCACCCAGGAGACGGTGATTCGCTTTTTCTACGACCGAGGCATCGCCACCCGACGCGGGCTCACCAACGCCCACCAAGAGCCGGCGTACACGACGCGGGAGCTGGCCCGTCGGCCCGTGCCGCTCAACGTCTCCGAGGAGCTACGCGACCAGACCGTGATGCTGCCGCTGTTTCACGGCATGACCAAACAAGAGGAACGCATCGTCCGCGAGGCGATCGCCGAGCTCGCGCTCGAGTAGTGCGGCGATGGGCGCGCGCGGCGCTAAGCTGCGCGCATGCAGATCGAACTTTACTGGGCGAGTGGCAGCCCGTTTTCCTGGCGGGTGTTGCTCGCGCTCGAGGCCAAAGCGATCCCCTACGACTCGCGGCTCATCGAGTTCTCGAAGCGGCAGCATCAGAGCCCGGAGTTCCTCGCCATCAACCCGCGCGGCAAGGTCCCTGCCTTGCGGGATGGCGAGGTGACGCTGGGCGAATCGATCGCGATCCTCGCCTATCTCGAACGCAAGTACGAAGGCCGGCCCCTCTTTGGACGAACCCCGGCCGAAACGGGTCGCATCTGGCAGCGTGTGATGGAGACGGCCTGCGAGCTCGACGGTCCCACCGACGCCTTCATCTTGCCGATCTACTTTGGCCAGGTGGAGGCCAAGCGGGCGGAGCTCGACGCCTTGGTGCCGGGGCTCGAAACGCAGCTCGGGCGACTCGAGCGAGAGCTGACCACCGGATCTCACCTGGTCGGCGACGATCTCTCAGCCGCGGACTTCGTCGTCTATCCGTTGATCAAGTCGATCGTGCGGGCCGCCAGCAAACCGGCGGCTGCCGGGGTCGCCCCTCAGCTGGCCGACCTCAGCGGGGGGTACCCGCAGGTAGCGGCGTGGATGGCGCGGATCGAATCGCTGCCCTACTACGACAAGACTTATCCGCCGCACTGGCGTTGATCGAGACAGGTCAACGGCGGAAGGCCCCGGCGATGGCGGCCGCGGGGAATCCGGTTAGCGCCGCTGGCACTTGCGGCAGAAGAAGGTCGATCGCGCGGCATCGATCTGACGCGTGATCGGCCCGCCGCAGGTGCCGCAGTTCTCGCCCTCGCGCCCGTAGACCAGAAGCGCCGATGTGTTGCCGCCCGCACTGCCATCGCCGTCGACGTAGTCGCGCAAGGTCGTGCCGCGGTTGTTGATGCCAAGCTCGAGCACGGTCCGGATCGCCTGATAGAGCGGCTCCGCCTTGCCGCGGGCCCGTCGTGCCGGCATACGGGGATGGATACCGGCGCGAAAGAGCGCCTCGCAGACGTAGATGTTCCCGAGACCACCGACCTTGCGTTGATCGAGCAGGAACGCCTTGATCGGCGCGCGCGACGTCGCCAGCGCGGCGCCAAGGCGAACCCCGTCGAGCTCGGCGAGCGGATCGGGGCCGAGGTCCGCGAGCTCGGGCAGGTCCTCGGGCGTGGCCGCCGCTGCCACCCAGCCGAAGCGGCGGGGATCGATGAAGCGCAGCTCGCGACCGCCATCGAGGCCGAAGACCAGATGGGTGTGTGCCGGGCGGGGATCCTCGGCGTCCATGACCCGCAGCCGACCGCTCATCCCCAGGTGCACGATGATCGAGCCACGCGCTTTGCCCGTCGACCCCGCCACGTCCACGAGGATGTACTTGGCCTTGCGCCGAACCGCCGTCACGTGGCCACCGCGACAGATCGACCGCAGCGCCTCGATGTCGGGCTTGCGGCCGAGGCGCAGTCCCAATCCGCTCCAGCTCAGAGTGCCAAGGCGGGCGTCTCGCAGCCGGGGACGCAAGCTGCGTACGACAGTCTCGACCTCGGGTAGCTCAGGCATCGCGCTCCTCGCCCTCGTCGAGGGGTGCAGCCGGCACGGGGGCGCCGCTGGCGCGCATGGCACGGGCGATCGCCGCGAACTCGTCGACCGACAGCTCCTCGGCGCGACGAGTGCCCGCAATGTCAGCCGCGGCCAGCACCTCGCTGGCAGGGCAAGCAAAGCCGGCCTCGAGCGATCGGCGCAGCATCTTGCGACGACCGGCGAAGGCGGCACGCACGACGGCGGCAAACATCGCTCGGTCTGCCGCAGCGACCTTGGGCTGCGCGCGCGGCGTGAGTGAGAAGACCGAAGAGGTCACGTTCGGCTGGGGAAGAAACGAGCCGGCCCCCACGTGAAACGCGATCTTCACTTCGGCGAAGGCTTGCACCATCACGGATAGGCGGCCGTAGATCTTGCCCCCCGGGTTCGCCACGATCCGTTCGGCCACCTCTCGCTGCACCATGAGCACCGCGCGCGCGATAGCATCGCCCGCCGCGACGATGCGAAAGAGCAGCGGCGTGGTGATCTGATAAGGAAGATTTCCGAGTACGACCAGGGGACGCCCCGCCGCCCGAGCCGCCGACTCGAGATCGAACGTCATCGCGTCGCCCGCGACGATCCTCACGCTCGGGAAAGGCTCTAACTCGCGAGTCAGGATCGGGACGAGATCCGGATCCCGCTCCACCGCCTGCACCTGGGCTCCCGTGCGTGCCAGACGTCCGGTCAGCGCGCCGAGGCCTGCGCCGATCTCGACCACGACGTCATCGGGCGTGATCCCAGCCGAGGTGACGATGCGATCGATCACGCGGTCGTCGGTGAGGAAGTTCTGACCCCAGGACTTCTTGGGCCGCAGGCCATGGCGAGCCAGCAGCTCCCGCGCGGCAGGCAGAAGCGGCGGCTCGGTCATCAGCGCCTGGAAGCGAGAGCGACAGCGTTCACAGCGGCAGCGTTCACAGCGGGAGCCCTGGGTCGACGCTGAGATCGAGCGATGACGTGCGGCCGGCCAGCAGGAGGTCGGTGCCCGCGGCCGCGATCATCGCCGCGTTGTCGGTGCACGACTTGGGCGGCGGAATGATGAGCTGAAAGCCATCCTCGTCGGCGGCCCTGCGAAGCGCCGCGCGCAGACCGCGGTTGGCCGCGACACCTCCGCAGACCACCAGCGCGCCCAGACCCTGTGCGCGCAGAGCCCGGCGTGATTTGCGGACCAGGACGTCGACGACGGCGGCTTGAAAGCTTGCGCAGACGTCGGCCAGGGCGTCGCCTTGCGGTCGCGGACCATCGCCAAGGAAGTTGGAGACGGCGGTCTTGAGTCCCGAAAACGAGAAGTCGAGATCGTCGCGCTGGGGCAGCGCGCGGGGAAACGCATGCGCGGTCGGGTTTCCCGTCGCGGCCAGGCGATCGATGGCGATGCCACCTGGGTAACCCAGCCCCAGGAGCTTGGCGACCTTGTCGAAGGCCTCGCCGGCGGCGTCGTCGCGGGTCGAGCCGAGCAGGCTCACCTTAACGGGACTCTCTCGCCGCAACAGCATGGTGTGCCCACCCGAGACCAGCAGGGCCAGGTGCGGGTAGCTGGGCGGCTCCGGAATGGAAGGGTCTTCGAGTTGTGCCGAAGCGAGGTGGCCGGCGAGATGGTTGACACCCACAACGGGTTTGCCGATGGCGTATCCCAGCGACTTGGCCACTTCGACGCCGACCAACAGCGCCCCGACCAGTCCCGGTCCGCAGGTGACTGCGACGCCGTCGAGATCGGAGAACCCGACCTTCGCGTCGGCCAGCGCGCGCCTCAGCACCGGGATGACGGTGGCGAGGTGTTGTCGCGAAGCCACCTCCGGCACCACGCCGCCGTACTCGGCATGGACCAGCACCTGCGACGAGACGACGTCGGAGAGCACGCGTCGGCCGTCTTGCACCACCGCCGCTGCGGTCTCGTCGCACGAAGTTTCGATCCCTAGAACCAGCATGGAACCAACATGAGTGAAGGGCCGTTCGACCGGCGCTCACAGCGAGGCTGCCGATCAGTTGCCGGGGGTGCGTTCGCGCAGAATCGCGCGAACGTCGTCGGCAAAGCGGCCGGCCGGCGCCAGACTCAGGTAGCGACGGTACGCAATCGCCGCTTGGCGTTCGCGCCCCGCCTCTCCCTCCGCAAAGCCGAGGTAGGCATACGCCTCGGCCAGCTTCGGATCAAGGATCAGGGCACGACGGGCGCGAGCGGCGGCCTTGGCGAAATCTCCCCCCTCGAGGGCGCGTTCGGCCGAGCTAGCGAACAGATCAGCTCGTAGGGCCCCGGCATCGATCGCGGCCTCACAAGCGGCGTCGATCCGAACGCCACCACCGGCCTTGCGGCCTCGGTCGCAGACGTCGAGCAGCCGTTCAGCCACGCTCGCCTCCCGCGGTGGCACAGTCGACAATGCGATGCGCTGACGGGTAGCAGGCTGGATTTGCGGGGTGGCGGGTTTCGGCACTTGCGTGGGTAGGCCGGCCGGGAGAATCCCCGACGGGCGTGACCCTGGTGGTTCACCCATCCGCTTTAACCCTGATGACATTCCACCCGGCTGAGGCGCTCCCGGACCGGTGGTTCCGTGGTGGCCCAACAACGATTCAGCGGGAGCCCCAGCCGAGGTTATCCCGGCCGAAGGCGACGCCGCGGGCCTGCCGGTCGCCGCCCCTGGATTGACTGCAACGGCTATGGGGGCCGCCGGAGGCGTAGCCAGCACCACGACCTTGGCGGGCTCGGGTTCGGGTGGGGCCCGGAACAGCGCCGAAAGGGCGAAGGCGATAGCCGCACCTGCCACCGTACCCGTGAGCGCGAGGCCGAGGGGACTGCGCGCCGGGGAGACGCGCACGATCTCGGTAGGCTCTGCCTCGCCGACAGCGGGAATGTCGTCCAGCCGCCGGGTCGGAGTCACGCGGCTCGCGCGGGGAAGCTCGCGACGCCGCCGGCCAGTCGCTTGCGCGGGAGACGACATCGACGGCGGTGAGCTGGCCCGAACGCGAGGCCGGAGGGGTTGATTCGAGTCGACGGAGCGCGGGCCCGAGCTGGCCAAGGAGGGTACCGGCGTCGGCGTGATCGGCGAAGACGGTGGGCTCTCTTCGGCCGTGGAGGGTTGGTAGCCGAGAACCGTCCGGGTATCGACCGCGTGAGTGCGAGCGGCGGTGGAGGCCGACGGACCGGTGAGCAGGGAGCCGGAAGCGCTGCTGGGCCAATCAGCGGCGATGGCGGCCTGGCGCCGGGCTTCCACAGCCAGAGCCGAGGCAGGCGAAACCCGCGCTTCGGGCCCATGCACGAGGATCCCGCGTACGAGAAGGTGTCCGAGGATGCTGGTTGCCTCGAGCTCCGGCGCAGCGGCGTCTCGGATGACCTCGGCGAAGGTTCTGCGCCCATCACAGAGCCGACAGAGTTCCTTGCCGACCCCTCGGAGTTCCCCGAGGTGGATCGACAGCGCGGCGAAATCGACCATCAGACGCGCGTCGAGGGGCGGCAGGTCTTGCAGCATTCGCTGCCAGACCGCCCGCCGGCGGAGGCCTTCGGTGATGATCGCGGCCTCAGCGCTGCCATCAGCCGTCAGTACTGCGGTAGCGCCGGTCGGTGGCTCGACCTCGCCTGTGAGCCAGGAGAAGCTCGCGGCCGTAAAGAGGAAGGGTCGCAGGACGGCGTCGAGTCCCAAACGCGACTCGCACCAGGCCGCCGCCACCCGGCCCTTGCGGAACTGGAGGCGAACCGTCGCCCACCCCACCACTTCGAGCGTTCCTTCGCGCTCTTGCCGGGCGACCCGCTCGAGCAGGGCAGCGATACCCGCGGGACCGAGCGCGGACGGGCGCGCGCCCGGTGCCCGAGGAGCGGGAGCAGGGTCGGAGTCGGCAGATCGAGCCATGGCCAAGGTCACATCGGCGGACGGGGCGCGGACCCGTACGTGTTAGAGGATGGCGATGCCATCGCAGGGGCACGAAACCCGAATCCGGGAGGTCGCCCAGGGATTCGCGCTCGACGTGAACGCGGGTCAGGCCGCGGCTCTGGTGGAGCTCTTCGGCTTGATGCTGCGCTGGAACGAACACATCAACCTGACCGGAGCGCGCGACATCGACGATCTGGTCGAGGAGCACCTTGCCGACTCCCTCGCCCTGGCAGTGCTCGTGCCCCCCTCCGCCTCGCTCGTCGACGTAGGGGCCGGGGGAGGCCTACCGTCGCTCCCCTTCCTGCTCCTCCGACGCGACGTGACTACAACGCTGGTGGAACCACGCGCTAAGCGAGTGGCGTTTCTCCGGACCGCTCTTCGCACCCTCAGGCTGGAAGCGTCGGTGGTCGCCGGCCGAGACGACACCATCACCACCCAGTTCGACGCCGCCTCCTCGCGAGCCACCTTTGCCCCCCAGGAATGGCTAGCCCGCTCCGAGCGGCTCCTCGCTCCCCAGGGTCGCACCATCCTCTTCCTATCGACTGAAGCCAGCCTGCAGCTCCCCGCCAATTGGAAAGAGGTCGGCCGCCTCTCCTACGGCGCCCGCAACCGGGATCGCCTCGCCATCGCCGCCGCCCCGTCTTCCGCGCCCTAGACACCTGGGCCCTTGCTTTCGCTCCGCTGGTCCGGTGGCGAGGGCGCCGATGTTCCACGTGAAACACCGCCCACTCGCCCCTGGCCGCCGGATTCTGGGGCGTCAGCGGCAGGCTGTGGTCTTCGGTCCGCAGGTCCGGTGGGCAAAGGCTGGCCGCCCCTCCGCGGCCCGGCATCAAGTTGCGAATCACAGTTGCCTGCCTCAGACAGGATGACCCTTGGGGACAGTTGGCCGGCCCCGGCTTGAGCTGAATTCCGGACGGCGGGACTGCGGTGCGATTGCCTGGTCAGGAGGTCGCTGTGGCCGAGGTCCGGCGGTTGGGCGCATTGCCGCCCCGCCAGGCGGCCCTCGGCATCCGTGTCACGAACTCCCCCGCCAATCCCGGTCGCGCCCTGCCCGCCCCTTCAAGTACGTCCCAGGCATCGCGCGTCGGGGACCTTGGACCTGCCCCCGCTAGAGGCTGACCAGTTCGGTGTTGGGCGCAAGCGAGGCGGCCCGACCGGAAACTCCTCGCAGAGCGGCCTCGGCTCCCAGCGACCCGTCCCGCTGAGGCGGGCGACGTAGGTATGGGCGGGTGCCTCTCGGTGCCCTTCCCCATTTGGGCCCGCCTCGGTAGCCGAGCCTCCAAAGCCCTCCGCGAAGACCTCTCGTGTCTGCGGCAGGCCGCACGGTCAGGCCGACCGCAACGAAGGTGATGTGTCTCCAAGTGAGCCCGAGAATCCGGTAGTCCCAGCGTGCCTTGCCCCGCCACGCACTCGCAGCGACACGACTGTTCCACGTGGAACGTGGGGCGCCGGCGACGCGTTGACTCGCGACCGAGCGCTCTCTATCGTTCGCGCGTGCTGCCTGAACTTGCCGACGCGTTGACGGCGGAGCTGGAGGAACTTGCCGGCCGAATCCGCCTTCGCACCCTGCCCGCCTTCGCTGGCCGCGGGCGAATCCATCCTGAGATCGACGGGCGGCGCGTCCTCAACTTCTCTTCCAACGACTATCTCGGGCTGGCCGAACATCCCACCGTCCTGGCCGCGGCCCAGGCCAGCCTCTCCTCCACGGCCTTCGGCGCTGCTGCGTCTCGCCTGGTCTCGGGTGACCTTCCGGCTCACCGCTCACTGGAGGCACATCTCGCTGACTTCCTCGAAACCGAAAGCGCCCTGCTCTTCCCTACGGGTTACCAGACGAATCTTGGCGTCCTGACCGCTCTCGCTGGTTCCGATGATCTCATCGTCTCGGACGCCCTCAATCACGCAAGCCTCATTGATGGCTGCCGCCTCTCCCGCGCAACGGTTCGCGTCTTTGCACACCTCGACATCAACGCCGCCCGCGCCGCCCTCGCCGACCGCTCCCGCGCATTTCGCCGGCGCTTCCTAGTGACTGAGTCGCTCTTCAGCATGGACGGCGACCAGGCGCCACTCGCCGACTACGCTGCCATCGCCCGCGCCGCACGGGCTGCCCTCATCGTCGACGAAGCTCACGCCCTGGGCGTCCTCGGCCCATCAGGCCGCGGACTCTGCGCCGCCGCGGGCATCGCGCCAGACGCCCTGATCGGCACCCTGGGCAAAAGCCTGGGCTCAGCCGGCGGCTTCGTCGCGGGACAGCATCTTCTGCGCCGCATCCTCATCAACCGAGCGCGCACCCTTCTCTTCACGACAGCATCACCGCCAGCCGCGGCGGCTGCCGCGGAAGCCGCGTTGACCATCGTGCGAAGCCCCGAAGGCGACTCCCGACGAGCGATCATCAAAGCTCACGTTGCCCGCCTCACCGACGGCCCGCGCTTTTCGGGAGCACACCCCACGGGGC
Organism: Myxococcales bacterium; assembly: GCA_031398585.1. Classification (GTDB taxonomy): domain Bacteria; phylum Myxococcota_A; class Polyangia; order Fen-1088; family Fen-1088; genus JANNNO01. The sequence goes on along the minus strand of JANNNO010000359.1, from coordinate 3,917 downwards.
CGATCATTCCTCTCATCATGGGAAGCGACGGGGACGCCGTCGCGGCAGGAAGAAAGCTTCTCGAAAACGGCCTCTTCGTTCAACCGATCCGTCCGCCCACCGTGCCCGAGGGCACCGCCCGCTTGCGCATCACCCTCTCAGCTCTCCACACCAGCGAAGACATCGCCCGTCTGGCCGAAGCGCTTGCGAGGCTCCCTGCGCCGGCGGCCGATCGCTCTCTTTCCGGCTCGGGCCCCCTGCCGTGAAACGCCCCACCGCCTTCACCGGAGTCTTCGTCGCTGGTACCGACACCGGCGTGGGAAAGACGGCTCTCTCCTGCGGACTGCTCGCCGCCGCCCGCACTCTCGGTCAGCGCCTGGTTCCCTTCAAACCCGCCGAATCTGGTTGTACATACAACCTACCGGCCGATGCCGCCGCCCTCAGAGCCGCCGCCCGCAGCGATCTGCCTCTGCTGGCCATCTGCCCCTTCCCTATCCGTCCCCCGATTGCCCCGGCCGCCGCAACCGGCCTACGCCTGTCCCGCACCCGCCTACTGGCGGCCGCTCGTCGCCTCGTCGCCGCCGACGTAGCCGCCCGCGCGGCCCAACCGCACTCAACCGCTCTCGACGCCGAGCCCAGCGGCACGCCTCTTCTCGTGGAAGCGGCCGGCGGCCTGCTCTCGCCCTACGCCCCTCGCCTCACCGCCGCGGATCTCGCCGATGCCCTCGGCCTACCGGTGCTGCTCGTTGCTCGCAACGGCCTCGGTACCATCAACCATACCGCCCTGTGCATCGCCGAGCTCCGCCGTCGCCGTGTTCCGCTGCTCGGCCTAGCCCTCATGACGACGCGTTCCGAACCCAACCTCGGGGCCCAGCGAAACGCCGCGCTCATCGAAGCGCAGACCGGCGTCTATCCAGACGTTGTGATTCCCTACCTCCCGAAGCCAACCGAAAAAAAAATAAGCGCCCGGCTGTTGAGCTCGGGCGCTGCTCGGCGCTGGCTAGGCGCCGCCGGTCTTCTCTGACGAGCCCCCAGCGGGGCCACAAGGGCCCAGAGCTCAGGGCGCGGCGTGTTCCGCGCCGCCCTTTTTCGGGAAGATCACGACCCGGCGGGCAGACCCCTCGCCCTCCGATTCGGTCGTGACATCGGGATGGTCCGCCAGCGCCTGGTGCACGATCCGCCGATCGTGTGGGCTCATTGGCTCGACCGGCACCGGTCGCCCCGAGCGCTGTGCCTTCTCCGCGAGTCGTTTCGCCATGTCGACGAGAGAGTCCTCGCGGCGGCCGCGATAGCCCTCGGCATCGACCACGACCAGGGGGCGTTCGCCCGGCTGCTTGAAAACGATGCGATTGACCAAGTACTGGAGGGCGTCGAGCGTGGCGCCCTTCTTCCCGATCACCAGTCCTGATTCTGCCCCGTGAGCGTCGAGAATGACCCGCTCGCCGTCGTCGAACGCGCTCACTTCCGCCTCGATCCCCATCTTGTCCAGGATGTCCCGCAAGACATCGCCGGCCTTCTCCCGCAGACTCGATAGCTCGTTCGTGTCGTTCATGGTGCCTCCGCGATCCTTCAGACGGTGAATGTCGCCAGCGGCACCGGCAGCGCCGGCGGGTTGCCCCGCGCCGGGGCCGCCACCGCGCCGCCGTGACCATTGCCAGCGGAGACCGGCGCGGCCGGCGACCGCCCTGGCTCGGCCCGCTCGGCTCTCAATTCGGCTTTCGCATCGACTCTTGCGTCGCTGGGTCGCAACTCGGCGCGCGCGTCGAGGCCCTCGCTTTGCGATTCACTTCGAGCTTCGGCTCGCGCGTGGTTCGGCCTGGCCGCGCTCGCAACCGAGCGCCCGCTGCGTTCGGCGGGTCGACCGGTGCTGGGCTTCGGCCGGGCAACGCCCGTACGCTCTGCCTTCTTCTTCTTTGACGCGGCCATACCCAGAACCCGGCCCCACCCTACTGACCGCTCTGCCCGCGTGTCAATACAAACGGCTTGAACAAAGGGATCGCCACACCTACCATCGAGCGCGCTGCGAGAGGTACGTTGATAGACCATGAGAATCGAGCTCTCCGGTGCCGCTCCCGCCGACGAAAAAGCCGACCTGCTCGCCATCGGCTGCGCGGAAGACACCCTCGATGACAACGCCATCGTCAACGCGTTCGACACCGCAACGGCGGGTTTTCTCCGCGCTGCCATCCGGGACGAACGCTTCCTCGGTAAGTCCGGGCAGACGCTGGTCTTCGCCACGCACGGTAAGGTCGCCCCTGGGCGGATCGCCCTGGTCGGCCTAGGCAAACGCGCCGCGATCAACCTCCCTGCCCTTCGCAGCTTCGCCGCTCGCGCCGCCCGCCTCGCCACCAGCGCCGGGGCCAAGAGACTCGCACTCCTGCCGCCTCTCGGCTTCCTCGGTCCGCAGCCTGAACAACGCGCGCTCTGCGAACGATTGAGCGAAGGCCTCGTCCTCGGCTGCTATCGCTTCGACAAGTACCTCTCGGAAGACAAGCGCAAGCCCGTCTCACTGAAAGAGGTGAGCCTGCTGGTAGGCCCGGGGTTCGATCCCGACTTGGCCAGTGCCGTAGTTAGAGGCGAGCAGCTGGGCGCGGCCGTCTGCCGAGCCCGCGATCTCATCAACGAGCCCGGCGCCGCCATGACGCCGACCCGGATGGCCGAGGTGGCCAAGTCCATTGCCACCGAGCATGGCCTCGGCTGCCAGATCCTCGGTCCCACCGAGTGTCGCGCGCAGAACATGGGCCTGTTTCTCGCGGTCGCTCAAGGCAGCATCGAGGAGCCCCGCTTCATTCACCTCAGCTGGAAGCCGAACGCTCCCAAGAAGCGGATCTTGCTCGTCGGCAAGGGCGTCACTTTCGATTCGGGCGGCCTTTCGCTCAAACCCAATGACGGCATGCTCGACATGAAGACCGATATGTCCGGCGCCGCCGCGGTTCTCAGCGCGATGGCGGTCATTGCGCAAGAGAAGCTCTCTGTCGAAGTGCACGCCCTCGCCGCCTGCACCGAGAACATGCCGAGCGGAAGCGCCTATCGACTCGGCGACGTGCTTCGTTCCAAGGCGGGCAAGACCGTCGAGATCAACAACACCGATGCCGAGGGTCGGCTCACGCTGGCGGACGCCATCACCTACGGCCTCGAGCTCGAGCCCGACGAGATCTTCGACTTCGCGACGCTGACCGGCGCGTGCATCGTCGCCCTCGGCCCACACATCGCGGGCGTCATGAGCAACAATGACGCCCTGGCAGGAGCTTGGCTGGCCGCTGCCAAGGCCGCCGGCGAGGAAATGTGGCGTCTCCCCCTGCCCGACCGGCTCATGGACATGCTCAAGTCCGACGTCGCCGATATGAAGAACACCGGCGAAAGATGGGGGGGAGCCCTGACTGCGGGCCTGTTCCTCCGCGAGTTTGTCGGTGAAACCCCTTGGGTGCATGTCGATCTCGCTGGCCCATCGACGGCCGACAAGGAGTCGGCAGAGTTCAGCAAGGGCGGCACTGGATTCGGTGTGGCGACGGTTATCGAGTATCTGCGCCGAATCGCTTCAGCATGAGCGTTGGGCTCGCCCCCAGGCTACCCTCGCGGGTCTGACATCGCTGAAACGGGACCTGGTCAGCGTAGACCCCGGGATTTTCCGGGATTGGCGCTCAAAACCCCGAAAAATACGGGGTTTTTGATGCGAGAAGCGCCTTGACCCTCGGGATCCCAGGGTGCTAGAGTTCGCGCGCCTCGGCCAACGAGGTTTTCGTTTTCAGCTTTCTTTAGCCACCAGGAGAAAAGGTATATGGAGCCGACTTTCCGCGTGGGAGACCTAGCCGTTTACCCGGCACATGGCGTGGCCCAGATCATTGGGGTGGAAACACGTGAGATCTCGTCGAGCAAGCAGACCTTCTACATCCTGAAGATCCTCGACAACGGGATGAAGATCATGATCCCGACCAAGA
>JANNNO010000350.1:0-5403 GCA_031398585.1 Myxococcales bacterium | reverse complement strand
AACGCCTTTGCCGACGGGTGTCCCCGCCACAGCTCCCGTTCGGGGCCGAGCGCGCCGGGCATCGCCACCGCGACGCCGGGGGAACCGTGGGCCGCCAGCGGGGCCGCCGCCATGGGATGCCCGCAACCCGGGCAGCTCGGCGCCTGACGCGAGATGGAACGACCGCAGGCGGGGCAGGCGACGAGCGTCATCGGCTTCACTCTAATGATGGTGGCGGCGCCTCGCCATGAGACACGGGGCCGTGGTATCGCCATTTTCGCTTAGCGTCACAACAAAACCCTGCGTTCGATGACCAAAACCGGGGGCTTGCCGCAACAGCTACAGAGAACCGCACATGGCCAACCTCGTAGCACGGACCCGTTTGCAGGTGGATCGGTCGGTCTGGAGAGGTCGCCCTCTCGCGCGCCTCGCGTTGCTAGCTGGGTTGGCGACCCCCGCGTGCGTCGGATCCATCGGCGGCGACGGCGCTCAACCGCCGGCCTCGCAGCCGAGCAAACCTGGGGGTGGCGGCAACTCGTCGCCGTCCACGCCAGGTTCCAACGGACCCAACGGGCCCAACAACGGAAGCAACGAACCCAACGCACCGGGTTCCATGACCCCGGGCACGCCGGGTGCGCCCAGCAACCCCGGGACTCCCGGCGGTCCCCCGACGAACCCCGCGACCTGCGCGCCGGGACCGACGCGCATCTGGGCGCTCACGCCCTCGCAGTACATCCGCACGGTGCAGTCGCTCCTGCCAACGGCTGCTGGCGCGGGTGACACGCTTGCCGCCGCCATCGTTGCTGGCACCGGCTTTTCCAACGACGCTGCCCGCCTCGGCATGACCGAGCCCTACGTCGCCGAGCTACTCGACGGAGCCTGGCGCCTTGGTTCCAAGGCGAGCGAGACGCCGGGCCAGCTGGCGCCGTGCCTCGCTGCCGCGGCCCCCGACGAAGCCTGTCTGCGCACGTTCGTCACGTCGTTCGGCGCGCGTGCGTTCCGCCGCGATCTCTCCGCCGCCGAGGCCGACGCCGTCACCAGCTACCTCAAGCAACAGGCCACGGGCGGCGACGTGAAGGCCGCCATTCGGCGCACGGTCCTCTACTTCGTCTCGTCGCCGCACTTCCTCTATCGGACCGAGCTTGGTCCCGAAGGCGCCACCGGCAAGGTCGCGCTCACCGGCGCCGAACGCGCGCAGGCCCTCTCCTACTTTCTCACCGACGGTCCCCCCGACGTCGAGCTGGCCGAGGCCGCGCGCGGCGACGGCCTGCAGTCGCCGGCAGGCATCGAGGCTCACACCAAGCGCCTCCTCTCGAAGCCCGCCAGCGCCAGCGGCTTCGTGAAGCTGTTTCGCGAGGTCTTCGAGACCGGCCACGTGAAGGAGGCGGACAAGGACGCCGCGGTCTTCCCGGCGTGGAAAGCGGCTTTCGCCACCGACCTCGCCCAGGAGAGCGACGCCTTCATCGACCAGGTGCTCTGGGGCGAAGACGCGCGCTTCTCGACGCTGCTCACGGCCGGCTTCACGATGGCCAACAGCGCGGTGGCCAGCTTCTACGGCCTGCCCGGCGGCGGCACCACCTTCGGCAAGATCATGTTCCCGGCTGGCCAGCGCGCCGGCATCCTGACCCTGGCGGGCCGCATGGCTTCGCTTGCCAAGAACAACGACAGCGATCCTGTCGCGCGCGGTCGCTTCGTGCGTGAGGTGATGCTCTGCTCGCCGATCCCGCCGCCACCGGCCACCGTGAACGCGACGCCGATTCCACCCGACGGCAAACGAACCCAGCGCGAACGTCTCGCGCAGCACTCGAGCGATTCGACCTGCAGCGGCTGTCACTCGCTGATGGATCCGATCGGCCTCGCCTTCGAGAATTACGACGGCATCGGCCTTTACCGCCGCATGGAAGCCGGTAAGACCATCGACACGACGGGCGAGCTGACGGGCGCCGGGCCGCAAGCGCAGCGCTTCGACGACGCCGTCGGCCTGCTCGGTCTGCTGGCGGAGTCGCCGGCGGCGCAGCGTTGTTTTGTCTCGACGGTCTTCCGCTACGCCCACGGCCGCGAGCCCGGTCCCGCGGACGCCTGCGTGGTGGATCGACTGGCGACGCGCTTCGCCGCTTCGAAGGGGGATATGCGCGATCTCGCGGTCGCCATCACCACCGATGCAGCGTTCTTCACTCGTCAGCGCTAAAGGGCAACTCAGATGCACATCCTCGGACGACGAAATTTCCTCTCCGGTCTCGGCCTCGGCGCCGGGGCGCACTTGCTGGGATCCTTCTGCGGCTCGCTGCTGCCCGAGGCGCTGGGCGCCGAGCCGACCCGCAAGCGGCTGATCATTTTCTCGGCGGCCAACGGCTTTCTCGAGAGGTTCTACAGCTGCCAAAAGCGCAGCGAGACCGACTTCGACCTCGGCCCGGTCTACGCGCCGGTCGCCGCTCACAAGAGCCGCATGGTCATCGCCGAGAAGTTCTTCAATCCCTTCAGCAAGGCGTTGCACGGCAACCAGCACGCCACGATGACGGTCATGGAGAGCACCAACCCCGGCGTCTCGCAGGAGCGAGGGCCTCCCGGCGGCATCTCCATCGACCGGCTCATCGGCAAGCGCATTGGCGCCGGTGACGCCTTCTCGTCGACCGCTTCGGGCCGTGGCATCTGCGTCTCCGCCGACGGACCGGGGCAGTCGATCCCGCTCATCTCGAGCCCGGCCAAGGCGTTCGAGACCTACCTCGGCGGCGTCAAGCCGGGCACCATGCCGGGCGGAATGCCGATGGCGGGCGCGGCCAACAGCTTCGAGACCGCCTTTCCGCAGGACAAGAGCTTCCTCGACCTCTTGCGTAGCGACGTGCAACGGCTCAATGGGCGACTCGGCGCTCCCGAACGCGCGAAGCTCGATCAGTACCTGGAATCACTGCGCACGCTGGAGCAGCAGATCGCTCGGCGCGCCGATTCGCAAAGCGGCTGCATGAAGCCAGGTGCTCCTGCCAACGAGACGTCGCTCGATCAGATGTTGAAACAACACATCGACATCGTCTTTGCGGCGCAACGCTGCGGCCTGACCCGCGTGAGCCACATCGCCTTCGAGGGCATGGAAGGCCCGCACATCACGTACAACTGGCTCAACGATCCTCGCAACCACCACGACGATCATCACGCCAACGACGGCGCGATCCTGCAGAAGATCGTCACCTGGTGGTTCACCGCGATCAACGGCATGTTGACCCAGCTGGCGGCGACGCCGGAAGGCAACGGCACCATGCTCGACAACAGCCTGGTGGTCTTCATCAATACCTGCGGCGGCTCGCACCACCGCGGTTACGAGACGCACCCGATGATCATGTGGGGAGGCGCGGGCGGCAAGCTGCGCGGCGGGCGTTACCTCTCGTACGAGAAGGGTCGCCACTGCATCTCCGATGCATACGTCTCCGTTGCACGCCTGATGGACGTCGAGCTGACGACGTTCGGGGCAGCCAATCACTGCAAGGGTCCCCTGCCTGGGCTCGCCTGATTCGGGTCACGAACCGAACGCTGCCTTGACCGCGCGCCACGCCTTGCGGTAAGGCTCGGGTCCCGGATCTTGGCCGGGCGTCGCTTCTTCGTCCTCGGACGCGGCTGCGCGTGATCTGACAATCGAATCGACGCGCCTTGGGTGCCCGCAAGGGCATAACAGGGAAGCCGGTGAAAAACCGGCGCGGTCCCGCCACTGTAAGTGGAGATGGGATCCTCGACGAACCACCCGGACAACCGGGGAAGGTGAGGATCCCGGCAGACGAATCCGTTCGTTCGCCAACCACGAGCCAGGAGACCTACCCAGAGCGCTTTTCGGAATGGCTCCGCGTGGAAACGGAGGCTCCGCGCGCTCCTTACCCGAGCGATCGACCTCGCTTTCCGTCTCTGCACGGAGCGAGGTTTTTCGTTTTTCGACCTCGGGAAAGGATCGAGCATGCAAAGAGCGCTGGGGATCGTGGGTCTGGTTCTGGTGGCAGGTGCGGCCGTGGGCTGCGGTGGGGACGCGACGGGCATGGTGCCGGTGGGCGGCGCCAGTGGGGGCAGCGAGCTCGAGCAGCGGGCGTACATCGTCAGCCGCGATCACGCCGAGCTGACCGTGATCGATCTGCGCACACGCGCGATCATCGGGCGGCTCGACACGGGCGGCGTCGCCAATCACATGGCGGAGCTCTCGAGCGACTTCGCCAAGATCTACGTCACGTCGTCGGACACCGATCAGCTGATCGTGATCGACTCCGCGACCTTGACGATTACCAAGAAGCTGGCGCTGGGCAAACACCCCACCCACCTCACGGCGGCGCCGGGCGGCCTGCTGGCGATCATGATCGAAGACGAAAACGCGATCAGCTTCGTCGACACCGCCACCGACACCGTGAAAAAGACCCTGCCCGGCTTCTTCACGCCGCACTTCATGCGCTTTTCCCGCGACGGTCGCACGGGATACGTCGCCAACATCGGTGCTTATCACCTGACCCGCATCGACATGGATCGGCTCGAGATCGCCGGCCACCTGCCGCTGGCGGGTCACGAGGGGCCACCGCGCCATTCGCCCGCGCGCGACGAAGGTGGCTTCGCCGATGCCCAGATCGATCGCGAGGGACGTCTGTTTGCCGCCCACCACGCCACGGGACGCGTGCTCGTCCACGACACGATCACCGATCGCGCGCTGCCCGAGCTGCAGGTCGGCGACGGCCCCTGGGTGGTCTTCGCCGAGCACCCCTTCGCCAACGTTCCCTTGCGCCACCTGGTGCCGACCTTCGGTGATCGCAAGATCACGCTCATCGACGGCGCGGCGGCGAAGATCACCGCGACGTTGCCAGGAGACGAGGAGGCCTACGGCGTGAACTTCTCTTCGCGCGCGCCCGGACGAGCGTTCGTGATGAACCGCATGCGCCAGGACGTCGCTGTCGTCGACACCGCTCGCGGCGACGTGGTGGCGCGCATCGCCGTCGGCGGCAACACGGAAACCGCATCGACCACGGCGGACGGCAGTCTGATTGTCGCGGCGGTCAGCGGCGCCGATCGCGTGGTGCTGATCGATCCGGCCAGCGGGACGATTGCAAAGAGCTTCGATGGCGTCGGTCGCTACCCCTGGTCGGTGACGATCCCGCGCGGCCAGAACTACTGCCACTAGGCGGCCGTGGTGTTGCAACCGGGCAGCGCCCTTCGGGGCGCGCGACGAACTTCGCGGTCGGGGGCGTTCGCGCTCGTGATCGGCCCGCTGGGGCTGCTGCTGGCGTTCGCTGGTCCTGAACGTCAGGCCAGCGCGGCACCCACAGAGCGCGAGGCGACGCGGCCGCGCGTGGTCAGCCTGCATGACGTGACCACCGAGATCGTCGTCGCCCTGGGAGGCGTGGATCGTCTGGTCGGCGTGATGGGCCCTGTGGATCAGCCGCGTTCGGTGCGGGATGCCGTCAAGGG
>JANNNO010000263.1:0-24890 GCA_031398585.1 Myxococcales bacterium | reverse complement strand
GGCGGTCGCTGCACCTTCGGCGGTCGCTGCGCAGGGCTCGGCGGTCACTGCGGCGGCGGTTGGGGCTTCGGGCGTGGCGCCGGCGGTGGCGCGGCGGGTTTATCTCGAGACCTATGGGTGTCAGATGAACGTGGCGGATAGCGAGATGATGCTCGGGGTGTTGGCGAGTGCGGGGTATGGCAGTGCTTCGGATCCGGAGGGGGCGGATCTCGTGCTCATCAACACGTGCGCGGTGAGAGAGAAGGCCGAGGAGCGGGTGTTTGCGCGGGCGCAGATGCTGGCGGCGCAAAAGGCGCGCAATCCGCGGCTGTTGATCGGCATCACCGGCTGCATGGCGGAGCACCTCAAGGACAAGATCCACGAGCGCGCGCCTTATGTGGATCTGATCATCGGTCCTGATGGTTATCGCCGGCTGGCGGATCACCTGGTGCGCGCCGAGGGGGGCAGCCATGTGCGCGATACCGCTCTCGATCGCGATGAGACCTACGAGGGGCTCGATCCGATCCGCGAAGGTGGCGGCGGCGTGCAGGGGCGGGTGACGATCCAGCGCGGTTGCGACAAATTTTGCACCTTCTGCGTCGTGCCCTACACCCGAGGTCGTGAGCGAGGTGTCTCGCCACGCGAGGTGCTGCGGCAGGTGCGCGCGCTGGCTGCGTCGGGACATCGAGAAGTGCAGTTGCTCGGCCAGACGGTCAATTCCTACCGCTATGAAGACGTCGGGTTCGCGGACTTGCTGCGTGCCGTGGCTGCGGTCGACGGCATCGAGCGGGTTCGCTTCACGTCGCCCTATCCTCTCGATTTCTCGCCCGCCGTGATCGCCGCCATCGCGGAGGAGCCGAAGATCTGCAAACACCTGCACCTGCCGCTGCAAAGTGGTTCCGAGGCGGTGCTGGAACGTATGCGCCGCGGATACGGCTATCGTGATTTCGTCGAGCTGGTGCAGGCCTTGCGCGCGGCGATGCCGCAAATCGCGCTTTCCACCGACATCCTGGTCGGTTTTTGCGACGAGACCGAGGAAGAGTTTGCCGACACGCTGGCCGCGATCGAAGCGATCCAATTCGACGGTGCATTTCTCTTCGCGTATTCGGAGCGCGAGGGCACCTACGCCGCTCGCAAGATGCCCGACACGGTGCCCGAACCGGTCAAGCAGCGGCGGCTGGCCGAGGCGATCACCGTGCAACGTCGGATCACGACCGCGATCCACGAGCGCCAGGTGGGTGTCGTCGATCGCGTGTTGATCGAAGGCCCCTCGAAGCGCTCGGCGCGTGAATGGCTGGGCCGCACCGAGAGCCTCCGATCCGTCATCGTGGCGGAGGGCCCCGACATTGGCCCCGGGAGCCTGGTCGATGTCGCGATCGAACGCGCAACGACGGCTACCTTGCATGGCCGCGTCGTGCGGGTGCTGAAAGGACCTTCCGCCTCGCTTACGGACGCGCCCTCTCGGAGCATCGAAGCGTGAGCGCCGCCCAACCGATTCGAATCAGCTTCGTTTGCCTCGGCAACATCTGTCGATCGCCGACGGCCGAGGCCGTCATGCGGCAGCTCGTGGATCGGGCGGGATTGAATCGTTCCATCGTCATCGACAGCGCGGGCACGGGTGACTGGCACGTCGGCGAGGAACGCGACCGTCGCAGCTCAGAGGTGGGGCGTCGACGCGGCATTCACCTCGCGGGTCGTGCGCGCCAGTTCACCGAAGGGGACTTTGCTCGCTTCGATTACGTCCTCGCGATGGACCGAAAAAATCTGACGACTCTCCGCTCGATGGCGCCCGATGAGCAAGCCGCCAGCAAGGTGCACCTGCTTCGTGGGTTCGCTCCCGGTGCCAATGCCAGCGACGACGGCGAGTCCGCGGCTTCGGGGCGCCGCGGTCAGGACAGCGGCGTCTACATCGGTCAAAGCGACGACGAGGTCCCTGATCCGTATTTCGGCGGTCCCGAAGGCTTCGATCGCGTCTTCGACATCTGCATCGAAGCTTGCGAGGGGCTGCTCGCGCACCTGCGTCGGACTCACCGGCTCTAGGGTGCAATCTGGCAGAGCTGATGGTGCAGGGGCTGGACGACGAGACGGCCTCCCGCATCGGCGAGGCATTGGGCGCGAGTGTCGCCACCGCGCAACCATTGAGCGGCGGTGACATCAACCAGGCTTACGAAGTGGAGCTGGCCGATGGGCGTCGCGTCTTCATCAAGCTGAATCCGCGCGCGCCGGCAGGTCTCTTCGCCGCCGAGGCCCGTGGTCTGAAGTGGCTCGCCGACGCGCGGGCGCTCGCTGTTCCCGAGGTGCTGGCGGTCAGCGAATCGGGCCCGGGCAGTCCCTTCCTGGCGCTGGCGCTCGTCGAGGCGGGGCGGCGGCGGCGGGACTTCTCCGAAGCCCTCGGGCGCGGGCTGGCCGCGCTTCATCGCTCGGGCGCGCCCGGCTTCGGCCTCGATCATGACAACTTCATCGCGTCGCTTCCGCAGGGCAATGCGGCTGTCGCGGGCGGATGGGTCGAGTTCTTGCGCGAGCGTCGGCTGCGACCGCTGCTGGAACGAGCGGCCCGTCATCAGCTCCTACCCGGCGGCCTGCAGCGCGACTTCGATCGCCTCTTCGCGGTGCTGGCGGATCGCGTCGGTCCAGAGGAACCGCCCGCACGCCTGCACGGCGATCTCTGGGCGGGGAACTTGATCGTCGATGCGCAAGGGGCGCCTACTTTGATTGATCCTGCTGTCTACGGCGGCCACCGCGAAATCGATCTCGCGATGATGCGGCTCTTCGGAGGCTTCGACGCCACCACGTTTTCCGCCTATCACGAGGCATATCCCGTGGCCCCCGGCGCTGCCGATCGTGTGGCGCTCTACCAACTGGTCCCGCTGCTGGTTCACGTCTGCCTCTTCGGTGGCGGCTACGTCGGCCAGGTGCGTGCATCGTTGGCTCGCCTTCTCTGAGCCAGGCGTGGACGTCCACGCAAGAATCCGCGAGGGGCCATGACGGGCCTTCTTCTGACGTCGGGATTGTTGTAGGGATGGTGCACTGGGGGCGCGGGTCATTGTGGGTGGCAAGGATTGTGTTGGTTGACGTGCGGCGGCGATTCTTGCCAATCGGAGAGACACATCGGGCGTGTTTCGCGGGGGCTTCGCGAGTGCGAGGGGAAGGCGAGGGTGCGTGGCGGGCTGGGCGTTCTGGTGGGGCGGCGAACGAGGCCATCCTGACCGCCCGCCGACGCTTGCTCGGCGACGGTCTCACTGCGCCAGCAATGGTCGCGTTTGTGATCGGTGCACGTCATGGCAGACCACCACGAAGATCTCGAGTCGGTCGTGCTCGAGATTCACGCCTTGTCGCATGGACCCGAATTCTTGCCTGGCTTACTGCGGGCCTTGCGACGCCTGGTCGCGAGTCCGTACGCGCTCTATGGTCTCAGTGATCTGTCCAATGGCTTTACCTGCACGGGCATTCGTTATCCCGAGACGATCGATCTCGAACGATGGCTGCCGGTCTTCGACGCCCACTTCTGGGAGCACCCGGTTCACCATCGAGCTGAAGAATTCGGCGTCGGGCAGGTGGCGACCTTGCCGAGTTTGGTCGGGGGGGCGCCATGGGCAGCGACCGCCAATTGCGCCGAGTTCTGTCGGCCGAACGGCATCGAGAATCAGCTCTGGCTGCGGCTGCCGTCGGTCAGCGGCGTGATGGAAGTCATCGGGCTCGGCCGGCCAGATCGCGATTTCAGCGACGACGAGTGTGCCCGGTTCGAGGCTTTGGCCGATCACGTCCTGGTGGCGCATCGCCGCGCGCAATTGCTGGCTCAGCACGATCTGCCGGTGATGAGTGAACCGTTCGGTCTCACGACAGCGCATCTCGTGCTAACCCGCGAAGGTGATCTGCAGTTTGCGGGCTACGGGGCGATGGAGCTGCTCTGGCAGTTCTTTTCCGCGGGTGGCGCGGGGCAGACGCGCAGTCTTCCCGACGAGGTGCAGGCATGGGTGCGGGCGCAGATCGCGGCGCTGCCGGGGTCACCGCCTGCAGAGCTGTGGTGCGAAGCCGAGATCGATGCCGAGCCGAGACGGCTGCGTTGCTGGCTGGTGATCAATCAGGGACGCGGGGACTTCGACGTCTATCTGCAAGCGCGACCTGTGCAGGACGCTGCCATCCTGAGGCCGCGCCCGCAGGCACGGGGGCGCTCGGTCGTGGCCTCGGTGGACGTCGGAGTCCAGATGGAAGTCGTGAATGCGCGATGGCAACTGCGCGTGCGGCAGCGGGCGGTGCTGGGGCTGCTGGTGCGCGGATGCAGCAACAAGGAGATCGCGCGGCAGCTTGGCTGTGTCGAGGCGACCGTCGAGTACCACGTGACGGGTCTGCTTCGAGCGACCGATTCGGCCAACCGCGCTTCGCTCGTGACGAAATTCTGGAACGAACGGTGAGGCCGCGCGATGTGGTGAAGGCTGGCGGGGTTAGCGCCGCCGGCGCGTCCGCAGCGCCAGCGCGATGCCGACCAAGAGCACGAACGGCAACGGCGAGATCCGCGATCGAAAGCGTTGGCCCAGCGTGCAGCCACCCTCGTCATCGAAGTCGATGGGACCGATCGGCGTGCCCAGCATTCCTGCGGCGGTGAGCGGCACGAGATAGATGACGCCGCCGTCCGGGAGATGATTGAACTCGAGCAGCTGACCGTTGCCGCCTTTCCAGGTGGCGTCGTAGAGGATGGAGAACGGCGCCTTGCTGGAGTCGAACGCGTTGGCGGGGCCTGCCTGCACGGCGGCGAACAGCGTCGGCGGCGCGGTCGTGGATGGCACAACGGTGATGCGGTAGGTGTCGCGGGGGCCGCACGAGTCGGTGACGCAGCCGCCGGTATTGCCTTCGTGATGTTCGCGCGTGCGTTCGAGCACGGCGAAGTCGCCGGCGGGCAGCGAGAGGGCTTCCCCGGTGACGAAGCGGACGCCACCGGCGAGGATCTCCTCGTTGGGCGGCAGCGGGGCGCGCGGGCGGTACGCACGCTCGGGCATCCCGGGCAGCGTGACCGGGTCCACGACGATCGTCTCGCCGGTGCGGGCCACTTTGACCGCGCTGGAGCCGAGGATCACGGTGTCGCGGGCCACGCCTCGAGCCATGTCGGGTGGGTAGGGTTGGACGCGTCGAACGAGGGGCTCGCACGCTTTGGCCGGCCGCGCGGCGACGAGGGAGAGACCGAGAGCCACGGCGAGACAGACGCACGTGCCGACGTGGGAGACGGCGGGATGCGCACCCAGAGGGGCAGTGGCGCGGGTCATATCTGGTCCATCCCGGCAAAGCCGCCAAAGACAATGACAAGGGTCATGCAAAAGAGAATGGCTGAGAACATGGAGTGCCTCGTTTTAGATGAGCACAGCCGAGAATTGCAAAGCGCTTGCCAACGAGTGAGAGCGCCAATCGTTGGTGTGATTGGTGAGGCGCGGCGTTCGATTTCCGCCGGCTGGCTGCGCAAGGTTCTCACACGGCAGCGATTCATCGATCTGTCGACGCGGCTTCTCCTGGTTGTCGTCCGTCCGGACAGATCGATGTGACGTCCGCGTGGTCGTTGAATGTGGCAACGAGGGAAGGGCGGAGACTCGAAGCTGCGTCCGTGCGTCGTCGACAGGGAGCTCGAGTCGGGGACTCGAGCGCCGTCGAGAACCGCGCGGACACTGTCCGGACAGCGTCCGGACGAGGGCGGCAGTCGCTTTTGTGGTCATAAGTCGCTGAAAATAATGGGCAACCGGGTCGGGACTGGCTGGTCCTCCGCTTGAAGAAGAGGGCGAGCGGAGGAACTGACCATGAACACCAAGATCGCGACCACGGTTACCAACTTCGTCCGCACCACCTGCTTCGCCGGCCTGTGGGCCCTCGGCGCGGCCAGCCCGGCGGCCGCTCAACCAGTTGCGCCGACCGGCACGGCAATTCCGTCAGCGGTAGCCGGCGCCGAGGAGCCGACGATCAACTGGATCGGCTTCGGCGTGCGCCTCGGCACCACGAGCTGGAACCTCGAGGCCGACGGGCTGCGCGAGACGTTGCGCGAGCACTTTCCCGAGTACGGCGTCGGCGACAGCGTCTCCAATCAGATCCAGGACATGAAGGGGTCGATGCGGTTCGTGATTCCGACGCTGCACATGGGCGGGGAGGACTTCTTCTTCAAGCTCGAGGCGCCCATCGGTTCGAACGCCACGCACACCAGCTTCGGTTTTGGGGTCTATCCCATCAACTACGGCCTCTACCTCCAATCGCTGCGACTCTTTCCCTACGTGACCTTCGGTGTCGCGGGGCACGTCATGACGGCCAAGGACGACGGCGCGGCAAAGGGCAAGCTGGGCGCGGCGGGCCTCAAGACGGAATCCGTCGGATACCTGCTCCAGACGCGATTGGCGATGGGTGTGAAGTGGCGGCCCTGGGGTGCGGTCAGTGTGTCGGCGGAGCTCGGCTATTCGCCCCGCAGCGCGGGGGTGCTGGGGCACCGTCGTCGTCGATGAGCGGCCGGCGGCGGCGCGGGCGGCGATGCCGGCTGGGGGCGCAGAGCTGAGCGGCGGGATCGGGCGGACCGTCGACTTCACCGTCGGCATCGAGCTGCTGTAGGTCGTGACGCGTCGGCAGCCAGCGCGGCTGCGTGCTGAGCGCCGTGAGGTGGCTAGGGTTTCCCCGCGTGTGAGCACTGTGCGTCGTCAGCTAGAGTGCCCCGACTTCGAGGTCGCCTTCCTTACCTGTGTTCGAGAAGAGAACAGCCATGACATCAAATTCGAACTGGCTCCGTGGGATGAGAGTCGCTCTCTGTTGCGGGGTCATCGTGCTCGCCGGCTGTCCTGGCGATACGAGAGGCACCGGCACCTCGCTCACCGGCGGCACTGGCGGACGCGCCACCGGCGGCAGCGGCGGTACCGTCGTCGATGGCAGCGGCGGTCGCGGCGGCACGGGTGGCCGCGGAGGCACCGGCGGCAGCGGAACCGGCGGCAGCGCAGACGTGCGCGAATTCGAGACCGGGCCCGGCGGTTCGACGGGCACGGGAGGTGCGGCGGGCACGGGCGGTGCGGGGGGCGTGGCGGGCACCGGTGGCGCGACACCGCCAGCGCAGGTCTGTCCCGAGGCGGGTGCGCTTCGCTGCAACGGCGACAACCTGGAAGTTTGCGCGCCGGATCGTTCGGCCTGGCAGATCAAGGAACCCTGAATGTTCGGATTCGGCGCAAGGGTCGGTGTTCCACTGGCGTGCAACACTTGCCGGCCCTCGAAGACCAGCGTGTGCAAGGGCGGGGCGCTTCTTGGCTGCGACGAGACGGCCTCGCCGACGACGCTGCCCTGCGCGTCGGGTTGTACGGACGGAGACACCGTTTGCAACACTTGCAAGCCCAACGCGCGGATCAGCTGCGACGTGAACAAGAACCTCGTGGCGTGCGACGACACCGGCAAGAAGATGGTGGCGATCTCCTGCGCGCCGGGGATCTGCCTGCCGGAGAAGCTCGACTGCAGCCTCTGTATGCCGGGACTGCTTCGTTGTGGCGCCGCAGGCATCGAGATCTGTGACGCCGCCGGAGCGTGGATGCCTCAGACTGCGTGCCCCTTCGGATGCAAGGACGGCAAGTGCGCTCCCTGCACGCCGGGTGCGAAGCGCTGCGAGGGCGGCGGTATCCAGACCTGTGGCGACGCAGGCTGGGGCCCTCCTGCGGCTTGCACCTTTGGCTGCACCGTTGGCAAGACCGAATGTAACCCGTGCACGGCCAGCACGAAGAAGTGTGAGAGCTCCACCAACCAGGAGTCGACCTGCGCAACCGACAGCAGCGGGTGGGGCACGCCGACCGCATGCACCTATGGTTGCGAGAACGCGACCCGCTGCCGTGTCTGC
Organism: Myxococcales bacterium; assembly: GCA_031398585.1. Taxonomy (GTDB): domain Bacteria; phylum Myxococcota_A; class Polyangia; order Fen-1088; family Fen-1088; genus JANNNO01. The sequence goes on along the minus strand of JANNNO010000263.1, from coordinate 17,080 downwards.
TCGCCGGGCGCCAAACGTTGCAGTGGCGGCAACGCCGAGACTTGTAACGGCCAAGGCAGTGCGTGGACTTCCACGCCCTGTGGGGGGGCGGGCTGCAACGGCACCAGTTTCAATTGCAACGTCTGCAAGCCGGGCGAAAAGTCCTGTGGTGATGGCACTGCGTCCGTGCGCACTTGCAACAGCGACGGGAGCGGCTACCTATCGAACGTGGAGGCCTGCGCGGCACCGGTTCTCTACGTCGACCGGATGACCCACGGTTCGGCTAGCTGCACCTCCGCTCAGTGCTCAGTGAAATGTGACGGTAGCTACACCCGTTGCAGGGTGGGCGGGAAGCTGGCCTGCCGCCCCGAGACGCGTCCGAACTACTGCGGCTGCTACAAGTGCGAAGGCTGGGCCAACCCGGACTGCCAGAAGAGCTACTTCTGCCTTTTGGCCGCGGCCGAAAATGTCGAACGTGTGGTGGGCGATGTCGTCGAGACCCTGAGCGTGTTCATCAGCTGCGATCCTGCCAGCGGGGCTGGGTCGCGCAAGGTCTGGTTGGCGGACGAGTCGGGGAAGGCGACCACCAGGGAGGCCCCGAAGTGGGCCGCCGACATCATGAAAGAGCGATACACGTGTGGCAAAGAGGTTACCGGCGAGGAGCCGGAAGGGCAGTGAAAGCGGCGCGAGTCTCGCAAGCGGTGTCTCTTGTTCTGCTCGGCGCGACTCTTTTCATCCCCCTCGCGCTGATACCCGCCGATACGGCGCAAGCCCAGTCGTTGTCATCCGCAACGGAGGAGGCGCGCGACCGTATGATCAAGGACGCGCAGGCGGCGCATAGCGCGGGCGACCACAAGCGGGCCCTCGATCTCGCGCAGCGGGCGGCGACGATTCGGCTGACACCTTCGCTGCGGTACTTCCTCGGCTTCGAGCAAGAAGAGGTTGGCAAGTTGGCCGAGGCGTACGGCAATGCGCAGCGATGCTTGCGCGAGCTGGAGCTGGACCCGCAGGCTCCCGCCCGCGACGAATTCCTTCGCCTCTGTACGGGGCTTCGTGATCTGCTCGCGCCACGCATTGCCTATCTGACGCTGAAGTTGCCCGAGGACGTGAGCGGGGCCGAAGTGAAGGTCAACGGCGAGGCAGTGAACCTCGCGCTGCTCGGCGTGCCGTACGTGGTCACGCCGGGGTCGGTCAAGATTGTGGCGAGCGCGCCTGGACGCGTGCCCTTCGCCAACGACATCACGTCGACCCCCGGCTCGCACTTCGAGATCAAGATCGCCTTGCCAGCGTCATCCCTCGTCGCGATCCCGCCCGCGTCTGCGAGCGAGTCGACGCCGTGCCCGCCGGGAAAAGTGCGCAAGGACGGTGAGTGCACCTCGACCGTGATCGCAGAATCCTCGGGGACCGCCTCGTCGCAGGCCGACAGAGGATCGAGTGGTGATGCCAGTTCGGGGCAATCCTTGCGGCGCTGGGGACTGGGACTCACCATCGCCGGCGGCGGCCTCCTGGCAGCGTCGGCCGGCACCTGGCTGGTGGGAGACTTCAAGTTCCGTTCGCTCAGGGACAGCTGCAACAAGGGCACTTGCACCATCGACGAAGCGACCTCCGGCAAGGAGAGCATCCGCACCTTCGATCGCCTGTCGGTTGGCGGTGCTATCGCTAGCGGTGTGTTGCTGAGCGCCGGTTCCGTGCTCTACGTCTTCGCGGCCAGGAAAGACGACGTGGAACGGCTGGATCGACTGCGGCTCGCGATCGGTCTCGTAGGCGCGGGCATTGCTGCGGTGGCAGCCGTTTACAGCATCGTTGCCGCTGGCGACAAGGCCAGCGATTCCAACTCCACGCGTTCGAGCGGCCTTACCTTCGATCCGGCGCCGAGCGAGACCGGACGATTCATGTTGCTCATGCCGCCGGGGAGGTTCTGATGGGCCCGCGCACAGCGCCTGCCATGCGCGCGCCTGCTTTGGCCGTCGCCGGGCTCACGAGTCGGCTCGATTGTGTCGCTATCGCCGCGCTCGGCGTCGTCGCCATTTTTTCCGTTCTTGGCTGTCACGATCTCGACGAGATCGTGCTTCCCAACGCAGGGTGCTCGGCTCGGCAGATCAACGTTGGCGGCACCTGTGTGGCGGCGCCGGAGAGCTGTATCGATGCGCCCCCCACGTGCGGACCTGCGGGACGCGACAACTGCTGCGCCTACGATCTCATCGATACGGTCAAGGACGCCGATCCCCGTCTGATCCACCGCAGCTGGGATCGCACCAACGTCGGCACGCAGCTCGAGCAGCCGATCATGGGTTGGCAAGCGCAAGGACAGGCGAAGGCATACGTCTCGCCCTTCTACTTGGACCGCTACGAAGTCACGGTCGGGCGCTTCCGTCGGTTGTACGTGCAGTGGGAGACCTGGCTGAAGAGCTTTCCCAAGGACGAGCAGGGGCGGCACTACGCGGTCCGCCCGTGGGACGACACCTGGAAGAATCCCGAGCTCATCGCGATGTCGAACCTCGACTTCCGCAATGCTCTGCTGGCCTGTCCTGCGGGCGCTGGGCAAAAGGTCGTAGCGGCTCTGGAAGACCAGAGCGGCCGCAGCGACAACCTGCCGATGACCTGTCTCAACTGGTACGAGGCCTATCTGTTCTGCATGTCTGACAACGCACGGCTGCCGACCGAATCCGAGTGGAACTACGCCGCGGCCGGTGGGTCAGAGCAACGACCGTTTCCCTGGTCGCGCGACCGCGAGACCATCGGAGCCGAATACGCCAACGTGGGGCCGGTCAATGAGGTCCGGCTCTTCGAGGTCGGGAGCTTTCCCCGCGGAGTGGGTCGCTACGGACAATACGACCTGGCCGGCAATGCCATCGAATTCGTGATCGACAGATGTGATGCCACGGGTAGCGTCTGCGCCAAGTACCACACCGACGGCGATCTCGACCCGATCGAGCGCAACGCGGTCGAGGCGCCCGTGGCGCGTGGCGGGTCCTTTCGCTTCGGCTGGGCCAGCGCGCGGACGGCGTTTCGGCAGTTCGTCGGGAACGATCTGTCTACCGGTCGTCACGCCGACACCGGCATGCGCTGCGCGCGCAACGGACGTTGAGTCGGCAAGTTGAGTCGGCGCGTGGGCAGAGCGCGCCGTGAGGTTGCGCGTGGAAACTCGCTCAGTCGTTGTCTTCGCTAAGGGTCGGGCGTTCGGCGGTGGCGTCGTCGTCGCGGAGGGCGTCGAGGTTGGTGCCCTGTTGTTGCATGAAGCGGTAGGCTTTTTGGCGGGAGATGCCGAGGGCGGCCGCGGTACGGGCGACGTTGCCTTTGTGGGCGCGCAGGGCTTCGATGAACGAGGCGGAATCGAGGGGGGTGCTGGCAAGCGGCGTTGGCTGGGTAGCAACGGAGGAGCTGGGGCGCTTATTGAGCGCGGGGTTGAAGTCGCGTACCTCGCCGGGCAGATGACTGCGACGAAGCATGGGCTCGTGGCCGTGCAGCGCGACCAGACGGCGGGTCGTGAGGTCGAGCTCGCGTACGTTGAAGGGCCAGTCGTAAAGGCAGAGCTGCTCGATAACCCGGACGTCGAAGGCAGGTGGCTGGGGCAGCTTGCTGGCGGCGGCGTAGCGCTCGAGCATGCCGCTGAAGAGCGGGGGGATGTCCTCGCGGCGAGCGCGCAATGGGGGCAGTTCGAGCACGTAGCCGTGCAGGCGTGCGAAGAGATCGCCGCGCAGGCGTTTGGCCTCTACCAGGTCGGCGAGCGACTCCTGGGCGGCTGCGACCAGGCGCACGTCGACCTGGATCGGCTTGGGCTCTCCCAGGGGATGCACCTCCTTCTGCTCCAGCGCCCGCAGGAGCTTGGGTTGCAAGGTGGCGGGAAGATCCGCGAACTCGTCGAGGAAGAGGGTGCCGCCATCGGCGCTGCGGAAGTAGCCGGGGTTGGCGGTGTCGGCGCCCGTGAACGCGCCCTTGCGATAGCCGAAAAGCTGACCTTCAGCGAGCGACTCGGGCAGCGCCGAACAGTTGACGGCGAGGAACGCGCCCTTGCGGCCCGACCATTGGTGCACGGCACGCGCGGCGCCTTCTTTTCCCGCGCCGGTCTCGCCCTGGACGATGACCGGAAGATCGGAGGCGGCGATGCGACGAACCGGATTCAGGCAGGCACGCAGGGTGGCGCCGCCCCAGTAGCCGGGAGCGATGAGGCCGAAGCCGTCCTCTTCCTCGGGTACGCCCTCGATCACGACGCCAAGCCATTCCCCGAAGCGCAGGAGGCTGCCGAGCACGACCAGCGAATCGGTGATCTTGGCGCCGTTGACGAAGACGCCGTTCGTGCTGCCGAGGTCGCAGACCCGCGCAACCATGCCCTGCCGCTCGATGGACCCGTGACGGCGCGACATCTGCTGGCCTGGGAGGTAGACCGCGTTTTCAGGGTCGCGGCCGACGACCAGCGGATCCTTGCCGAGCCAGCTGACGGGTCGGTTCCATTCCGGGAAGATCCAGCGCACGCCCCACTGCGTGCGGGCGGCGGATTCACCGATGGTGGGAGGGGATCCGATTGTGGTGTCGCTGCCCGATCGGGTCATCGTTGGACGGCTAGTTTCGCACGCTCCCGGCGGCGCCGGCAGACGAGAGGCGAAGGATCGCGCATACCGAGCTGCGACAGCCGACCGTTGTTGGGATCCATGGACAGCAAGGGGAGGGCGGCGAGGGGCGGTCGATCGCTTGACCTGGCCGCGGCAAGTGCGGTCTCCTTCGGCTTTCACGATGCCGCCCGCCATGAAGACGCGTGACCCCTTCGGCCTGGTCGGCACCGTGCTCGACGGTCGCTACCGGGTCGATGACGTCGTCGCCGAAGGAGGGTTCGGTGTCGTCTATCGCGCGCACCATGTCTCGCTCGATCGCGCGGTGGCGCTCAAGGCGTTGAAGCTGGACGAGGGGCCAGGAAGGCTGCCGCAGTTTCGCGAGCACTTCGCCGCTGAGGCGCGTTTGATGGCGCGGCTCAAGCACCCCGGCATCGCTGACGTCTACGACTCGGGCATCTCGAACATCGGCGGGCGCGACATCCCGTGGATTGCTCTCGAGTGGATCGACGGCGTCACGCTCGATGAGCGCATCGAGGGGCAGCGGGGGCGCGGAGGGCTTTCGCCGCAAGAGGTGATGGAGCTCTTGCGGCCGGCGCTGCAGGCGTTTGCGCACGCTCATCGCCATGGCATCGCTCATCGCGATATCAAGCCGGCCAACATGATGGTGCTCGACGCGGCGGCGGGCAGTGCGGGTCACGGTGGAGCGGCCGTGCGGGTGCTCGATTTTGGAATCTCGAAGATCATGAGCCCCGACGAGGAAGCGGGTTCGGGGCGGACGCGCACGGGCGGGGCTTTCGCCTTTTCGCCGGGGTATGCGTCGCCTGAGCAGATTTCGGGCGGCCGGACAGGGCCGTGGACCGATGTGCATGCGATCGGCCTGGTCTTGACCGAGCTGCTGACGGATCGCACGGCGGTCGAGGGTGGCGACATCGCGCTATTCGCGCAGATCTTGAGCGAGCAACGGCCCACGCCGGCTAGCAAGGGTGTCGACGTGGGGCCGTGGGAGACCGTGATCGGCCGCGCTCTGGCGCTGCAGCCGAGTGTTCGTTGGAAAGACGCGGGCGCTCTGCTCGAGGCGTTGGAGGCGAATGTGGTCGAGGCGGATCGCATTGCGCTGCTGTCGCGTCGAGGTGGGCTAGGCCCGACCGCGAAGTTGCCGCCGGCGGCGCCTTTGGCCGCGACGGTGGCCGCGGGCGCGTCGCCAGAACTTCAGGCGGGCAATAGCGGCGGGGGCGTGATCAGCGCGGTTTCGCTTGGGGGGCAGGCGCCGGCGTCGACGACCTTGACCGCGCTGCCGGGCAGCACGATGGGGGGCGAAGAGCCTGGTCGGCGGACGCGAGGGCGAGCGGCGGTGGTGATTGCCGCGGCCTTGGTTGCGACGGTGGTGCTGGTGGCGATCGGTCTGCGCGGGCGCGGGGGGCCGGAGAGCCGGGGCGGCGGGACGTCGGCGGGAGTGCCTCCGGCGGCGTCGCCCGGGGCGGGCAGCGGTGTCGTCGGGACAACGACGAGTGAGGGCAGAGCTGGCGGGGCGACGGGTACGGCAGCGGTGATGGGTGCCGACGCCGGCGCGGGTGTCACGGGGGGCACGGCGGAAGGCAAAGCGGCTGCGGCGCCGTCTGTGGCGACGTCGCCAACGCCGGCCAACGCCGGGGCGGGGGATCATCGGCGCGATTCCAAACCGCGCGGCAAGAAGATTGTGAGTGCGCCGGGCGCGGCGGGCGCTGGCGCAAAGGCGAGGACCGCGGGAGGCTCGGGTGAAGAGGGAGGGGCGGCCATGCGGGATGGCGCGCAGATTCCTCCGGCGACGCCGACGCGTGCGCCGGACAATCGTCGGCTTCACGATCCGAGCCAGCTGCAGATTCGGTAGCGGGCGGGCGGTACGCGGGAGGGGGGGGCGAGGTTGGGGGATGGCGGTGGCGCGCGCCCCTCACCGCGGGTCACCGCGGGGGAGAGGCACGGACGCAGTCGCGGGCAGAGCGGGAATGCAGCCCCTCACCGCGGGGGAGAGGCACGGACGCAGTCGCGGCAGAGCGGGAATGCAGCCCCCGCGGGGGGGAGGCACGGACGGTGAGGGGAGGCGGAGGTGGCGGAGACCAGGGGAATGCTGGGCGGGTTAGGGGGCTTGAGGGGTTAGGTTTGTTCTAGCCAGAAGCGGGCTACCAGCATGCCGCGGCCTTCGGCGCGCGTGCGGCGGAGCAGAGCGGTCATGTGGGCTTCCACGGTGACCTCGGAGCAGCGGGCGGAGGCGGCGATCTCCTTGTTGGTGAGGCCCAGGACCAGCAGGCGGAGGATGGTGGTCTGGCGCGGGCTGAGGTGGGCGGTGGCGGCCAGCTCGGCCAGGCGTCGCTCGAGGCGGGCTTGCGCGGTCGCCGTGGGCGCCACCGGCTGCCGATCTCGGGAGGTGGGATCGACGGCGTTCGAGGCTGGTTGATCGACGTCGTCTTTGCGGGCGGCTGCGCTGCGGTTGCACATGGCGAAACCACGTCATTGCCACCATCGTGCCAGCGGAATTGTCGGCGGCAGGTGCTGCGCCCCAGCGGCGGACTGTGCTCCTGAGTGGTCGCGTGGCCGCGTCTCGCATCGGGAAACTCGACCGGCGGTACCATGGCGATGTGAATCGGGAAGGGCGGCACCAGCTGACGAGCCGTCCGCTCGCCCCGCCTTTCACTGTCCGGACATGTCCGCGTCACCTCGCCGCGCCCGACCGGCGAGGAACATATGAGCGTCCTTCCGTCGACGGACGAGGGGAGGCCGCGATGCGCCTGTGGCGACGGCGCGCCACCGGCGAGACGGCTGGTCCGGGCGTTACTTGCCGTAGGCTTCGGACTCGGGGAGTTCGAGCTCGTTTTTGGGGAGGCCGGTCCACCAGGCGATTTCGACGCCGACGAAGGCGCCGATGCTGGACGTCGTTCCGGGGAGCCAGCGGACGTCCAGGGTCGGGGTGATGGCCAGGCCGCCGCTCTTTACGCCTGACTTGGGGAACCAGTCGTAGGAGATACCGGCGCCGTACTGCGCGCCGAAGCCGCCGCTCTTCTGATCGTCGGGATCGGGCTCGCTCTTGTCGACCAGCTCGAGCGCGGCAAAGCCGGCGGTGCCGCGCAGAGCGAGGTTGCCAATCAGCGAGAGGTTCGCTTCCAGGCTGACACCGCCGCCGCCCGCCGTCGCTTCACCCTTTTTCACACCCATGCCCTCGAACAGCAAACCGAGCCCGAATCGCCGCGTGACCAGCTGGCCGAACCGCAGCCCGAAACGTGAGCCGCCGCCGACGCCGAGCGAGTCGCCGTCGTCCTTGATGTGGCTGGCCCCGCTGCCGAGGCCAAGCGCGAGGTAGTAGCCCTGGCGCCGTCGCGGCGGCTCGATGTCTTGCGCGTAGGCGGGAGCCGCCGCCAGCGCCGTCAACAGCGCCAGACCGATCGCAACCCGTTCACAGCTGATTCGCTTCATGGCTTGCCTCAGAACTCGGCGCGCATGCCGAGGATGGTCAGGATCGGCAGGCCCTGCGCAGGCTTGCTCTCGGTGTAGTTGTAGTTGTACGTGAGCTGCTCGGTGTTCGACCGGTTGTAGACGTTCTGGATGTCCATGTAGAGGCTGAACATCCACTTGTCGTAGACCCAGCGCTTGTCGACCCGCAGGTCGAGCTGGTGGAACATCGGGTTGCGATCGCTGTTCACCTTGCCGAACACGGGATCGTAGCGATCGGAGCTGCTGTTGAAGATGCCGCCTACAATCGGCGTACGCGGATTGCCCGAGACCAAGCGGAAGCGTCCGCCCACCTGCCAGTTGCGCGGCAGCAGGTAGCTCGCCACGGCGGTGAGGATGTGAGTCTGGTCGAAGTCGAAGAGCCGGTAGATGTCCGACCCCGAATCACGCCGCTCGGCCTTCGACAGCGTGTACGCCAGCCAGCCGGTGAACTTGCTGGTGAACTCGTGCCGCGCCACCAGCTCGAGTCCGTAGACTCGTCCCCGCCCGCCGTTGTCGTAGATCAGAGGTCGCGCTCGATCGCCCTCGACCACCACCGCGTCGGTCTTGCTGACGAGGCTGCGCAGATCTTTGTAAAAGCCCGTCGCGTCGAGGGTGATGTGCGGCCGCACCTTCCATTCGACGCCGAGCGAGTAATGCCACGCGCGTTCGGCCAGCAGGTCCGGATTGCCGAAGACCTCGTCGTCCTCGCCCTCCTGCACGTTCGGCTCTTGCGTGAAGAGACCCGCGCCGCCCTTGAGCAAGAGGCTCTCGCTGACGTCCCAGCGTGCGGTCAGGCGCGGCTGAAAGACCCACTGCTCGGTGCTGAAGAAGCGGTCCACACGCAGCCCTGGCAGCAGGAAGAGGCCACCGCCCGGGCGCCATTCCACCTCGGCGTAGCCGGCCGGGTAGAACTGGTTGACGTCGTTGTTCTCGCTGCGACGAACCTGCGACAGGTCGAAGTTGCGCGGCGGTTCGCCTTCCTTGGGCGGCAGCGGCAGCTGCACCAGAGCATCGAACTTCTGGAAGAAGCCGTCGAAGCCGTAGGCCAGCGTGAACGACTCGCTGAACTTGTGGCGGACGGTGTCGCGCAGCTGGACGGTGTACGTGTCGACATCCAGAATCAATGGCCCGCCCCGGATCTGGAAGCGGTTGCGCCCCTGCGACAGGCGCAGGTCGTTCTGGAACTTCTCGCTCGGCGTGTACTTGTAGGTGAGGATCGATCGATAGAACTGCGTGCCGGTGGAAAAGCCGCTCGAGCCCAGGGTCGGTTCCAGATCCGCCGGGTTCTTGAACAGCAGCTCGAGCTTGTCGTCCGACCCGAAGAAGAACAGCCGAAGATCGTGCGCCGCCGCGGGCCGGTAGTTGCCGAGGACCTGGTAGTCGCAGTAGCGAGGCGCGCTCAGCGTGCTGACGTTGGCGTCGTCGGGCACGAAGACCTTGATCACCTGGCCGATGTAGCTGCAACGACCGGCGATCGCGACCGCCGCGTTCTTGTTGATCGGTGCTTCCAGGAAGACGCCCGTGTCGAGCAAGCTCACGTCGGCGTATCCGCCCAGCTTGGGCGGCTGCAGCTTCTTGATCTGTACATCGACGATGCCGCCGGTGGCGCGGCCGTACATCGTCGAGAAGTTGCCCGGATAGAACTCGATGGCATCGAGCATGCCCACCGGGATCACGCTGCGCAGACCGCCGAAGTGATAGATGAGCGGGATCTCGGCGCCGTCGGCGTAGATCTTGGTGTCTTCGGGGGCCGAGCCGCGCACGATGAGCAGGCCGGTGGCAGGAGCGCGTGCGACGCCGGCGAAGTTCTGTACGACCGCCAGCGGATCGCCCGCGGTGCCCGGCACCTTGTCGGCGACCTTGACGTCGATCACCGTGCGGCTCACCTCCTTGCGCGGCCGTGTCGCCGTGACCGTGACGTCGTAGGGGTTGTATGAACCCCGTTCCACGTAATAGGTCGCGGTGATGGCCTCGTTGGCGCTCACCGTCTCGGTGGTGCGGAAGGGATAAAAGCCGGGCGCCTCGACGACCAGCTTCCATTCGGCTGGCGCGAGATCGAAGAAGTGGAACTTGCCGGCGGCGTCAGTCGTCGCCTCGAAGCCTTCGGCTTTGCCCGGCTGCCCGTTTTCGCCATCCCGATCACGAAAGACCGTCACCATCACGCCCGCCAGAGGCAGGCGCGTGCCGCGTTCGAGCAGCGTGCCGGTGAAGTTCTCGACCGGCACTTTGGGTGCGGGCGCAGCCGCCACGGGCGCAGGCGCAGGCTTTGCCGCCAGCTTGAAACGGGTGCGGTAGTTCAGCTGGATCGCGATCGGTTTGCCTTCGAGCTCGGCCGGCTCGAACTCGAACTGCTGCGCCGCCGTCGTGGCGGCTTCATCGAAGCCCATGCCCGGTGGTGTGGCGGGCTCGGTGACCACGACACCGGAGACCTGGCCGGCGGCGTCGATGTCGATGAGCAGACCGACCTCGGCCTCGATGCCCTTGTCGGCGGCCTCTTTCGGGTACTCCGCCTCGACGAACTTCTTCTGCTTGGGCAGCTTCGATAGCTGCGTTGCCTCTACGGTTTCGCCCGTCTTGGGCGCGCCGAGACCCTCGGTGGTCTGAGCGGTTGCGGGCGCAGGCAGGCCGAAGGCGGTGAGGAGGGAAAAGGCAGCGAGGGAAAAAACTGGAAGGCTGCGATTCACGATTTCATCTCCTAGGGACTGGCGGGCGCGGCGCTCTCGGGCTTCTTCTCGAGCAAGGTGACGGCACCCGCGCGCCAGCCGACGCCGCCGCGGTTGTCACGAACGACGACCACGATGCGCGCTGTGGTCCGGGGAAAGTCCTTCAGCTTGGGCGGCGTCCACTTGTTCGCCATCGCGCTTTCGAACGGCAGCTCGCCGTCGATGAATGAGGTGCGGTTGCTGTCGGTCTTGCCGCTCTCGACGAACCAGGTGACGGTGAGCTTCTCTTTCACCATCGCCGGCCGCAAATCGTTGTCCTTACCAAGGTAGGTCTCGACAACCGACGCAGGCACCGTGGCCTTGACGATGGTCTTCACGTTCCGCACCAGCATTGCGCTCGGATCGGCGGCGATGACCGTCTCGGTCTTGACGCCGTCCTTCTCGGTGACGCTGGAAAGCCCTTCGACGACCGGTCGGTTGTTGGGCGGGATCGAAGCGTCGAGCGCAAGGCGCACTGTCGAGACCGTCGTGATGGTCTCGCCGCCGCGTGTGACCACCAGCTTCACCTGGGCGGGAAAGCCGCCGTCACAGTCGATCACTTGCGGCGCGCCCGGCATGCCTTTGCAGATCTGCTGCAAGAGCGCCGGGTTGATGGTGTGATCGAGCTTCGCTGTGGGGCCGCTGCCAAGATTGAAGGACGGCACCGGCACGCCACCGTTGGCGGCAGTCGCCTCGGCTTCGGTGACGCCGCAGGCGTAGCCGTCGTTGGAGGCGCCCGGGAACGGGCACCAGCTCCAGGCGAAGGTCACGTTGGGCGGCGCCTCGCTGGCGCCGTCTTCCGGCGTGTAGAGCAACGCCGAGACGGTGGTTGCCGCTCCCGGTTGTGGGTTGGGCGGATCGGCCGCGATAGCGAGCACGCGAAGCGATTCGAGCCGGTTATACGGATCGAAACCGCTGTCGCAGCCGGCCAGCAGGGCCAAGGCGATCGCGCAGGACGCGTGGGATGTGCGTGGTGCCATCATTCCTCTTCCAATCGAAAGCGGTAGGTGAAGGGCAGAGAATAGGGGATCGGCTCTCCGTCGCGCGTGGCAGGTTCGAATTCGGCCTTCATGGCGGCCGCGCGCGCGGCGTCGTTGAATTCGGGATACTCCGACGCCGCCAGGATCTTCACCGCGGTGACCTTGCCGGTCGGATCGATCGACAGGCTCACCTTCACGTCGGCCTCGATCCCTTGCGTCTTCAACGTCTCGGGATAAAGCGGTTTGCGCTGGTTTTCGGGCAAGCGCCAGCGCGGGGGCGTGTACTTGACCCCGGCCGAGGGCAGTCGACTGGCGACCTTGTTTTCGCCCGGCAGCGGCTCGCCAGAGGGTGCCTCCTTGGGGACCAGCGCGGGATCGGCCGCGACGTCGTCAGTCCGTCCCTGGCGGGTGTTGCCGACGGCAAAGGCGGGGCCTCCGCCACCTTCCGCGGTCGACTCGAGACTGAGACCCACCACGCGGGGCGGTGGTGTCTTGGGCGGCTCGGCCGGCTCGGGCTCGGGCGGGGCTTTGGGCGGCGGCGCCTTGACCACCTTGGGCGGAGGCGGTGGCGTCGGCTCTTTCGCCTCCACCTCGGGCGGCGTCGGCGGCAGCTCGGGTGGCGGCAGCTCACGCACTTCGATCTTCACCTGCTGCTCGACGATCTCGCGCTGTCCTCGCTCGCCATCGCTCAGCAGACCGGCTCCAACGACCGCCCCATGCAGGAGCAGCGCCCCCAGGATCGGCAGCAGCGTCGGCAGCCAGCTGGCCGCGCGACCGATCGCTCGCTGGCTCGGCTGCTGGGTCAGCGGATCGTAAGCTCGCTGCGCCGGCGTCACGGCCCGGGTCGTTCGTGCGCGTGCCCGCACGGCAGCCGCCTCGCGCGCGCGCCGGGCCCTGGTCACGAGCGGAAGTCGCCGCGCCGGAGGAGGGCCCACGCTCCGCGTTTGGGTGCGGTTCGCAACGTCCATGGAAGTCCCTTCGAGCTACGGCGTCGGCGTGGCCGGCGCCACCGGCGGGTTGCCGCGTTCGATGTCGAGGGCGAAGGCGCTGACGCCGTTCTGCTTGACGAGATCGATCAGCTCGACGACGCGACCGTAAGCGGCGCTCTTATCAGCCGCGATCACGGCCTGCACCTTCGGGTTCGCGGTGGCTTCCCGCCGCACGATGCGCGCGGCCGCCTCCAGCGACGAGACCACCTCGCCGTTGACCGAGAGGGCGCCGTCCTTGGTGGTCACGAGATTCAGCGTGGTCTCGACCTTGCTGCCCCCGCTGGCGGCGCGAGGCAGTTCGACCTTGAGACTCGCCCTCACGATCGTCGCCGAGGTCAGCATGAAGATGACCAGCAAGACGAGCACGATATCAACGAAAGGGATGATGTTGATCGAGGCCAGTACGCCTTCTTCGTCGTTGCCGGCCGCGTCCAGAGCGTTGGAAGCCATCAGTGCGTTTCCTATTCCGCGATTTCGCTATTCCGCGGCGGCGCGGGTGGGGGCCTCGACCGACTTCAACTGCGAAAGCAAGAGGCGACTGAGCAGCTGGCAGTTGGTCACGGCGTCTTTCACGCGCCCTTTGAACACGTTGTAGAAGATGACCGCCGGGATGGCGACCAGCAGGCCGACCGCGGTCGCGATCAGCGCTTCGGCGATGCCGGCCATGACCGCGGCGCTGGCGTCAGCCATGTTGGCTGCGAGATCCCGGAAAGACCGCACGATGCCGAGCACGGTGCCAAAGAGGCCGATGTAGGGCGAGTTGCTCGCGACCGTCGCAAGGAAGTTGAGACGCTGTTCGTAACGTTTGCGTTCGTGGCCAAGCGCACCCGCGAGCAGCTCCTCCACCGATTCGGGTCCCATCTCGTGAGCGCGCAGCCCCTCGAGCACGACGTTGGTCTCGAGCGCGTCGCGCTTTTCCAACGCGGCCGCTGCGCCCGCATAGTCGCCGCGGCCGAGGTGCTTGCTGAGGGTCTCGCGCAGGGCGAGCGTGTCGACCGAATGGCGGCTGAAGAAGATCCACCGTTCGAGCGCCACCCCGATCGAGATCACCGAAAGCGCGATCAGCAGGTAGAGCACCCACTCGGAATTGAAGATTGGCAGACCGAGCAGGGTCTGGACCAGGGAGTCACCTTGATTGTGCATTGAGCTAACGACTCCTTAACACGCGGGGTAGATAGATCGAAAAGCGGTTTGCGGGGTGTGTCGCGTCGAGTCACCGTGATATGAAGCCGGCGCCCGGCGCGGTTCTCCTAGCAGCTTCTTTGGAACACCGCTGGACCGGATTCGTGTCACCCGAATTGGGGCGGCCGTGTCGTTGAAGAAAATCCGCCCCGGATTGGCAAACGATTACATGTCCAATTTCATGGCTTACTGGCGCGTCGGGGTGGTCGGGGTGGCGGCGCTTGTCGTGGGGCTCGCTGAGCCGGGCAGGGCGCTGGCACAAAACCAGAATGGCTCGCTCATCGGCAGCGCCTACGACCAGGCGGGAATGCCGGTCCGCGGTGTGAAGATCACGATTTCGTCACCGACCCAGATCGGTGGCACTCGGTCGACCACCACCAACGACGAGGGCACCTTTCGTTTTCCCGCGTTGCAGCCGGGCAGCTTCGAGCTGCGGGCGACCGCGCCCAAGTTGAAGCCGATCATCGTCAAGGACGTGAAGGTCGGCATCGCCGTCGCCGAGGTGAACCTAGTGCTGGAGGTGGAGGGCGCCACCGAAGAGGTGTCGATCCGCCAGAGCCCGCCGATGGTGAACACGAAGTCATCGGCGATCAAGGAGGTCATCGACCTCGATCTCATTCAGTCGATGCCGATGGACGATCGAGATAACCCCCATCGTCAACTGGTGTCCAGCGTCGCCGGCGCGGTCGGGCGTGGCGTGCGCGGTGGCAAGGAGAGCCAGACCGTCTTCACTCAGGACGGGTTCGACATGCGCGAGCAGTACCCGACGATGAAGACGTCGGCCGCGTACGAGATCATGTCGGGCGGGCACGGAGCCGAGGCGCCCAATGCCCCCGGCGCATCGGTCAACCTGGTGACGAAATCCGGGTCGAACCGGTTCGAGTTCGAGTTCAACGCCACCGCCGATCACAGCCGTCTGCGCTACTTCCTCGACGAGGGCGAGGGCCAGCCCAACTACAAATACGTGCTCAACCCAACGGTCTCGGGCCCCATCGTGCGCGATCGACTCTGGTTCTTCGCGAATCTCGAGACGCATCTCGATAAGGACAATCGCAGTTACGACCCGGCCGGGATCTTTCCGCCGCGACCTCACAAGTTCAAGATGATCAACAAGGGCATGCTGAAGTTCACCTGGCAGGTGAGCGGACGCAATCAGCTCTCGAGCCTTTCCAACTTCGATCTGCCGCGCGAGTACAACCGCAAGGACGACGCTGGCGTCGTGGCCGAGGCGCAGGAGCATCGCTTCGCTCGCCGGCTTTTTACCGGCCTCATCTGGGATTCCCTGCTGTCGGACACGTTGGTCTTTCGCAGCCAGGTTGGCCTCACCTACTACGGCGAGCACATCGTGCCCGCGCTCTGTGATTCCGATCCGGCGAACTGCAATTTCACGCTGCAAGAGCGTCAGTCGGTTCCGATCAATCAGGAGTGGTACAACAGCGACGAGCACAAGCTCAACGAGACCTACAACGTCCAGCTGGTGAACCGGATCGAGTGGTTCTTGGCGAGCAAGATCTTCGGTGAGCACGCGGTCCAGCTGCGCAGCAACTACCTCACCGAGCAGGAGATCGCGCGGACGTCGACCCCGGGCAACTCCGTCTTGCAGTACGCGGGTCCCAATCCGTCGAAGCTGACCACTTACTATTCGAACGACCCGCAGCAGGACGAGGCTCGCTACGGCTGGCACATCCAGAGGGTCACCTGGCAGCGCCACATCGCCACCCTCACCGATTCGTACCGCCCGACCCGTTACCTGACCATCAACCCGAGCGTTTCGCACATCTACGCCAGCGCCGGCAACAGCTCGGGCGACGGTGAAGGCGACTGGACGGTGGTGCCGAGCGTGTCGGCGATCTGGGACGCCACTCACGACGGCCGAACCGCTTTGCGTTCGTCATACAGCAGCTACGCCGACGTCGAGATCGAGACCATCGCTCGCCACAAGATCGGCGGCCGGGTCAGCCAGGCCTGCAACTTCAACCCGATGACCCGCGAATTCGACCTCGGCTGCACTTTCAGCGGAGGGGGCAGTCGCAACACCATCGGTCTGCCTTGCGGCCCGACCGGCACCGACGATCAGGGCCGACCGTGTCGAGAACCGCTTCGCATCCCGCGCACGCACGAGCTCACCGGCGGCCTCGAGCGCGAGATAACACCCGGTGTGGCGCTCGCCGTCGACGGCATCTACCGCAAGTTCGTCAACCAGTTCGACACGCGGGAGACCAACCGCCGCTGGAATCCGTCGGGCACGGCGCTCGAGACGACGGGATCGTTCCGCAACGGCAAGAACCAGACGATCAGCGATCTCGGAACCCCGGACTACAAGAACCGCCGCTACATGGGCGTCACCTTCGCCGCCAAGAAGCGCGAAGGACGCTTTCGCATCCAGGCTTCGTACACCTGGAGCAAGCTCGACGGCGTGCACGACGACTACGGCGACAACCCGGGCCAGGACGTCTATCTCTACGGCCCCTTGGGCGACGACCACCGCCACGAGATCAAGGCGTTGGCCCGCTTTCAATACACGAGCTGGCTGTCATCTGGGCTCCGTTACTCGCTGATGAGCGGCATGCCCTACAACCGACGCTTCCGGAATCTCGTCACCAACGAGTTCGACGATCACCGCGCGCGTCTGGGATCGAATCCTGGGACCGACATCAACGACCCCGCCGACGATCGCGATCTCCGGCTCCCCGACCAGCAGAGCGTGAACTTGCAGACCCGGCTCGACCTCAAGCCGCTCATCGGGCAGCAGCTCGAGTTCTACGTCGACGTGCTCAACCTGCTCGCCACGCGCACGGTGACCGAGGTGACTCAGAACGATACCAGTGCGTTCGGCCTGGGGACCAAGCGGCAAGGCCCCTTCCGGATCCGTCTCGGCCTCAACTATCGGTATTGAGTGAGGGGCGACCGGCAGCAACAGCCGCCGTCAGAAGCCGCTCGCCAGCAGGTCGAGCGGCTCGGATCGCCCCGGCACCCGCGCGTGTAGCTTCTTCACTTCCCAGACGCCGTTGGCCATGGAGGCTTCGATCGCCAGGGAGCCAGCGCCCGCGGGGCCGACGATCGGGACCTCGATCTGATCGAGCCCGTGCGGCACCTTGCGTGTGCCGTGCTGGGCCGGCTGGGTGACTTCGGAGCGACTGACCGTGAGGCTCCAGGGTTGCCGGCCGGCGACGAACTCGACCAGGTCGAAGGGTGCCAAGGTGGGGCGACCGCCCAGCGCATCGATCAACACCTGG
>JANNNO010000231.1:0-2429 GCA_031398585.1 Myxococcales bacterium | reverse complement strand
CGGCCGGTGCGCAGCCAGCGCCGCTTTCAGGAGGCGGGCTACGTCGGGCAGCACCTCGCAGCGCTCGGCCTTCTCGGTGTAGTTCGACAACACGCTGCCGATCCCGCCCCCGCCAGGAAAAACGAGGGCATCGAAGTCCTTCACCTCGAGTGAAGCGAGCGGCCGGATCCGACCGCGGGCGATGCGCGCCGACTCCGCGAGCACTTTGCGTGCGGGCGCCGCGGGATCCCGTTCGCCGCGCGCATGTTCGCCGCGCGCATGATCGTGAACCACGGGTTGCTCGACGTCCGGAGCCGCCCAGATCACTTCACACCCGGCGCGTTCCAGAGCGTGCTGAACGAGCACGGCCTCGCCGATCTCGCTTCCGTCGCCAGGGCCAGAGCCAGAGAGGACCACGGCCACGCGTTTGCCCATCCCTCTTGGCTACCACTGGATTGCGGCAGCGCCAAGGGCTCAGCCGGCGGAAGCCTCCGCGGGCCCTTCCCTCAGGCGGGCGAGGCGTTCGACGAGAAAGCCGCCGAATCTCTGCGCCAGGATCGCCGCACGTGCCTCCCTCGCGAGCTGCAGATAGTGCTGCAAATTGTGGATGGTCGCGAGGCGGTGATAGAGCAGCTCTTTGGCCCGGAACAGATGGGCCAGGTAGGCGCGCGAATGATTCTGGCAGGTGTAACAAGGACAGCCAGGGTCGAGCGGCTCTTCCGCCGTGCGATGCAGGCTGTTGCCGATGTTGACCTTGCCCTGCGCAACGAAGAGCTGCCCGTTGCGCGCGTTCCGCGTCGGCATCACGCAATCGAACATGTCGATGCCCGCGGAGATCCCCACGAGAATGTCCTCCGGACGGCCAACGCCCATCAGGTAGCGGGGCCTATCCGCTGGCATTTCGGGCGCGATGGTTCCGACCACTTCGTGCATCACCGGTGGTGGCTCGCCCACGCTGAGCCCGCCGATGGCGATCCCTTCGAAGGGCAAGGCGGCGATCTCGGCGAGGTGTCGTCGCCGCAGCGGCACGTGCACCCCTCCTTGCACGATGCCGAAGCGAAGCTGGCCTGGTGAGCGAGGTGCGGCGAGGCAACGGCTCGCCCAACGCGTGGTCCGCGCCATCGCGTTTTCGACCGCGGGAACGGGCGCGTCCGAGGGCGGGCACTCGTCGAACGCCATCGCAATGTCGCTGCCGAGGGCCGCCTGCACCGCCATGGCACGCTCCGGGGTGAACCGCTGCACGCTGCCGTCGAGATGAGAGGAGAACGTGACGCCGTCGTCGTCGATGTTGCGACGTTCGGCCAGGCTGAAGACCTGAAAGCCGCCGGAGTCGGTGAGGATGGCGGACTTCCAGGCCATGAAGCGATGAAGGCCGCCCAACTGCGCGATGAGGCCCTCTCCCGGGCGCAGCGCAAGGTGGTAGGTGTTGCCGAGAATGATGCGCGCGCCGAGCGCTTCGAGATCGGAAACCGCCAGCGCTTTGACCGTGGCCTGGGTTCCGACGGGCATGAAGACGGGCGTCTCGACGAGGCCGTGCGACGTGAGGAAGTGGCCAGCGCGGGCGGCCCCGTCGCTCGCCTCGAGCGTGAAGATCGACATGATTGAGATCTAGGGGGATGCGGAGGCCGCGACGTCGTGGCGGCGCAACAACATCGCATCGCCGTAGCTGTAAAAGCGATAGCCTTGCGCAATCGCCTCGTCGTAAGCCTCGAGCACGGTCTCGCGTCCGGCGAAGGCCGCCACCAACATCAACAACGTCGATCGCGGCAGATGAAAGTTGGTCACGAGATCCGTGACGAGGGAAAAACGCGCGCCCGGGGTCAAAAAGAGGTTCGTCGCGCCCCGCCCTGCCGCGATACCCCGCTGACCCAGGGTCTCCAGAGTCCGGACCACCGTGGTACCGACCGCCACGATGGGCCGTCGCTCACGCTGCGCGCGCAGCAGAGCTTGTGCCGTGGCGTCGCCGACTTCGTACTCCTCGAAGTCCATCGGGTGCTGCGTCGGATCGTCGACCTCGACGGTCCGGAAAGTCCCAGGGCCCACGTGCAACGTGAGCTTGGCGATCTCGTGCCCCTCGGCGACGACTCGGTCGAGCAGCGCCTCGGTGAAATGCAGACCCGCAGTCGGGGCCGCCACCGCGCCAGGCGCGTGCGCAAAGACCGTCTGGTAGCGAGTCCGGTCGTCGACCTCGACCGTCTGGCCCTCCTCGGCTGCCTTCTTTCGGGCCGCCTCGATGTAGGGAGGCAGAGGAATGACCCCCTCCCGTTCCGCATGGGCCAGAACGCCTTGCGGACCCAGGCCGCGGAAAATGACGCGGGCCGAGCCGCGATCGGCTCGCGAGATCAGGGTCGTCGTGACGCCATCCGCCAGCAACAAAAGACTACCCAATGGGAGTGTTCCCGCACCCCGGAGCAGAACCTCCCACATTTCCTCCCAACTTCCGGCGGAAG
>JANNNO010000209.1:0-11131 GCA_031398585.1 Myxococcales bacterium | reverse complement strand
CCACCTTCGGTGAACTTCATGATGTTGCCCTTGTGGACCAGCGTGACGCTCTTGCGGTTGTGCTTGATGGCGTATTCGAACGCCGCGCGGATCAGGCGTTCGCTGCCCTCTTTCGACACCGGCTTGACGCCGATGGCGCTGGTCGCGGGGAAGCGGATCTTGTTGACCCCCATCTGGGTCTGCAAGAACGCGATGACCTTCTTGGCCTCTTCAGACTCGGCCGCCCATTCGATGCCCGCGTAGATGTCCTCGGTGTTCTCGCGGAAGATCACCATGTTGACCTTCTCGGGCCGCTTGACCGGTGACGGCACGCCGGTGAAGTACTGCACCGGTCGCAAGCAGACGTAGAGATCGAGAATCTGGCGAATCGCCACGTTCAGCGAACGGATACCGCCGCCGACCGGCGTGGTCAGCGGCCCCTTGATGCCGACCAGGTAAGTCTTGAAGGCTTCCAGCGTCTCGTCAGGCAGCCACGAATCGAAGAGGTTCTTCGCCTTTTCGCCCGCGTAAACCTCGGTCCACGCGATCTTCTTCTTGCCGCCGAACTCCTTGTCGACCGCCGCGTCGAGCACGCGCACCGACGACTTCCAGATGTCCGGCCCGGTCCCGTCCCCCTCGATGAAAGGGATGATGGGCCGATCGGGCACCTCGAGGGTGCCAGAGGAGCTCATCGTGATTGCTTGACCACCCGCGGGAATGACCGGTTTCGGCGACGCCATGATTTTTTCCTTTAGCACGATTCCGCAGCCCGAAGAACGTCAGAAGCCTTGCCAGACTCGCCCAGGCTCAGCGGATCTTGGTGCCCGGAGGCACGTCCTTGTCCAACGCCGACATCGCCAGGACGTCGGCGTCACCAGCGGCGAGGATCATGCCCTGCGAGACCACCCCCCGGATCTTCGCGGGCTTGAGGTTCGCCAGATAGATGACCGTCTTGCCGACCATCTGCTCGGGCGGGTAGGCGGCCGCAATGCCGGAGACCACCGTGCGCTGCTCGCTGCCGAGGTCGAGCGTCAACTTGAGCAGCTTCTCGGTCTTGGGGACCTTCTCGGCGGCGAGCACCTTGGCCGCCCGCAGATCGATCTTGGCAAAGTCCTCGATCGCGATCTCGCTGGGAGTTTCTCCCGCAGCGGCACCGGTCTTGGCAGCGCCGGCTGATGAGCTGTCTGTTGACCTGTCCTGGGCCGGCTTGCCCGCCCCCGCGTTGGCCGTGCTTGCCGGCGCCGTCTCCGGCCCCACACCCGACCAGGTCGCGATCAGCGCCTGCTGCCGGTCGGGCTCGAAGCGAGGAAAGACTGGCTTGGGCTCGGCCAGGGTTCCGCCCGGCCAGCTCGTGAAGGCGACCGTAGGCCATCCGCCCGCGTCACCTTCACGTCCGATCTGCCGCAAGATCTCCTGCGCCGCGGTCGGCATCGCCGGTGCCACCAGCAGGGCGGCCCGACGGATCACCTCGCAGGTCTGGCTAATCACATGCGCCAGATCGGCGAACGCTCCCTCTTTCGCCAGCTTCCAGGGCGCCGTGCGATCGATGTACGCGTTGGCCTTGCGGATCGAAGCCCAGGTCGCCTCGAGCGCGCGCGAGGGGGCGAAGTCCTCCCAGGCGGCGCTCGCTTCCTCCACCGCCGTGCTGGCGGCAGCCTCGAGGGTGGCGTCGTCGTCGGCGCGCGGCCCCGTGACCGGTCGCGCGAAGGCAGGCAGCGCGGGCGATCCCGGCAGCTTGCGCGCCAGCGAGATGGTTCGATTGAGGAGATTGCCGAGATCGTTGCCGAGGTCGGATTCGTAGCGCTGAAACAGCGTCTCGTAGGTGAAATCGCCGTCGGCCCCGAAGGTGTATTCCCGCAGCACGAAGTAGCGCAGCGGATCCACACCGAGCTCGTCGGCGATGGTGTTGGGATCGACCTTGGTCGCGGGCAGCGACTTCGAGATCTTCTGGCCCTTCACCGTGAGGTAGCCGTGACAGAAGATCTGGCTCGGCGGTGGCAGGCCCGCAGCCATCAGCATCGCCGGCCAATAGACCGCGTGAAAGCGCAGGATGTCCTTGGCGATGAGGTGATGGCTCGCGCCCCACAAGGCCTGCGCGCGCGGCTGCGTCGCCACGGCTTCCGGGCCACCGAGCGCCGTCACGTAGTTGGTGAGCGCGTCGATCCAGACATAGATGGTGTGCCCGGGATCGCTCGGGACCGGGAGGCCCCACTTCACCGAGACGCGCGACACCGACAGGTCGCGCAGGCCGCCCGACACGAACGAGATCACCTCGTTGAGGCGGCTCTCGGGCCGTACGAAGTCGGGGTGGGCAGCGTAAAAATCGAGCAGCCGTTGCTGATAGGCCGAGAGGCGGAAGAAGTGGTTCTTCTCTTTCACCTTGTCGACCGGGCGTCGGTGCGTCGGGCAGATCTTGACGTCACCCTCGACGACCACGTCGTCATCGGTCTTCCACTCCTCGCAGCCGTCGCAGTAGAGGCCCTCGTAATCGGCGGTGTAGAGGTCTCCCGAGGCAGCGATGCGCCCCCACATCTGCTCGACGGAGGCCCGGTGGCGCGGCTGCGTGGTGCGGATGAAGTCGTCGTTGGTGATCGACGCCCGTTGCCACATCGCCTGGAACTTGGTCGCCACGTCGTCGCAGAACTGCTGCGGCGGGATGCCCTTGTCCTTGGCGAGACGTTCGATCCGCTGCCCGTGCTCGTCGAGCCCGGTGAGAAAGAAGGTCTCGGCGCCAGAGCCGTCACGCCCAGCGCGGGCGCGGTGATAGCGGCTAAGCGCGTCGGCGACGACGGTCGTGTAGAAGGTCCCGAGGTGCGGGACGGAGTTGACGTAATAGATGGGCGTGGTGACGTAGAACGGGCCGGACATCGTGGCTCCCCATGGCGTGGGTCCGGAGGCGTGGCTCCGAACGGCCCGTCACCTTACCTCAATTCTCGGGGGCGTCTGGCTTCGCCGTCGAGGTGAGCACAGCTGCCTCCTCGGCGCTCGGTATGGCGTCACCCGGGACGAGATCGTCGGGCGGGGTTTCGCTCCGCTGAGCCGTGCCTCCGCGTGGTCCGTGCGGCTCGTTGGGGCCCAAGGCCCCGGGGGCGGGGCCTTCGCTTGCGCGCAACTGGCCCGCTTCGTAGGTCACCGGGGGACGGTCGGGGAACGAGACCCGCACCCGGCCGCGCAGCACATCGAGATCGTCGACCCGGCCCGGGCCGTCGGGCGTCTCGACCCGCTTGCCGAGGCGAGGCAGCAGCTTGCCCGCGTCGATGTACTGCGCTTCTTCGTAGACCAGGCAGCACTTGAGGCGGCCGCACTGACCCGAGACCCGCGCCGGGTTGAGCGCCAGGTTCTGGTTCTTCGCCATGCGGATCGTGACCGGCGCGAACGACGGCAAGAAGGTCGAGCAGCAGAGCTCCTGCCCGCACGAGCCGATGCCGCCCACCATCTTGGCTTCGTCGCGTACACCGACCTGGCGCAGCTCGATGCGGTTGTGGAAATGCGCGGCGAGATCGCGGACGAGGTCGCGGAAATCGACCCGCTGCTCGGAAGAAAAGTAGAGCGTCGTCTTGTCGCCGCCGGGGGCGAATTCGATCCGGAAGAATTTGATCGGCAGCTGGCGTGCCCGGGCCCGCTCTCGCGCGAAGGCGAGCGCCTCGCCGTAACGAACCCGTTCGCCGACCAGGCGTTCGAGATCCCGGGCTGCGGACTTCCGCAGGATTCGCCCCGCGATCGGGCGCTTGGCCGGTCGGGAAGACGACGCGGTGACGGTCTGGGCGATGAGCGATCCGCCTCGCCGATCGTCGATGATCACCGATTCGCCGGCATCGAGGCGCAGATCGCCGGCATCCATCTCGAGCGTCCGGCCATACGGCGATAGCCGCACACCGACCAGGTTGCGTAGCTCGGTACCGCGCGGGGGGCGGGCTGCACGCGGCGGACCTGAGGGAGCTCCCTCGCGCACGGGCGGCGGACGATCGGGTCTGTCGACACTCATAGCGGGCGCGCCGGCACGGGGTTGGGACGCGTGTGACGCCCGAGCTGCAAGAGGAGCTGCTCGAGCAAGGCGACAGCGTTCACGTTGGCGTCGCTCGCGGCCTGGGCATCGAGCACCGCACGCAGATCCCGTCGCAGATACGCGAGTGGATCCCCGCCCGCCCGATCCGCTCGCTCGACGATGGCGTCGATCTCCTGGCGATGTTCACCGAGCACCGCCAGCTCGGGTGCGCCGGCAGCGCTGACCAGGGCATCCCGTTGCAACCCCGCCAGCAAGGCGAGGATGTCGGGCAACCTGCCCTTGGACTCTTTGTCGCCAAACGCCATGGCGGCGTCGAAGACCGATCCGATGCGCGGCGAGGCGGCGGCCTTGCGAAGCTCGGCCACCTCGTTGAAGGGGCCAATGTCACCTTCGGCCCCCGCGAGGGCCAAAAGGCGGCTTGCCGAGCCGCCAGCCAGCGCGGCGGCGATGGCGGCTCGTTCCGGAGCGACCTTCTGCCTTTCCGCGATGGCGACCAGCGCCGGATGAGAGAGCGCCGCGAAGCGAATCCGCTGCGTGCGCGACAGGATGGTCGGCAGCAGCCGATCCCGCGCCGAGGTCGCGAGCACGATGTGAATCGATGGCCGCGGCTCCTCGAGGGTTTTGAGCAGCGTGTTCTGGACGTCGGGCGACAGCTCGTCGGCGTGGTCGATGATGAGGATGCGGGCGGCGCCCTCGTGGGGGGGCGACAGCGCGTAGGGAAAGAGGAAGCGGGCGGCGTATTTGACCGCGCTCTTCTCGCTCGACGCCTTGACCAGATCGGGCAGGTCGACGGCGTCGACAACCATGAGGTCGGGATGATTGCGGCTGCCGATCCGGCCGCAGGTTTCGCAGGTTCCGCAGCCGCTCCCAGGGGAGATGGGGCAGAGCAGGGCCAGGCCGAGTGCCTGCGCGGCGGTTCGCTTGCCGACCCCGTCGGGCCCATCGAAAAGGTAGGCGTGCGCGAGCCGGCCGGCGGCCAGAGCGCGCCGCAATACAGCGATCGCGCGGTTTTGGCCCTGAACGTCTTCGAGCCGCATGAAGCGAGCGACCCTACCACGGGGCGGTCCCGGCAAACGCGGCCAGGTCACTCAAAAGCGTGACGACCGGGTGAGATCTCGAGCCGATCGCGCAACCGACAGGGGCTGGCGCTCGGATCGCGCGGCCAGATCGGTGAAGAAGCCGGCGACGGAAGACGCCCTCGGCGCGGGCGGTGGCCTGCTCGACCGCGGCGGCCAAGCGCTCGCCGCGCAAAAAGCTCGATGAAAAAAAGTCGCCGACGCGCCAGGCTTCACCACGGAGGCCATCGCGCGTGACCGAGACGACCGCCGAGCTGAAGAACGCCCCCGCAGGCCCGTTACCTCCCTTCGTCGACCCGCAGCTGGCCACGCTGGTGAGCGAAGCGCCCGCTGGCGACGATTGGCTGCACGAGATGAAGTTCGACGGGTTTCGCATCCTGGCCCGGCTGGAAAAGGGCCGCGCGCAGTTGCTCACCCGTTCCGGGCAAGACTGGACCCAACGCTTCGCGATCGTCGCGCGCGCCATCGAAGCCTTGCCAGCGCAAAAGGCGCTGCTCGACGGCGAGGTCGCTGTGGTGACCAAGAACGGCACCACGAGTTTTCAGGCGTTGCAGAATCTCGACGCCAGCGCCGGGCAGTTGGCCTACTTCGCTTTCGATCTGCTCCACCTGGACGGGCGGGATCTGCGGCCCTTGCCGATCGAGGCACGCAAGGCGCAGCTTGAGCGGCTGGTGAAAGCCAACAAGAAGGGCGATGTCGTCCGCTACACCGATCACGTCGTGGGCGACGGCCCGGCGTTCTTCGCCGAGGCGTCTCGCTCCGGGCTCGAGGGCATCATCTCGAAGCGGCGCGGGCAGCCCTACGCGACAGGTCGAGGTCCCGATTGGGTCAAGACCAAGGCGGTCAAGCGCCAGGAGTTCGTGATTGGTGGCTTCACCGATCCGAACGGCGCCCGGCAGGGCATCGGTGCCTTGCTGGTCGGCGTGTACGACAAAGGCAAACTCCGCTACGCCGGCAAGGTCGGCACCGGCTACACGCAAAAGAGCGCGGCCGAGCTGCGCAGGCGCCTCGGCGAGCTTGCGAGCGACGACTCGCCGTTTTCATCACCCATCCGCCCAGCGGTCAAAGGCGTGCACTGGGTGGCGCCGCGCCTGCTGGCGGAGGTCGGGTTCACCGAGATGACCGCCGATGGCAAGCTTCGGCACCCCTCTTTCCAGGGCCTGCGCGAAGACAAACGCGCGACCGAGGTGAGGGTCGAGGTGCCGTTACCGACCGAGGAGGTGACCGAAGGAAAGACCGCTTCGACGCCGAAGGCCAAGACCGCCAAAGCGAGCCGCAAACCCGGCAAGCCGAGAGCCAAGGCCGATACCGCGCCGGGCGCCACGCCGGAGGCCCGAGCAAAAGGCGGCGTCGTGATCAGCCACAAGGGCGGCGAAGGCGCCGAGATCGCCGGCGTGACGCTGACCCATCCCGATCGCGTGCTCTACCCCGACATTGGCCTCACCAAGCGACAGCTCGCGGAGTACTACGAAGCCATCGCCGATCTGGTCGTGCCCGAGGTCGCCGGCCGTCCCCTGTCGCTCGTGCGGTGCCCGGAAGGTATGGCGGGGCAGTGCTTCTACATGAAGCACGCCATGCGCGGCACGGCCGCGACGTTGCGACGCGTGCACATCAAAGAGCGCAAGTCCGCCGGTGAGTACCTCGTGGCCGACTCATTGGCGGGCCTCATCGGCGTGGCTCAGATGAGCGTGCTCGAGGTGCACACCTGGAACTCGACCACGGATCACCTCGAGCAGCCCGATCGCGTGATCTTCGATCTCGATCCAGGCCCGGCGGTGAAGTGGAAAGCCGTCGTCACGGCCGCCGAGGCCATCCGCGATCGGCTGCGAAAACTCGGCTTTGCCAGCTTCGTGAAATCGACCGGCGGCAAGGGGCTTCACGTCGTCGTGCCGCTGGTTCCCGATGCCGACTGGGAAGCCTGTTTCCTTTTCACCCGCATCGTCTCCGAGGGACTCGTCGCGGAGGATCCCGGCCGCTACACGACGGAAATGAGCAAGGACGGCCGCGAGGAGAAGATCCTCATCGACCACTATCGCAACCGGCGCGGCTCGACCGCGGTCGCCGCCTATTCGACCCGCGCACGCCCCGGTGCACCCGTCTCGCTACCTCTCGCCTGGGACGAGATTGCCGACTTCTCGCCCGACCGTCCCTACACCGTGCCGACCGCTCTCGATCGCCTGCGGGGGCAACGCGTGGCCCCCTGGAGCGACTACGAAAAGCAGCGCAAGCCGCTGTCGGACGTGCTGGCTTCCCTGGCTGCCGGCGCGCCCAAGGCTCCGACCCCGAAATCGCGTCGTCGTTGAGGCACGCACCTCGCCTTGTCGACGGCCCCGGCCGACGCTATGCCACCGGGAGTGGATCGTGCGTCGCCCTCGACCGTCTTCCTCCTGTCGCCCGCGAATCTCGCGGGTGCGCGAGCGGCCATGGTGAGCAACCCACGCGCTCTGTTTCCCCTGGCCGAACGCCTCCGCAGTGCCGGCGGCGCGCCGCTGGGGGAGGTCTTCAGCTTCGTCAGCGGTCTTTATTTCAGAGGCAAGATGACCTACGCCCTTGCCTTCGGCCGCCCGCCCCCTGGGATCCCTGCCGCCCTGGTGATCAGCGCGGGCGAAGGTCTGCGCCCGATCGACGAGCCTGTCACCCTGGCACGCCTGGCCCGCTGGGCGAGTGTGCCGGTCGACGCCGACAACCGCGTGTTCATCGACCCTCTGGTCGAGCACGCGCAGTGGTTGGAACGGGCGCACGGCGCCGCCTGTCGCTTCGTCCTGCTCGGCAGTGTGGCGACCAGCAAGTACGTCGTGCCGCTCACCCGGGTCTTTGGCGATCACCTGCTGTTCCCTCCCGCCTTCGTCGGCAAGGGCGACATGAGTCGTGGCGCCATCCTCCTGCGAGCCGCCCGCGCCGGCGTCGAGCTCGACTATGCCCCCGTGCAAGGGGCCCGGGTCTCGACGACCCGGGCGGCCACCGACCCGCGATCCCCTCGGCGCTGAATCAGAAAACGGTCGCTGGAACGAATGCGGGTTTGGCGAAGAAGAATCCCTGCATCCAGTCGCACCCGATGTCGGCGAGGGTATCGCGTTCTTCCGCCGTCTCGACGCCCTCGACCACCATGTCCATGCCGAGATCGCGCGAGAGCCGGGTGATGGACCGGATCACCTCTCGCTTCCTCGGGTGGCTGTCGACGTTGCGAACCAGCGACATGTCGAGCTTCACGACGTCGGGCTCGATGAGCGAGAGGCTCGATAGCCCCGCGTAGCCCGCCCCGAGATCGTCCACCGCCATGCGAAACCCCAGCTCACGCAGCTTCTCGAGGCGTGGCCGCAACCTCGCGAGCTCCGGCAGCTGCGCCCGCTCGGTCAGCTCGAGGGTGATGCGACCGGCGAGCGCGGACAGCGGCGCCGACTCGAGCGTGAGATCCTCGTCGCTGATGTCGTGCGGGTGGATGTTGACGAACAGGCGCGCATCCTCGGGCAGCACCGCAGCGGCCAGCGCGGTTCTCGCCCGTACCGCTCTTCCGAGATCATGCAGCCGCCCCAGGCGCGCGGCCGCGTCGATAAAGTGATCCGGGCGCGCCAGCGTCGGCTCGTCGGTGCGCAGCAGCACCTCGTAGCCAATCAGCCTTTTCTCGCACCACGAAACGATAGGCTGAAACGCCATGCGGGTCCCCGCGATGGCCGTGGCGAAACGCGCCTCGAGGCTGGCTCTGTCACCCAGCGCATGTCCGGTCTCGCCTACCAACGACATCGCTTGCCGCCGCAGCTGCGCCAGCCGATGTAACCGCACGGAGCGCGACACCGCATCCGCCAGCTCGCCTTTGGCCGGGGGCTTGGTGATGTAGCGGAAAGCGCCGTACTCGACCGCCTTGACCGCCGAGTCGAGCGAGGGCGATCCAGTCACGATGATCACCGGAACATCCAGATCGAAGCGGCGCAGCTCGCGCAGGAACGTCATGCCGTCCATGTCCGGCATGCGCAGATCGCTGATGATCGTGTCGTAGCTTTCCCCGCCGCATACACCCAGCGCTGCGCGACCGTTCTCGGCCTCGACCACCTCGTGGCCCATGATCTCGAGGGATCGTCGCAGCGTCCGGCGCACCAGATCGTCGTCCTCGACCACCAACACTCTGGTCATGATGCCCCCCTCATTCGTAGCGTGGATTCGGCCCTGACGTCGTGCCGCGGTAACGTGAACCAGAAGGTGCTGCCGCCGGCGGGACGTGTCTCGACGCCGATGCGTCCGCCCATGAGTTCGACCAGGCGCTTGCAGATCGCAAGGCCAAGCCCGGTGCCCGAGTGCCGCTTCACCAGGGGACTTTCACCCTGCATGAACGGTCGAAAGAGTCGTTCGCGTACCTCGTCCGCGATGCCAGGCCCGTCATCTGAAACCGCAAAGCGGACCTCTGCGCCCATGGCCTCGCAGGAGAGACGGACCTCGGATCCGCGCGGCCCGAACTTGATCGCATTCGAGAGCAAGTTGGTCAGGATGCGCAGGAGCTTGCCGCGATCCGCGTGGACCGACTGCGTGGTCCGCTCGTCGATGGCGACGGTGACCTCTTTGCGGTTCGCCGCGGTCATCGTCAGGTGGACCGCTTCGGCCAGCATCGGCCCCGACGACAAGGGCTCGGCATCGATCGCGGTCTGGCCCGATTCGATCCGGGACAAGTGCAGGATGTCGTTGATCACCGCCAGCAGGCTGCGACCGCTCTCGAGCACATCGTCGAGGTACTGACGGTGGCGCGAGGAGAAGGTCTCGGCGCCTTCGTGCAAGAGCAGATCGGAAAACCCGATGATGGAGTTCAGCGGCGTCCGCAGCTCGTGCGACATGTTGGCGAGGAACTCGGATTTGAGTCGATCGGCATTGCTGATCTCGGCGTTGTTCGCCTCGAGCACGCGCTGTTGCCCCTCGAGCTCCGCCCTTCGCGCCAGCAGCTCCTCGCGCTGTTGAAGCAGCTCGTGGTTGGCCGCTTCGAGCTCGGTGGTGCGTTGTCGGACGCGTCCTTCGAGATCGTCGTGTGCGGCGCTCAACGCCGCAGCCATCGCATTCCATCGCAGCCCGAGCGCGCCGAGCTCGTCACCGCCCAATGGGGGCACCCGCGCGCCCCTATCCCCGGCGGTCAATGCAGCGGTGGCGACGTCGAGCGCTTCGATCCGACCGAGAATCCGCCGCTTGAGAGCGAACCCGACCACGAGCGCGAGTGCCAGCACGGCTCCGCTGGCGAGCAGGCTGCGACCGAGTACGCGTTTCATGGGGGCGTAGATAGACGCTTCGGGAACCACGACGAAGACGGTCCACGCGACGTTCGACAGCCGGCGCGCCAGCACGAGATTGAACCCACCGTCTTGAGCGCTCTGGGCACGACGGATTCCGCGTCGATCGCCCTCGATGCCGGCGGCACGGGCAAACGCGAAATGTTCTGGCTCGGGCGCCACAGCCGTCAACAGCGCGGTCGTATCGGCTCCGAAGCGCTTGGCGTTGACCATTTCGGCGAGTTCGGATGGCGGCAGCGGACCGGCCGGCCGCAAGCGGAGATCGGCGCGTTCGCCGTGCGCGATCCGCACCCCGTGCCGATCGTAGACGATGGCGTGACTGCCCGCCCCCGCATGCCCGCGCGCCCGATCGATGAGCTGCCAGAGTGCGCTGGCGCGCACGAAAAGGATCGCCGAGCCGACGACACTTTTCGGGACCAGCGCCCGGGAGGTCGACCCGCTGGCACGAGAGCCCACAGGAGAAGGTCCCGGCGAGAGGATCGGTACCAGGTAGGCGACCATCAGCGTGGGCTCCCCGATCGGCAAACCGAGGAACACGTCGGAGACGAAGCTTTCGCCGGCCACGAGGCGGCGAAAGTACGGCCGCGATTCCAGCTTGAGGCCGACCGTGCGAGGGTCCGAGCTCTCTATCACCTTGCCCTGCGTGTCGACCAGCATCGCCGCTCTCACGTCGGGGGAGCTGGCCACCAGCGAGGTCAAGGTGGCGGGCAGACTCTCCCAAGCGGAGTGACTGGGCCCCGGTCCACGCGAGCTCGGTAGCCGTTCACTGCCGAACCTCGCCAGATAAGCCGCCAGATCCCGGTAGC
>JANNNO010000208.1:0-10391 GCA_031398585.1 Myxococcales bacterium | reverse complement strand
GCTGGACAGGAACTCTACTGGGCGCGTTAGACCATCGGAGATGGTGTGGGGCCTCAGCTCAGGGTTCTCCAAGATCGGCTGGGCGGAGTCAGCGCGGCGACTCGTCTCGATGGCGATTGGTCACCGCTCTGGTCCAACAGCGCGATTCATTTTCAAGGTGATCAGCGCGGCGTCTACATCAATGCGATCGCGCGCGAAGGGCAGACCGCTGCCATCTTGAACCTGCCGCTCGATGGCAGCCCGCCGATCGAGATGCTGGCGATCGCGGACGTCGCTCGCTCGCCGGTCTGGATCGTCGACGAGACTCACCTCTACCATTCGTCATGCCACGAGAGCTCGGCGTGCCGGCTCGATCGGGTGAGCAAGCAGGGCGGGCAGAGCGAGCACCTCGCCAGCATCCCGGTGCCCTACGCGGCGGTGAGAGCCATCGACGCCAGTCACGTGTACTTGACGTCACCAGGCGCCGTCTGGAAGGTGGCCAAGGCCGACGGCGACTTGCAGGTGCTCTCGCCCGTGTCGGGGTCGGTGGTCAGCCCGCAGCTCGCGGTGGATTCGCAGCGGCTGCTGTTCATCGAAAAGCGCGATCGAAATTATCGGCTGAGGGCGGTCCCCAAGTCGGGTGAGCCGACCGAGCTCATCGCGACGGCGACCTTCGCCAAGGGGCTCACCCAGCTGGCCCAAGACGATCGCTACGTCTACCTACTCCACGGGGGCGAGGAGATTCTCGCGTTGCCGTTCACCGCACGCCGCTGAGATCGCATCACGACCCGGGCGCGCAGGCAGGGCAGAGTCGGCCCCCGCCGCGCGCCGTCCCTTCTTCACTGCACGCGCGTGTACTCGTAGATCACGGTGCGGGCTTCGTTCTTATCGAAGTCGAGCCAGCCGCTCGAGGTCGAGGTGTAAGGCCGGGTTCGCGGCGGGCCTGACGCCGCTGGGCAGGCGAAAGTCTGGCTGAGGTCGGTGCCGGAGACCGAGACCGAGACCCTGGCGCGCGCGTTGCGGGTGCTGGGTGTGTTGCTGACGACCTCCACGTCGCTGCCATTCCAGAACTGGGTCTGGCTGAGCGTGACCGCCGCAGGCGGTTGCCGATAGACCCGGATCGCCGTCAGCACATGGACGCCGACCGGCATCGGTCCGCCCATGGGAAGTGGTTCGGCGCCAGCACCGGCGCTGAACGTGACCGCGGGCCCGCAGTCGACGAGGCCATGGCACATGCCCGCCGAATCGGTGTCGCGCGCCAATGGGCTCTTGCACGAGTGGGTGGCGGTGCCGCCGGTGTCGGCGACCGGCGCGGTATCGATGACGGCAGCGGTGTCGACGACGTTCGCCGAATCGCTGGCGTCGACCGCGGCGTCCGGCTGAGAGCTGGTCTCCTGCGCGGGCTGACCATCCGGCTGGGGACTGGCGCCATCACGCGGACCTGGCAGGGGGCCGGCGTCTCCAGGGGCGAGACCTCCATCGAACGTCGACGGCGGTCGCAGATCAGAGGTGCCGGCGTCGGGCTTGCCAGCGGTGTCGACCGAGGCGGCGTCGAGGGCGCCGGGGGCGTCGCTGCCACAGCCGGCCGTCACGACGGCGAGAAGCAGACCGAAACGTATCGCGAGGTGCATGAGCTCTCCTGCAGGAGGAAGGTGGAGAGGAACTCCGCACGGTCGCGGCGGCATTCCTCGACGTCGTTGCCTGTAGCAACCACGGCATCATGCCCTTCAAATACCCGAAGCGCGCGTTTTGGGCGCGAGACGAAAAGCTAGCCGGCGGAAGGCCAAGCTTCGGGAAAGCTAGGCGTCGGCAAAGCTAGGCGTCGGAAAAAATGCGAGCCTCTGCTGGTTCGCAGGGACCGCAGCGCTCGGCCAGTGGATCGGCGTCGATGAGCGCACGGTCGATCGGTCGATCACATCGCAGGCAGAGCCCGAAGGTTCCGCCATCGATGCGGCAGAGAGCCGCAGCGATGCGCGGATCTTCATCGTTGATGTCGAGGCTCGACGCCACGGTTTCCGAGATGCTTTCCGTTGCCATGGCTTTGTGTCAAGCAGGGACCGGGCCAGGTCCGCCCAGACCGCGTCCGCGCGATTTCGGACGGTTGCCGAACGTGCCGATTCGAGGCTTGTGACCGCGTCGTGACGGTCGGCGCCCTCAGAAACAGCGTCTGTTTCGCGGCCTTCCCCACGCGGGCGTCACACACGGGTTTTCGCGAGGCGCGTCCCCAGAGTGTGACAGCGGCGCCACACGTGTGCGCACGGGGCTCAGCACGGCCCCTTGGCTGTCGTCACAGTCGCGGTGGTGGTCCCGGCTCAGGGGAGACCAGGAACGCTCATCTCGACCAGCTGCGCGCTCTTGCCGCGCACGATGAGCAGCGTCTTGCCCTCGACCCCACCGAAGGCCATGTTCGTGCCGCCCGGCACGTTGCCGATGGTCTGTCCCTGCGGGTTCACGATGGCACCGCCTTGGTTGTAAAGGTTGCCTGCGCAGTCGATCGCGAAGCCGTCGCCGCCGGTGGGAAATCCGCCCGCCTTTTTGACCGGCACGCCGGCGTCGTCGAGATCCCACACGCCCTGCTGCCCGATGTAGAGCCGCTTTTCGTCGGGTGAAAGGCCGATGCCGTTGATTCCGCCGCGTACGATCACGCTGACCTTGCCCATCGGATCGATCCTGACCGCCGAGGGGCCGAGTCCGCGTGGACGTCCGGCCAGCTCGTACGACGGGTTGGTGAAGTAGAGCGTGCCGTTGCTGTGAGCGATGACGTCGTTGGGGCTGTCGAGCAGCTGTCCGTCGACCTTGTCGAGTACGACGGTCGCCTGCTTGGTGACGACGTCGTACTTCATCAGCGCGCGCGGGCCCTGGCAGGGCGCGAGCAGATTGCCGTCGGGCGCGACGCCGAGGCCGTTGCACGCGGCGCCTTCCACCCACGTCTCGCATTTGTCGTCGGCGGGCGTGTACTTGAGGATGTCCCCGGGCCGCGCCTGCCCGACCGGAAAATTGCTGAAGAAGAAGGCCTTCTGACTCGCGATCCAGGTCGGACCCTCCGACCAGTTGTACTTGAGCAGCGGGCCGCAGATGCCCTTGCGGGTGCCGGCCTTGGGCGTCTCGAACGGGCCAGCCGGGCAGCTCCACTGCTTTTGCGGGCCGCTAGGATTGCTGGCGGGGACCTCGGCCCCAGCGTCGGGCGCTGGGCCCCCCGTGTCGGTCGTGCCGCCCGTGCCCGGTGCCGTGTCGCTGCTCGTCTCGCCGCCTGCACCACCGGTCGATGCTGGGGTTGCGCCGCCGGTGCCACCCACGCCTGCGCCGCCGGTGCTGGCTGCGCCGCCTCCGCTACCTCCGGAAGCCGCACCCATTGATCCTCCGCTTGCGGATCCACCGCTGCCACCCGTGCGCGTGGTCTCGACGCCCCCAGGGTTGGCGGGTGTCTTTTCGCCGCAAGACGCGGGGGCGAGGGACAGAGCCAGGCTGACGACAAAGGTGCGACGGGAAAACTTCATGAACGGCTCCTCAGAAGGCTGATCGGGAAGCGCTGCGAGAGACGACACGACCATACCCCGGCGGGAGCCCTTTGCGTCGCCGGATCCTTGCGGAAAACAACGGGATTTGCGCGTGATCCGAGCGGGCTCGAATCGTTCAAAAAACAGGTCAGCGCCGCGGCGTTCCGAGCGGTTTTCGCAGCCTGACGACGTAGTTGTCGACCAGGGGAGGCGGCTTGGCCGAAGGATCATCGATCACCTCGAAGCCTGCTGTGACGAGCTCGGCCACCACGGTCTCCTGGCCGGCGCGCACGTGATCGAGCAGCTCCCTGGGAGTCTTGCCGGCGATGCGGTGAAAGTCGATCAACAGCAGCACACCGCCCGGAGCGAGCGCTTGGTAAAGCGATCGGTTCATGCTGCGCGGATGCTCGAAGTGGTGATAGGTGTCGCAGAGAAACGCGAGGTCGATGCTGTCCTTGGCCAGCGTGGTGGTCCGCGGCTGGCCTTTGACGACGACGACGTTATCGGCTTTGCGTCTGCGCTTCTCGCGTTCGAGGTGCCGGAGAAAACGCGGCACGATGTCGACCGCATAGACGCGACCGGTGCTGCCAACCTTGCCACTCATCGCGAAGGTAAAGAGCCCCGTGCCCGCACCCACGTCGGCGACACGCATGCCGGGCGTAAGCTGCATGTGATCGAGGATCGCGTTGCGGTGATCGTAGATCTCGCGTCCCGCTCGTTCGAAACGAGCCTGCCAGACCGATAGATCTCGTTCGAAGTACTGATCGTTCGCGCCCGGGTGGACGCTCGGCTCCCCGATCGACGACTCCGCGATCGGTCGGGCCGTGTGGGTGCCGGGCGCAGCCGCCTCGCCATGTGCCACCGCCGGCGCCTGCTGGGCCAGCGAGAAACCGATCTTTGCCACGATCGTAATGACAACCGCGAGGGGCATGAGGCACTGACGCATGAGCCATGCGGAGTCTACCTCGCGTGACGCGCACGCAAGACATACATCGCGTTCGTGAGCATCGGCACGCCGGTGTTTGCGATCCGTGCAGCAACGACACCGCGTTGGCGGGACCGGTGGGTGCGAACAGGTAGCCTGTGTCGCCGGTTTTGCCCGGGATTTTTTCAAGATCCCCCCGTTCACCCCGATGCAGAGAGACGGTGCGCGCGTCTTCGCGTGTGTCGACGAGAAGCGAGACGATGCGAAAAAACCCAAGGCAAACTCGGACATTCTTGAGTCGCTCGTGCCCCCCGCGCGTCGCTTTCGTAGCGAGCGCGCTGCTCTGGGGCACAGCTGGTTGCCAGGGCCAGATCCTCGGCGACCTGGGAGACATCGACGGCACGATGGTGCCCGGTCCCGCGGGCGCCGCAGGCTCACTCACACCTTCGGGCCTCGGTGGCTCCGGCGGCGTGCCCGGTGCCGGTAGCGCGCCCGGTGTTGGCAGCGTCAGCGGCGCCGGCAACATGGGCGGCAGCATGACCGAGGTTCCGCCCGGCAACGATCCTGTGCCGGGGCCGCCGTTGCGCACGGTGGGTGCCCGCCGGCTCACGCGGCAGGAGTTCTCGCGTTCGGTTCGTCGCCTGCTCGGGCCCGAGGCGCCGATCGACGTGACGATGCTGCCCGAAGATACGCTCACGCCCTTCGACAACGACGTGCTCGAGCAGTCGCCGTCGATGGCTCTGGTCGAAGCGACGGAGGCGATCTCCCGCGATCTCGCGATCTGGTCGACGGCGGCGCCCGCGCGGATCGCGGCGGTCGCGCCCTGTGCGGCCACCACGCCCGACGCAAACTGCTTCTCGTCGTTCCTGCAGACCTTCGGCAAGCGCGTCCTGCGTCGCCCGCTGGCGCAAGACGAGATCGCGGGCATGGCGGATCTCTTCGATCACGCCAAAGCACCCGGCACCTTCGCCGACGCGCTTCGCATGGCGATGCGGGTCTTCCTGCAACACCCCGAGTTCATCTACCGGGTCGAACCCGGCATGGGCAAGGTCGGCCCCAAGATCCGCCTCACGTCCTTCGAGGTCGCCAGCCGCATGTCGTTCCTGTTGCAAGGCATGACGCCCGATGACCGCCTGCTCAAGGCGGCCGAAGACGGCATGCTGGCGACGCCCGAAGGCGCGCTCGCCGAGGCCAAACGACTGCTGGCCGCCGAGGAAGGCAAGGAGCAGATCCGTCGTTTCCACGCCTTCTGGCTCGGCTACGCCAACCTCAACCAGCTGCCTGTCCAGAAGAAGATGCGCACCGAGAGCGACGCGCTGGTCGACCGCGCGACCGAGGCGGGGCGCGACTTCCGATCGCTGTTCCTGGCCGACGACACGCGGATCGATCCGGAGCTGGCCGTGCACTACGGCATCCCGATGACCGGCGCGGCTTTCGAATGGGTCAGCTACGCAGCCGCCCCTCGTCGAGGCATCCTGTCACACGGCCTCTTCGCCGCAGCGGGCGCCAAGTTCACCGACACCAGCCCGACTCGTCGGGGCAAGTTCGTGCGCGAAAGGATGCTCTGCCAGGTGGTCCCCCCGCCGCCGGCCGAAGCCAACGTCGACGTCGACCTGCCGCCGGAGGCCAAGACGCCCGACGCGTGCAAGACCGAACGCTACCGTCAGCACCGCGAGCACGCCGAATGCGCCGGCTGCCATGCGCTGATGGATCCGATCGGCTTTGGCCTCGAGAACTTCGACGAGCTTGGCCGCTACCGGACCCATGACAAGGATCGCCCGGCTTGCCTCATCGACGGCAAGGGCTCGCTCGACGCCGACACGCCCTTTACCGGCGCCAAGGAGCTTGCGACGTTGATCGCGAATTCGCCCCAGCTCAACCCGTGTGTGGGCGAGCACTTCATCCGCTTCGCGGCCGGTCGCAAGCTCGATGCCGTCGACGTGCGCCGCGCGCAATGGCTTGGCGGCGAGATGAAGAAGAACAACAATGCGTTCGCCGCGATGGTGCTCGCGTACGTGACCCACGAGAACTTCCGTCACCGCGAGGAGTGAAGACATGGCCCGCGACTTCTCACTCAGCCGGCGCGCACTGCTCAAAGGAGCGGGCGGCACTGCGATTTCGTTGCCTCTGCTCGAGGCGATGTTCGAACGACAGACTTACGCGCAGGTCTCGTCAGCGCCCAAGCGCTTCGTCTTTGCCTACTGTGGCATCCCGCCGTGTGGCGAGGACGTCGATCGCGCGACCGGCAAGCCCAAGCAGTTCGTCATTCCCGATGCGCCAGGCCCGATGGCCGCCGCATTGAAGGTCGGACTCGAACCGCTCGAGATGCTGGGCCTCAAGAACGACGCCACGGTGGTTTCGAACCTGCGCATCCCCCGCACCGGTTCCAACAACGGCCGCCGCTACGGCACCGCGGGCTTTCACTACGAGACGATGGGACCGATCGTCTCGGGCGTCTCGGCCTTCAACGACAACTTCTCGCGCTACGCGCTGGGGCCGTCGTGTGACTGGGTGATGGCGCAGAAGATCGGGGCGGCGACCCGCATTCCGTCGCTGGTCTATTGCGTTCAGGCCGCGGAGCACACCCCCGGCTACACGCTCGATTACATCTCGTTCCAGCCGCGCCCGGTAAAGGATCCCCGCTACGATCCGCCCACCACACGCAACGATCCCGTGATCTCCCCGCGCGTCGCCTACGACCGTCTCTTCACCGGCTTCACCCCGCCCGCCGCCGGTGGCGGTGGCATGCCGACCGCGCCTGATCCCGAGCAGGTGCGACGCAAGGACGTGCTCGCCCGGGTGCAGCGCGCTTACAGCAAGCTCGCGCCGAAGCTTGGCGCCGCGGACAAGCAGCGCCTCGATCAACACATCGCGAACGTGAACACGCTCGAGCAGCGCATTTCGACGGGCCTTGGGCCGGTGATGCCACCTGCGGTCAGGGGCGCGTGCAACTTGCCGGTTCGGCCCGGCGTCGATCCCAGCGCAGCGGCCGGCTACGCGGGTGAAGATCAGCGGGCTGCCAACTTCGTCGATCTCATTCACATGGCGTTCGCGTGCGATCTGTCGCGCGTCGTCTCGCTCGAGCTGACCTCCAGCATGTCGGGCATCGTGTTGCCGACTTCTCTTGGCATCACCTACCGCAACTGGGATGGCTCGCCCTTGAAGCCGCCGCCCTTGCACGAGGCGACGCACGGGCAGGGCAACAATCTGTCGGTCGCCGAGTGCATCCGCTGGCACGTCAAGCACCTGGCCGCGCTGGCCAAGAAGCTGAAGGACACGCCGGACGCCACCGGCAACATGCTCGACAACACGGTCATCGTGCTCGCCTTCGAGGCCGGCTTTGGTAACACGCAGCTGCAAGGGACTTCGATCGTCGGTGAGCGCCCGCCCCACACCAGCGAAGGCATGATCGCGCTGGTCATCGGTGGCAGGGGCTGCGGCATGCAGCTCGGCAATCACATCGTAGCGACGGGACAACATCCCGCTGCGGTCACGCTTTCTGCCATGCGCGGTGTGGGTGGGGCCAGCGTCGCAGCTCTCGGCGAGATCAACGCCGAGGTTCCTGGCGTGCGCGTCTGATTCGCTCGAGGTGCGCAAGTGCCTCCGTGCACTTGTCACATTCGGGTGACGGGTTTTCGATCAAGTCACACGGGCAAGTTCCGATGTGCCCAAGGCTGTGACGTCGAAGCCCCGCAAAGTTCTCCTCGCTCTGCTCTTGTTCCTGTTCGTCTCTCGAACCGAATCACCCGGACCGATCGAGGCGCCGCTCGCCCCGCCCGTGGTGGAGAAGACCGATGCGGTCTCGCCGGTCTTGGCCCTCACGGCCGGCGTGGCGGTG
The DNA here is from genome assembly GCA_031398585.1 of Myxococcales bacterium. GTDB lineage: Bacteria > Myxococcota_A > Polyangia > Fen-1088 > Fen-1088 > JANNNO01. The sequence goes on along the minus strand of JANNNO010000208.1, from coordinate 2,152 downwards.
CAGGATGCGAACAACAACCTCGACGTCGTCAGGCACAAAGAACGCGTCTATCTCGCGTTCCGGACCGCACCCAACCACTTCGCCTCACCCGACACGACCTTGTTCGTGGTCAGCAGCGACGACGAGCAACAGTGGCGCTACGAGACGCACGTCTCGATCGGCTCAGACATCCGCGAGCCGCGTCTGCTGTCGTTCGGTGACCAGCTCTTCGTCTACTTTGCGGTCCTCGGATCCAACATGTTCGCGTTCGAGCCGTCGCACATGATGGGCGTGCGGAGGGACGCCGACGGACGCTGGGGGGACCCGCGGCCGGTCTATCGCCCCGGGTTCATTCCCTGGCGCACGCGCACGGTCGACGGCAAGCCGTACATGGTGAGCTACGGCGACGGTCGCCACATCTACACGCGTGATGGTGTGCCGATCGAGATTCACTGGCTGACCAGCGACGACGGCTGGGACTGGCGACCGGCGGGCGAGCACGCGGCTGTCCTCAAAGGCGGCGGCTCGGAGGCGGACTTCGTTCCCTTGGCGGGCGGCGGCGTGGTGGCGGTCATCCGCAACGAGGCTGGCGACGGCGCGGGCTGGGGCTCGAAGATCTGCCGGGGCGAGCCGACGGCTCCCGGGCGTTGGACCTGCGTCCAGGATCGCCGCAAGTTCGATTCGCCGCTTCTGTTCAAGGATGGCAACGATGTCTTCCTGGTCGCGCGCCGGCACCTCTCGGCGACCGGCGACTACGATCTCGGATTTCGCGGGCTGCCCGACAGCATCGAGACCGCGGTCTACCAGCTCGACTACTGGCGCTATCCCAAGCGCTGCGCGCTCTGGCGGGTCGACGCCGAGAAGCTAGCGGTCACCTGGCAGGCGGACCTGCCGTCACGTGGTGATACCTGCTTTCCTGCGGTCGCCGCCGGTTCCAGCGGAACGGTTGCAATTTACAACTACTCCTCGCCGATTGACGGGCCCGATGTGCCCTGGCTGGTGGGACAGTTGGGCAAGACCGGGATCTATCGCAGCCTCGTCACGCTGAATCCGGCGGTCGCGCAGCGGACCCGCTGACTCAGATCCGCTCCCAGGGCGTGCTCTCGATGTTGCACTTCATCCGACCGCCATCCGCGGTGACCGAGCAGGTGATCTCTTCGTTGTCGCTTCCGGGAGTGCGGCCGAGACCCTGAAACGAAGTCGGATCCGTGGTCGGGACCAGCTCCATCAGGACGAATCCGACGTAAGCGCCGACCTTCTTGTCGAGCTGGCGGCCGACGTTGGTGAGGACGCCGTGATAGGTGTGGTTCTCGCCCATCCGGAACTCGATGGTTCGGCCGTCGAGACCAGAATCGCTCATGGGGAGCTTCCACTTGGAGCCGACGAGGTCGAGGTGCCCCGTCATCATGCGCAGGGGCGGGGCGGACGTAGCGCCCGACGGACCTGCGCAAGCACCCACGAGGGTGAGACCAGCCAGGGCCGATGTGGTGAACAGAGTGCGGAACGCAATGCGGAACATGGATGTCCTCCAGGCATGACGGTGCCGGCGCACGATCCGGGGGCGCTCACCTCGAGCGCGCTCACCACGACCGCCGCGTTCATCGTCTCGTTTCACCCTCTGTCATGCCGCTCGCGCCCGAAGCGTTGGCGAAAAGCGAGTCTTTTTTCGGGACCGTTCAAGGCCGGCCCGGCGGCGCGGTCTTCACCTCAGCTAGGATTCGGGCCCTTTGACGACCCGGGCGAACTTTCGCGCGGACCGGTGACCGTTTTTCCCGGGCGCGGTGTTTTGCTGGCATGAAGCGGTTCACTTGGCGTGGCTCTCGGGTTCAGTTCGAGCGAGCGCGGACACCTGTTCGCTTGTCCGCGGACAGTTGTCTGCCGAACGGCGGCGAAGCGCTGTCGATCTGGCACGCTCGGCAGAGCGCCTGCGCCCCGCAGGTGAGGAAATCCGCCACTTTGCCCGGTCTGCTGCGCGGCCTTGCGCGGCTCGCGCACCTGGCACGATCGCTGCTGAGCCCGTGCAGCATGAGATTGTCTGCGGTCCGGCTGAGCTTGCTGTCGTTCGGGATCTTCTTCGTCGGTGCCTGCGGTGACGACTCCAGTCCCGCACAGACCGAGCTTACCTACTGGCGCGACGTTGCGCCGATCATCAATGCCAAGTGCGTGGGCTGTC
>JANNNO010000205.1:0-14570 GCA_031398585.1 Myxococcales bacterium | reverse complement strand
CCTTCAACCAGATCCTCACCATCCAGCCCGACAACCTCGATGCGGTCGACGCCCTGTCGTCGCAGTACGAGGCGATGAACCGCTGGCCCGAGCTCATCGCGATCCTGCGCAAGAAGGCCGGCGTGGTCAGCGATCCCGGCGACAAGGTCTCTTTGCACCTGCGCGTCGCCAATCTCTACCTCGAGAAGTTCTCCAACCAGGCCGAGGCGATCAAGGCGTTCGAGGCGGCGCTGGAACTTCAGCCCGACAACGATCAGGCGCTGGCGTTCTTGCGCCAGATGTATGAGAAGCGCCGCGATTGGGACAAGCTCGTGGCGCTCGCGCGCGGCGAGACCTCGCGCATGACCGATCCGGAGGCGCGCCGCCTCAAGAAGATCGAGGTCGCTCGCCTCGCTTCGGAGAAGCTCAAGAAGCCGGCCGTTTCGATCGAGCTGTGGCGCGAGGTCCTGGCCGAGAAGGACGACGACGAGGATGCCCTCGCCGAGCTCGAGAAGCTCTACGAGCGCGAGAAAGCCTGGGCCGAGCTCGGCGCGGTGCTGGAAAAGCAGACCGCGATGCTCCCTTCGGGGCGCAGGGGCGCGGCGCTGCTCAAGCAGGCCCTGCTCTACACGGAGAAGCTGCAGCAGCCGGAAAAGGCCGTCGTCGCCTGGAAGTCGCTGCTCGAGGCCGAGCCCGACAACCGACGGGCTGCCGATGCGCTCCGCAAGATCTACATCGCCCAGAAGGATTGGGACGCGCTCGAGCAGTTCTATTCGGCGCAAGGCAAGTGGGACGAGTTCATCCGCGTGCTCGAGCGCCAGGCAGAGGCCGAGGACGATCGTGCGCAGGTCGGCCTGCAGAACAAGATCGGCCAGCTTTACCGCGACCGGCTCAACAAGGCGGACAAGGCGCAAAAGGCCTTCGAACGTGCGCTCGAGATCGACAAGACCGATCTCGCCGCGGCCCGCGCGCTCGCGCCGATCTACGAACGTGGCAAGGATCAGGCGCGCCTGGCGCGCGTGCTCGAGGTCGAGCTCAAACATACGCAGGACCCGGCGTCGCGGCAGGCGCAGATGCAGCGTTTGGCCGAGCTGCAAGAGATCGCAGTCGGCGACAAAGCGGCCGCCGTGCTGGTCGGCCTGCAGGCGTTTTCGGAAGACCCGGAAGGCGTTTGGGCGCGGGCACTGGTCGAACGACTGGCGCCCGAGGCGGGTGCGGCACAGGACATGGTCTCGGCGTACGAGCTGGCCCTGCCGAAGTTGCCGGGGGCCGCGGCGCTGCCGCTCCTCACCACCCTGGCGCGCGCCTACGAGCGCGAGCTGGCCAATCCGGAAGCCGCGATCGAGCGGAACCGCAGCATCCTCGAGCTCGACGGGAGCAACGAAGAGGCCGTGCTCGCGCTCGAGCGGCTCTACGTGGCGACGGGGCAGCACGCCGAGTTGCTGGCGATCTACGACAAGAAGCTGGCGCTGGCGAACACGCCGGCGGCGCGGCGGCAGGTGCGGCTGCAGTTGGCGGGCCTCTACGAGGACGAGATCCGCGATCCAGACAAGGCGATCGCCCTCTATCGCGCGATCCTGGAAGAGGCCCCGAGCGATCCGCAGGCGGTGCGGGCGCAGTCGCGTCTTTATCGCGCGACCAAGCAGTGGGGGCCCCTCGTCGACTCGCTGAAGCTCGAGCTCGAGGTGGTCAAGGACCCCGTCGAGCGTGCCGAGGCGACGTACCGGCTAGGTGAGGTGCAGGTCAACGAGCTCAACGAGCGCAAGGCCGGTGTCGAGGCGTTCCGGGACGCGCTGGGGCTCGACCCCAACCACGCCGGCGCTCGTGAAGCGCTCGAGGGTGTTCTCGGCGACAAGAAGCTGCGCAACGTCGCGGTCGATGCGCTGCTGCCGATCTACGAAAAGAGCGAGGATCTCGCGCGGCTGGTGCAGGTGCTGCGGATCCGCCTCGAAGGGGCCAAGGACGCCGACAGCCAGTTGCCGCTGCAGCTGCGCATCGGCGCGCTCGAATCGGCGATGGGGCACGCCGAGGAGTCGTTCGCGGCCTATTCGGCCGCGTTCGAGGCCAATCCGGGTTCCGAGGAGGCGCGAGCGGCGCTGGAAGATCTCGCCGACAACCTCGGCAAGTGGGACGTGCTCGTCGATCTCTATTCCGGCGCGATCACGGCGCCAGGCCGCAAGCTCGACGGCAACCTCGAACGCGAGCTGCTGCTGGTGGTTGCGGTCGGTTACGACGAGAAGCTCGGCAACTCCGAAAAAGCCGTCGAGTTCTTTCAGCGCGCGCAAGAGATCGGCCCGCAGGATTCGGCGGCGCTGCAGGCACTCGAGCGCCTCTACACACGGACCGAACGCTGGCCGGATCTGGTCGAGGTGTTGCGCAAAAAGGCGGATCTCAGCAGCGATCCCGCCGAGCGCGAATCGATCCACGTGCAGATCGCAACCCTCTGGGAAGAGGCCATTGGCAACCCGGAAGAGGCGATTACGGCCTGGAAAGAAGTCCTCGGCGACAACGCCGGCAGCATGACCGCATTGCGCTCGCTCGAGCGGCTGTATCAGCAAAGGGGCATGGACCTCGAGCTCGCGGACAACCTGCAGACGCAGCTCGAGCTGACCGAGGACGGCGATCTCGTCGTCATGTTGCTGGGGCGCCTGGGACGGCTACGCCAGGAACGGCTCGAGGATCGGCCGGGTGCGGTCGAGACCTACCGCCGCCTGCTCGACATCAACCCCGCCCACCTCGACACCATCGAAGCGCTCGAACGCCTGTTGCCGTTTGCGGACCAGGAGCTCGAGGTCGCGACGATGCTCGAGCCGGTCTATCGCAGCCGCAACGATTTCCCGAACCTTGTGCGGGTGCTCGAGATCGAAGCGCGCCACACCCAGGAGCGCGAGCGGCGTATCGAGCTGCTGCAGGAGATCGCCACCGCTCACGAAGACGGCATCGACGATCCCACCCACGCCTACGAGGCGCTCGGGCGCGCGCTGGCCGAGGATCCGCTCGATTCGGTTACGCAGCAGCGGATCGAACGGCTCGCCCGGGTGCTGGGCAAGTACGACGATCTCGTTGGACGCTACGAAAAGATCGCGGTCGCACTCGACAACGACGACGTCCGACGGGCGATTCATCACAAGGTCGCGACCCTGGCAGAGGGCGCGCTCGGTGACGACGAGCGGGCGGCGCGTGCCTACCTGGCGGCGCTCGATCTCGGTGGCGGCGATCTCGAGGCGGCCAACGCGCTCGAGCGGATCTACGGCCGCACCAACGACTATCAGCGCCTAGTGGGCCTGCTGGAACGCAAGATTGCTCTCGTCGAGAGCGTCGACGAGAAGAAGCAGCTCGCGCTCAAAGCGGCCAAGGTTCACGAAGAGGTACTCGAGGGACCCGACCGTGCCATCGCCGTCTACCAGCAGCTGCTGGCGATCGACGAGAGCGACACCGACGCGCTCAACAACCTCGAGCGGCTCTTCATCCGCCTGTCGCGCTGGGAAGATCTCAAGGACATCTACCAGCGCAAGGCTGACCTCGCGTCCGACCCCGGAGAGAAGAAGCAGCAGCTCTATGTGCTCGGGCAGGTCTACGACCGCGAGCTCGGTCAGCCGGAAAAGGCGATCGAAACCTATAGCGCGATTCTCGACATCGACGCCGACGACCTCGAGGCGGTGCAGGCGCTGGACCGCCTCTACGCGCAGACCGAGCGGTGGTTCGACCTGCTCTCGGTGCTCGAGCGGCAGGTCGAGCTCGGCGGCTCGGCTTCCGAGATCGTGTCGCTGAAGTTCCGCATTGGCGAGCTCTGGCGGACCAAGCTGAAGGATCCGGGCCGCGCGGCGGAGGCGTATCGGCAGGTGCTGGGGCTCGAGCCCAGCCACGAGCCGACGCTGGCTGCGCTCGAAGGCATGATGAAGGGCGACGAGCCCTTGCTGGCGGCTCAGGTACTCGAGCCGGTCTACGAGACCACGGGCGATTGGGACCGAGTCGTCGCCGTCTACGAGGTCATGGCGACTCACAGCGAGGACGTGCCTCGCAAGGTCGAGCTTTTGACCCGCATCGCCGACATCCACGAGCGCCGCCGCGTCGACGTCGAGCACGCATTCGACGCGTACACGCGCGCCTACCGGCTGGATCCGACCAACGCCGACGTGATCTCGCACCTCGATCACCTGGCTGACGCCGCGGTGAAGTGGCCCGAGCTGGCCGCGGTCTACGAGGCCGAGCTCGCCAACATTCACGACAGCCCGCTGCAGGTGGCGACGTTGTTGCGAGTGGCACGCATCCACGAGGACGAGCTGCGGGATCGCGAAAACGCCATCAGCAGCTACCGCCGCGTGGTCGAGATCGAGCCCGACCGGACCGAAGGGCTGCTCGCCCTCGATCGCCTGTACACCGTGGCCGAGCGCTGGCCGGAGCTGGCCGAGGTGCTGCGCGCGCAGGTGCGTCTGGCCAACACCGATCAGGAGATCACCTCGCTCAACTTCCGCCTCGCGCAGCTGCAGGAGCTGGCGATCGGCGATCTGTCGAAGGCTGTCGAGGCCTATCAGGACATCCTCAGCGCGAATCCGAACCACACCGAGACGCGCGCAGCGCTCGAACGCCTCATGAACCAAGGGCCGCTGCAGGCCGAGGTCGCACGGGTACTCGAGCCGCTCTATCGCCTCGGTGAAGAGTGGGACAAGCTGGTCGTCGTCTACAAGCTGGAGCTGCAGCGAAGCAGCGATCCGGAAGAGCGGCAGAACCTGTTGCGGCGGCTTGCCGACATCGCCGAGAACCGACTTTTCGACCAGGTGCAGGCCTTCGAGTGGTGGGCGCGGGCCTTGCTCGAGAGCCCGGGCTCGGACGAGGCGCAGGACGAGACGCTTCGGCTCGCGCGCATCACCCACCAGTGGGACGGCTACGTCGGCACCATGATCGAGGCCGCACAGCGCTCGACGGACCTGTCTTTGCGGCGCGACGTCTTCTTGCGCCTGGCCTCGGTGTTCGAGGTCGACCTTGCCGATCTCGGCCGCGCCGAAGAGGTTCTCAACCAGGTCCTCAGCGAGCAGCCGGACGACGCAGCGGCGTTGGCCTTCCTCGATCGGATCTACGATCGCCAGGGCACGTTCGATCAGCTGGCCGAGGTGCTGCGCCGGCGCATCCGCGTGACCGACGACGGGCGCGAGCTGACCGCTCTCAACCTGCGCTTGGGGCGGGTGCTGGCCGACGTGCTCGAGGATCCCGCGGGTGCCGTCGCGAGCTACCAGGCGGTGCTCGACAACGACAGCCGCAACACCGAGGCGTTGCAGGCGCTCGAGAAGCTCTACTTCCGCTCCGAGCGCTGGGAGGACCTCTACAACGTCTACGAGCGCCTGCTTGATGTCGCGCCGGGCGACGAGACGATGGCCGACTGCTACGCGCGCATGGCGCGGATCACGTCGGAATACTTCGACGATCGCGACAAGGCCGTGAGCCTGTGGCGCAAGGTTCTCGACCTTCGTGGGTCGGACCCGCGGGCCCTCGGCGCGCTGGCCGATCTGCACGAGCAGGCGGGCGAATGGCGCGAGCTGACCGAGGTGCTCGACAATCAGATTCGATCGACGCCCGAGGCGCACGATCGGATTCCGCTCTTCAAGCGGCTGGGACGCATCTGGGGGGACAAGCTTCAGCGTGAGCGAAACGCCCTCGAAGCGTGGCAGCAGGCACTGGCGATTGATCCCAACGACGTCGAAGCGCTGCGTGCGCTGGCCGACAACTATCGCACTGCGGGCGCCTGGGAGGAGCTGTCGGAAACCCTGCAGCGCCTGATCGATCTCGGCGCCGAGGTGCTGGGCGAGGAGGAGGCCAAGGAGCTCTACTCGCAGCTCGGTGAGCTCGAAGGTGCGACCCTTTTGCGCACCGATCGTGCGATCAACGCCTGGCGGCGGGTGCTCGACATCGATCCTGTCGACTTCCGGGCGCTTGCCGCACTCGAGACTCTCTACACGCAAGAGGCGCGCTGGGAAGAGTGCGTCGACGTGCTCGAGCGACGGGTCAAGGCGTTGGCCACGCCGGAGGACCAGATCGACGTCCTCATGCAGGTCGCCAACATCTGGGTCGACAAGATCGGTGATTCCGGTTCGGCGGCCGAGGTCTACGAACGAATCCTCGCGATTGATCCGGGCAACACGTCGGCCTCGAACGAGGTCGAGCAGATCTATCGCCAGCGCAAGAGCTGGCTCAAGCTGATCGAGCTGCTGCTGTCGCGCACCGAGTTCGTTGCGGATACCAAGGAACGCATTGGTCTTCTGGTTCAGATCGCGGAGATCTACGAGAACGAGCTCGGCGACAGGGACAGCGCCTTCGTGACGCTGCAGGCGGCTTTCCGCGAGGACTACTCGAACGACCACGTCGCCCTCGAGCTCGAGCGGCTGGCGACGGCGGCGGGCAAGTGGAACGAGCTGCTCTCCGACTACACCCAGGTGGTGCAGGGGATTCCGGACCCGCGACAGGCCGCGGACCTCTGGGTCAAGATCGCGCGTTGGTACGACTCGGCGGTCAGCCGCACCGACTACGGCATCGCTTCGGCCAACCAGGCGCTGCAGCTGGATCCGACTCACGAAGGCGCGATGGTCGCGCTCGAGGAGTTCTATCGGAAGACCTCTTCCTGGCAGGATCTCGCGTTGATCCTGGCCAAACACGCCGAGACCGAGCTCGAGCCGTCGCGCAAGGTCGAGCTCCTGCTGGCGCTGGCCGAGACGCAGGAGTCGCAGCTCGGGAACACCGCGCAGGCGATGCTCGCTTACCAGCAGGCGTTGGACGTCGACGAGCGGTGCATGGCCGCGATCGACGCCCTTGAACGGCTCTACCGCCGCACCCAGGCTTGGGATCGCCTGGTCGAGGTGCTCTCGCGCAAGTCCCACACGGTCGACGACGGCGAGCTGGCGGTCAAGCTGCGCCTGCAGGTCGGCGAGCTCTGGGAGGAGCGACTCGGCGACAACGACAAAGCGGTGGAAGCCTTTAAAGAGGTCCTCACCGTCGATTCGCAGAACCTGCTGGCGTTGAAGGCGCTCGAGCGGCTCTACGAGAAGACCGGCAAGATGGAGGCCTACCTCGACGTGCTCGAGCACGAGCTCGAGGTCACCGGCGAAGAAGACGAGAGGGTCGCGCTCTACACCCGCATGGCCGAGGTCTGGGAGCAGCAGTTCGGCAAGACCGACCGGGCGATCGATTCGCTGCAGAAGATTCTGCTGATCGATGCGCGCAACAAGTCGGCCTACCGCGATCTCGAGCGGCTCTACCGAGCGGAGCGCCGCTGGGACGCGCTGGCCGACAACTATCGCAACCACATCCTCGTCACCGACGACCCGGATCTGCGCACCGACCTCTACGTGCGCATGGGTCGGGTCTACGAAGAGGAGCTCAAAGATCCGGATCGCGCGATCGAGGCTTACAACGACGTCCTGTCGTTCGAGCCCTCGCACGACGATGCCCTGCGGGGCCTTGCGCGGCTCTACGAAGAGACCGAGCAGTGGGAAAAAGCAGAGGACGCCATGAGGCGCCTTCTGCCGCTGGTGGCCGACAAGGAGAAGGTCGACCTCAACTTCCGGCTCGGCAAGATCTTCGACACGCACATGCGCATGCCCGACATCGCCGAGGAGCGCTTCATCGAAGCGCTGTCGGTCGATCCGGCGCACGTGCCCACCATGCTGGCGCTGCTGCAGCTGTACAAGCGACGCGGTGACTCGCTGAAGGCGGCGCAGTTGATGGTGCGGGCCGAGAGCCACACCAGCAACGTGCTGGAACGGACCAGGCTTCTGGCGGACGCGGGCCGCATCTATCAGAAGGAGCTCGGGAACGAGGAGCAGGCGGCGGAGCTCTACGCCAAGACCATGACGCTCGACCCCGAGCACACCGACGCCGCCGAGCCGTTGTCCGAGATCTACTTCAAGCGGCGCGAGTGGACGCGTCTGTTGCCGGTGCTCGAGATGCTGGTGCGCAAGTCCGAGCGTCGGCCCAAGGGCGAGCTGGCGGTCATGCACTACCGGCTGGCGAAGGCCGCGGACCAGCTGGCTGACGGCGACAAGGCGCTCAAACACTACAAGCAGGCCTACGACTTCGATCCGACGCACCTGCCGACCTTGCTGGATCGGGCGTCGTTGCTTTATCGGCGCGAGGCGTGGGACGACGCCTTCAAGCTCTACCAGACGATCCTGGTTCACCACCGGGATGCGCAAAAAGACAGCGACATCGTCGAGATCTTCCACCGCATCGGGCAGATCAAGATCCGCACCGGTGAGCGCGCCAAGGCGATCAACATGTTCGAAAAGGCGCTCGAGATTCAGCCGGGTCACCGGCCGACGCTCGAGGCGCTGGTGGACATCTACGCGCAGGCGAGCGACTGGGAAGCGGTCATCCGGCAGCGGCGAGCTCTGCTCACGCACACCGAGGATCTGGGGCGCAAGCTCGAGATCCAGCAGCAGATCATCGACACCTACCGCAACAAGCTACAGAACCCGCAGAAGGCGATCGCGGCCTATCTCGAGGCGCTCGAGCTCAAGCCGGGGGATCACAAGCTGCTGCACGACGTGCTCGATCTCTTCACCGAGACCAAGCAGTGGAAAAAGGCTGTCGAGATCCTGCTCAAGCTGGCGGGGTTGGAGAAGGGACGGCTGCGCGCCAAGTACCTCGAGGCGGCCGGCAACATCACCAACTACGAGCTGCACGCCGCTGACGAGGCGATCGATCTTTACAACCAGGCGCTCGACGAGGATCCCGACAACCTCAAGACCTTCGAGCGCATCGACAAGATCCTCACGGCGAAAAAAGACTGGAAGAACCAGGAGCGTGCCTACCGGCGCATGCTCAAGCGCCTTGGGCAGGACGTGGCGCCAGAGAAGCGCCAGACGCAGATCGCGCTGTGGCACGCGCTCGGCGAGATCTATCGGTCGCGGCTCAAGGACTTCCGCGCCGCCGCGCAGGCTTTCGAGGTGGCGGTCAGTCTCGAGCCGGATTCCTTGGGGCGCCGGCAGATTCTGGCCGAGCTCTACCAGATGCAGGGGCCCGAGTCGTTCGAGCGGGCGATCGGCGAGTACCGTGCGATCATCCAGCGCAGCGAGGACTTCAACGTCATGGCGGTGCACCTCAAGACGTTGCGCCGTCTGTTCGCTGACCTTGGTCAGTACGATCGCGCCTGGTGTGTGGCGTCGGTGCTGGCCTTCCTGCGCAAGGCAGATCCCGACGAGTTGCGCTTCTTCGAGCAGTACAAGCCGAAGAACTTCGCGCGCGCCAAGGTGCGCATGACCGAGGAGCTCTGGCAGCGCAACCTCTACCACCCCGATGAGGATCGCTTCATCTCACTGGTGCTGGGCGCGGTCAGCCGGGCGGTGGCGGCGATCAAAGCGCGCGAGCACAAGGACTGGGGCCTCAAGCGCAAGGACCGCCGCGATCCTGCGACCGACCAGCTGCTCTTCAGCAAGGTCTTCCACTACGTCGGTCAGGTGATGGCGACGCCACAGCCGGAGCTCTACCTGCGGCCCGAATCACCGGGCGAGCTGGACATGGCGAACGCGCACGACAAGCGCGAGCTGGTCCCGTCGTTCGTGGTCGGCTCGGCCCTCTTGCAGGGGCGGCCAGAGAAGGACCTCGCGTACATCGTCGGCAAGAAGCTGACCCTCATGCGGCCGGATCACTTCGTGCGCTGGCCGCACGTGGTGCCGACGGTCGCCGAGCTGAAGGTGGTCTTCCTCGCGGCTCTCAAGCTGGTGCAGCCGAACGTCCCCATCAAGCCGGAGCTGTCGCAAGCGGTTGGTCAGTACGTGGACGCTCTTCGCAAGACAGTGCCGCCGCAGCTGCTGGAACAGCTCTCGGTCGTGGTGCAGCGGTTCCTCGAGACCAAGGCGGAGGCGGATCTGCATCGCTGGGCCAACGCCGTCGATCTCACGGCAACGCGGGCGGGCTATCTCGTCTCGGGCGATCTCGATGTGGCGGCGCGGCTGGCGCAGAGCGAGCCGGTCGCGGTCGGCAGCGTCGAGCCCAAGGAGAAGATCCGGGACCTCATTCTCTGGACCATCTCGGATGAATTCTTCGTCTTGCGCGAACACCTCGGCCTGACCATCGGGTAATGGACGACGCCGGCGCGGCCACGTACCTGCTAGGGGCGATCGTCGCTCTCGGCGGAGGCGTGGCCGGTGCTCTCGTTGGGCGACGTCGACAGGCAGCTCTGCCGCAGGGGCCCTCGGCCGAAGTCGAGGTCGAGCGTCTGCGCGCGGAGGCCGTCCTGGAACGCGATGCCGGGATCAAACACGCCGAGATCTCCGCGCGTGAAGAGGCGCTGGCTCTGCGAGCGGCGGCCGATGCCGAGCTGAGGGTGCAAGAGGAGCGGCAAGTGCGGGTGACCGCCGCGCTGGTCGGTCGCTCGACCGATCTCGAAGCGCGCAGGCGCGAAACGGCAGAGGCGCGCGAGCGTTTGCGAACCCGCGAGGCGCCGCTCGAGGCGTTGGCGGCGGAACGAAAGCAGCACGAGAAGGCCGCGCGTGAGGCGGCCGCCGGCGTGCGAGGGCTGCTGGAGAAGGTGTCAGGAACGGGCGCCGAGGTGTTGCGGCGGGGACTGGTCGAGCTCGAGATTGAGGGTGCGCGGGCGGCCGGCGCGCAGCTCGTACGGCAGGCCGGCGAGATGACAGCGGATCCCGAGGTCGGCCGTCGCGCCAAGCGCCTGATGGGCATCGCGGTCGGTCGCTTCGAGGGGCACTACCTCACCGAGCGCCATCATTCGGTGGTTGCTTTGCCCCCGCCCCGCAACGGCAAGGCGATTGTGGGCGAGCTCGAGATCGGCGTCATCGAGCGGGTGGCGGGGATCAAGCTCACGCTGCTCGAGACCGGAGACGCTGTGAAGCTCGAGGGCCTCGATGGCGTGGGCCGTGAGGTCGCGCGCCGAAGCCTGGCGCGTTTGATGAAACGGGGCAGCGGCAACGAAGCTGCGGTCACGCGACTCGTGAAGGAAGTCGCCCTCGAGATCGATCGCGAGGTCGTCGAGCTGGGACGACGGGCCTTCTCGGTCCTGCAGATCGACCGGGCGCACCCCGAGATCGTGAAGCTCGTGGGGCGACTCAACTGGCGCACCAGCTACACCCAGAACCAATGGAAGCATGCGGTCGAGGCCAGCTTCCTTTGCGGCATGATGGCCGAGGAGATGGGCATGGACCGCAAGGTCGCGCGGCGGGCTGCCCTCATGCACGACATCGGCAAAGCCTTGACCCACGAGATGGACGGCTCGCATGCCGTGATTGGCGCGGACTATGCGCGGCGGCTGGGCGAGACCGAAGTCGTTGCCAACGCGATCGGCGCGCACCACACCGAGGAGCCATTTTCCACGCCCTACGCGTACCTCGTGGCCGCCTCCGATGCGATGTCGGGCGCGCGGCCGGGGGCGCGGCGGCAGCAGGAAGACAATCACATGGCGAAGATCGCCGATCTCGAGCGCCTCTCGCGCGGGTTCCCTGGCGTCGCCGAGGCGTACGCCGTGCAGGGGGGCCGTGAGGTACGGGTGATGGTCAACGAGGCTGCGGTCGATGATTTGCGCGCCGTCGAGCTGTCGAGCGAGATCGCGTCACTCATCTCGCGCGAAATGACGTTCCCAGGCCAGATTCGGATCACGGTTATCCGCGAGCTGCGCGCCGTCGAGCGCGCCGGCGGCTGAGTCCGACGTAAAATCGGGCCCGCAGCGCGGCCCGGCGAGCGCAAAAAACAACAGATCCCATGGGTTCGAAGAATACTGAAGGATGACCTCGGTTTCACGACGGGCTCTTGCGGCGCGAAACGGTTGGGCCTGGGGGGCAACGTTGCTCCTGGCATCCTGTGTGAGCGCCGTCGAGATCGGAGGCGACGCGGGAGCTGGGGGGGCAGGGGCCACGGGCGGCGGCGTCGGTCGTACTGGGGGCGCTGGGGGCACCGGCGGCGCTGGGGGCACCGGCGGCGCGGCAGAGACCAACGGGGGCGCCGCGGGACCGAGCAACGGCACCGGAGGCGGGGGAGCCAGCCGCAGCGGCGGCAGCGGGATGGCGACCGGGTCCGGTGGGGCGCCGGGAACCTCTGGCGGTGCGTCGGGGGCGGGAGCCGGGACCGGCGGGGCGGGCGATGTCGCCGACGGATCCGTTGGGCCAATCGCGACAGGTGATGACGCCTTGCCGCCGTGTCTAAGGACGGTCAACGTGAGCGATGCGGCGGCCCTGGGTGCGGCCTTGGCGGCGGTGATGCCGGGAGATTGTCTCGTGCTCGCCGACGGCGAATACGCACCTCCCATCATCACGGCGAAGGGCACGGCCGGCGCGCCCATCGTCGTGCGGGCCGCCAATCGCCTGAAAGCCAGCTTCACCGGCATGCTCCGGGTGATGGACTCGGCGTACGTGGTGCTCGAAGGATTCACCTACCCGGGCGCCGGGGGCGTCACCATCGGCGGAGCGTCGGTCGCCTGTCGCGTTACACGTTCACGCTTTTTCTCCGGCATGGCGCGGGTCGAGGGGACCTCCGACGCGATTCGCATCGATCGCTGCGAGTTCGGGCCCAAGGGAAGCGATGGCAACCTGGTGCAGCCCAACGGCATGGTCACCAACACCCGCATCGACCGAAACTACTTTCACGACGTGAGTGCCGCGGGCGGCAACGGACGCGAGACCATCCGCCTCGGCTGCTGCGGCGCCGCCGCTGACAACTTCGCAGCCAAGACCATTGTCGAACACAACCTTCTCGTGAATTGCGACGGCGAGGCCGAGATCATCTCGGTCAAGTCGTCGTCGAACATCATCCGCCACAACACCATCCGATCCAGCCGCGGCAACCTGACCCTTCGTGCCGGCAAGAACAACGTCGTGCAGGGCAACTTCATCTTCGGCAACGGCAAGCAGGGTGGTATCCGGATGTTCGACGACGGGCACCAGATCTTCAACAATTACATCGAGACCGGCGCGGCCTTGATCGCGAACCGTTCGGGGCCGATCCACGCGGCGGTTCGCAACGCGATCATCGTTCACAACACCTTCGTCGGAAGCGTCAACCTCACGGGCTCTGCCAACGTCTTCGCCAACAACATCACCACCGCCGCAGTCACCGCGAACGGGGCCATGGTCGTGGGAAATCTCGCGGGCATGGCGGGCCTCGAACGCCAGGGCGAGGTTCTGGCCCTCACGATGGCCAGCAAAGCGGTCGACGCCGCCCAGGGCACCTATCCCTTCCTCACCGAAGACATGAATGGGCAGCCGCGCAGCAAGCCCGATGTCGGCGCTGACGAGCTGTCGACCGAGGCGGTTCGTTATCGTCCGCTCATGCCCAAGGACGTCGGCCCAGACGCGCCTTGACCGCCCCGGGCCCGCCGCAGGGCAGGATTTGCCGGGCGACGAAATCGCGGTAGGACTGCGCCGTGAACCTCGCGATCCCGCCTCTCTTCTTCTACGCCTTTGGCGCCGTCCTGGTGATTATCGGGGGGCTGCGGGCCTATCACCTGGGGTGGAAGCAGCGCCCTGATACCGAAGTGACCCCGCCTCCCGAGCCGGCGGCCGACGCCGAAGCCGACGCGGAAGCCGCCGCCGATGCGGATCTCTATCCCGAGGATCAGCCGGTGCCCCCCACGAGCCGGGACCAAGGTGGCTGGTCACGCACCGCCGGGGGCGGTCACAAGCGGCACATGTTGATGGGCCTCTTGTGGATGGGCATGGGCCTCTTTCTGCTCATCTCGACGGCGGTGAACGCCGGGCCTTAGACCTGGACCGAATCCGCTGGCGGCGTCAGGAGCTGGCCGAGGTGTAGTAGCGGATCGCCCGTTTCCAGACCGCTCGCGCGATCGCCGCAAACGCCACCCCACCTACGAAGACCAGCCCCGCGTTGCCGATGTTCAGCTTTCCCAGCAGCGCCTGCGCCGGATACGTCGTCATGAGGGCCAGCGGGAAAATCGCGGTGAAGACGAAACGCAGAACGCCCTTGAAGACGTTGATCGGCCATCGCCCGGCGTCGAAGATCGATTGAAACAAGTACGACAGGTTGTCGACCCGCACCACCCAGAACGACGCGCTCACGATCAAGATCCAGATCGAATAGAGCAGCAGCACGGCGACCACGAGCAGCACGGCCGCCACCGCCAGATCGCGCGGCGCCGGCCAGCGGCCCAGCTTCCCGAACGCGTAGGTCAGGATCCCGAGCGCGCCCACGAGATCGATCACCTTCCAGGGCTCGAAGCGGGCGGTCGAGACCAGAAATTGCGCGTCCGCCGGCTTGAGCAGCACGAAGTCGAGGGCGCCCGTGCGGACACCTTCCACCACGGCGCTCAGGCTCGGCGTCACGCTGCCTTCGAGGATTGCCTTCAACAACGAGAACCAGCCGAGCACCACAAGCGCCTCGGGCCAGGTCCAGCCGACCACCTCGTCGCGCTGGGAAAAGACCACCAGCAGGGGCACCAGCGTCACGCCCATCCAGAAGAAAGCCATCGCCCCCTTGAAGACGAAGTCGAGGCGGTATTGCATCGCCATCGACGCGGAGATCCCGAGCTCGACGCGCAGGAGGCGCAGATACCGCGGCAGAGCTCCTAGACGGCTCATGACTGTCACCCGCCGAACGCGACGAATCGGCGCATTCCCGCACGCCAGACAGCAATGGCC
>JANNNO010000170.1:0-7104 GCA_031398585.1 Myxococcales bacterium | reverse complement strand
CCTTCATTCCCCACCGAGTGCTGCTGGGGGCGCCCGAAGGCGGCGGCCCCGCCGACCTGAGCCCGCTGTTGCGGGACAAGATCGCCATCGACGGTCAGTCGACGGTCTACGTCTGCAGCGAGGGCCGCTGTGATCTGCCGGCGGTGACTGCGCAAGACGTGCAGGACCGTCTACGCGGTCTGTGACGGCTCGGAGAGTGCGGTAAAGGATATCGGTCCACAGCGGCGACCGATCCCCACCGCACGATCCTCAGCTGCTGATCACGGTCTGCTTGGCGCTGCCCAGGCCTTCAATGCCGAGCTCGACCACGTCGCCGGTCTTGAGGAAGCGGGGGGGCTTCATGAAGCAGCCGACGCCGGAGGGCGTGCCAGTGCTGATCACGTCGCCGGGCAGGAGGGTCATGAACATGCTGATGTAGCTGACCAGCGTAGGCACGTCGAAGATGAGGTCCGACGTGTTGCCGCGCTGGACGGTCTCGCCGTTGACCTTGAGCCACATGTCGAGCTTGCTGGCATCGACCTCGTCGCCGGTGACGAGCCATGGGCCGAGAGGTGCGAACGTGTCGCAGCCCTTGCCCTTGTCCCACTGCCCACCCCTCTCGAGCTGGTACTCGCGTTCCGAGTAGTCGTTATGGACGGAGTATCCCGCGACGTAGGCGAGGGCGTGCGCCTTTTCCACGTAGCTGGCTCGCTTGCCGATGACGACGGCGAGCTCGACCTCCCAGTCGGTCTTCACGGATCCACGAGGTAGCAGGCAGGGATCGTTGGGACCACACAGGGCGGTGGTCGCCTTCATGAACAGCACGGGCTCCTTCGGCGTCTCCTGCCCCTGCTCCTTGACGTGACCATGGAAGTTCATGCCCACGCAGACGATCTTGCTGGGACGCTTCACGATTGGTCCGAGCCGTTCGCCGGCCCCCACCTTGGGGCAGCCAGCGGCGTTCTTCTCGACCCACTTGCGTAGGTGATTGATGCCGTCCGCGGCGAAGAAGTCCTCGTCGTAGTCGTGGCCGAACCCGCTCGTGTCGATGGCGGTCCCGTCGGCGAGCACGACGCCGGGGCGCTCCTGTCCGATCGGCCCAAAACGGAAGAGTTTCATGGCCGGATCGTCTATCACATCGGACGGCGGCGAACAGTCGCTTTGCTACCTCGAGCGGGTGCGTCCCGACCGCCTCGGGCTGGGCCTCGCGCTGCTGCCGGCTTCGCCGCGACCCGCTTCGCGGTCGCCGGCGCACCAGCGACCGTCGGGGCGGTCAGCTGCGAGATCGCCCCCAGCAGCCGCCCCAGCGTGTCGTGAAGCGCCTTCATGCGCGCCTTGCCGATGCGGACGCCCAGCTCCCCCTCGAGCTCGCGCAGGACCGCGAGGCCCTGCAGGAGGCCCTGCTGCCCACGGGCTGTGAATCGGATCAGCTTGGCGCGGCCGTCGTTCGGATCGTCCACCTCCTCGAGCACGCCCATCTCCACCATCTCGTCCACCAGCTGTCCGACCGCCTGCTTGCTGATGCCGAGGCGTGCGGCGATGACCGTGGCGCGTGTCCCCCCGAGATCGATATGCGGCAACAGCGACGTGTGGGCGGCTCGCAAGGTGGCCGAGCCGGTTTGCCGCTTCAGCCTCGCGACAGCTTCGTCGTTGAGCAGTCGCGCGCATTTGAACAGCAACTGCGCCGTGCTCCCGCGCTTTGTCTTCTCGAAAGTCTGCGCCCAGGCATTCGTCATCATGCCCTTCCATGACACCGCGCCGCCGCGTGATAGTCAAGTGCGCTTGACTATCGATGGTCAAGTATGCTTGACTATTACCTATGCTCAGCGAGATCGCGCCTGGACTGCACGCCGCCGAGACGACCATGCGTTTTCCTGGCGGGGTGGTCATGCCCCTGCGCATGACGGTGGTTCGCAACGCTGCTGGCGGCCTCACGGTGCATTCCCCCATCGCGCCGGAGCCTGCCCTGCTCGAAGCCGTCCAGCGGCTGGGGCGGGTCGAGCAGATCCTGGCTCCCAGCCTCGGCCATCATCTCTCGGTCGGAGCGTGGCTGGATCGTTTCCCCGCCGCCCGTGCGTACGGCGCGATCGGACTTGCGGCCAAGCGCCCCGATGTTCGCTGGAGTGGCGTTCTCGACGGTGGTGACGGGCCCTGGTCGGACGTGCTCGACCAGGTTCTGCTCGAGGGGGCGCCGAAATGGAACGAGGTCGCTTTCCGCCATCGCGAAAGCGGCACGCTCATCGTGTCGGACCTCCTGTTTCACATGATCGGTCCTCAGCCGCTGGCCACGCGCCTGGTCCTCAAGCTGGCCGGCACGGAGGGCAAGCTGGCGATGAGCCGGGTCTGGCGCCTCATCACCAAGGACCGAGCGGCGCTCCGCAAAAGCGTGGCGACCGTGCTCGCGTGGGACTTCCAGCGCATCTTGCCCGGTCACGGCGCCGTGTTCGAGGCGCCAGACGCGAACCCCCGCGCTCGCGCCGCGCTCGCCTGGGCGCTGGGCTGACGGTCAGGCGAAGTGTCACCCACCGACAACCGTCCCCGTTTCGCAGGGACGCAGCGGTCGTTCGATCAGCTGGCGACGCCGGCGCGAATCGCGGCAGGCGGGGTCGGGGACTCGTTGGGGGCAACCATCACCCGGTTGCGGCCCTTCGCTTTTGCCTGGTAGAGCGCGCGGTCGGCCGCCGCCAGCAGATCCTCGCTGGCGGGTGCCTTGTCACCTGAGGTGGCAGCCGCGATCCCGAAGGACGCCGTCACCCGCAGCACGGCGTCCGTCACCTCGACCGCCGTGTTGGCAAGTCGGGCGCGAACCCGCTCGGCCCAGATCTGCGCCGCCGCCGCATCGGCGTGCGAGAGGATGGCGACGAACTCCTCGCCGCCATAGCGCGCGACGGTGTCGCCCCGGCGCTTTTCCGCGTCGAGTGTCTGGGCCACGTGTCGCAGGACCGAGTCGCCCGCAGCGTGGCCGTATTTGTCGTTGAAGCGTTTGAAGTGATCGAGATCGACCATCACGACCGCCAGAGGCGTGCCGTAGCGGCGCGCGCGCGCCAGTTCGTCAGCCAGGTGCTCGTCGAGCGCGCGGCGATTCGGGATGCCGGTCAAAGGATCGGTGGTGGAAAGGGCCGCCAGCCGGTCCGACAGCGCTCGCAGCGCGAGGTTCTGCGCGCCCAGCTGATCTTCCTTCTTCCCCAGCGTGTAGCCGAGCGTGCCAAGGCCGACCACGCCACCCGTGACCATGACCAGGAAGAGCTGCAGCGGATCGATATCGCGATCCACGAGCAGCGCGTACACGAGCAGCCCGAGGGGCATGACCACACCAGTCAGCGCACCCAGAGCCGCGAAACGTACGGAATGTTTCAACCTTCACCCCTCGATCCGTCCCCTACAACCGGTGCGGCGCAGTCTGCATTCCCCGCCTCGCCCCGCCTCGCCCCGCCCCGGTATGCCCCGCCATCGCTTCGCTGTCGCCCGGACGTCACCGGAGCCTATGGGTCGTTTGGAAAATGGAACATGGGAAAGGCCGGGTCAAGCCCCAGCACGAGGTTGCCATCCACAATTCGCGGGCGCTCACCGCCGCGTCGCGATTGCCCGCTCCTGCTGGGAAAGAACGCGCTCCTTGTCCCTGGAGTAACGCCGTCGCCTGTCGCTATTCCAGGCGCGGACACACGCGGATCCGAGACCTGCGCGAAACAATTCCGGGAACTCACAAGTCGGCTGTCGCGAAGATCCCTCGTGTGCGTTACCTCCTATGGACCCGGCCTTTTGGCGCTAGAGACGAGGTGGGACGATGAGAGCGACGACCGACAGTTAGCCCCCATTTTACGGCTGGGTTACCGGCTCGAAACCGACCGTCCCGTAGAACGAATCGGTGATGTCTTCCCGTCTGAAGCTCCTCGTCATCGGCAACGGCATGGTGGGTCACCGACTGCTGGAGGCGCTCATCACAGCCGGCGTCGTTCCGACCTGGGACGTCACTGTCTTTTGCGACGAACCCCGTCTGGCCTATGACCGGGTGAACCTCACGAAGTTCTTCGAAGGCAAGAGCGCCGACGATCTCGCCATGGCCGAACCCGGCCGCTACGCGCGCGCCGGAGTCGAAGTGCTGGTCGGCGAGGAGGCCATCGAGATCGACAGGGCCGCCAAGATCGTTCGCACGCGCAAAGGTGGGGAGTATCCCTACGACAAGCTGGTCCTGGCGACGGGATCCCGCCCTTTCGTGCCACCCATCAAGGGCAAGGACGCCGAGGGCTGCTTCGTCTACCGGACGATCGAGGACCTCGAGGGCATCGCCGCTTTCGCCAAGGACATCAGTGTCGGCGCCGTGATCGGCGGTGGCTTGCTCGGCCTCGAAGCGGCCAACGCCCTTCGTAACCTCGGCCTCGAGACCCACGTCGTCGAGCTGGCGCCCCGTCTGATGGCGCTCCAGGTGGACGAACCGGGCGGCGCCATTTTGCGAGGTCACATCGAGGCGCTCGGGGTGGCCGTACACACCGGCAAGGTCACCAAGGAGATCGTGACCGAAGGTGAGGACGCATCGCTCGGCAACGCCGGTAAGGTCAAGGGGCTGCTCTTTGCTGACGGCGGCGTGCTCGAAACGCCGCTTGTCGTCTTCTCGGCGGGCATCCGCGCGCGCGACGATCTCGCCCGCGCCTCAGGACTCGAGATCGGTCAACGCGGTGGCATCGCCATCGACGATCAATGTCGGAGCTCGGACCCCGACATCCTCGCGATTGGCGAATGCGCCTCCTACGATGGGCGCACGTTTGGCCTGGTCGCCCCGGGTTACCGCATGGCCGAGGTCGCCGTCGAGACCTTGCGCGGGCAGGGCGAGCTGCGGTTCCGCGGCGCCGACATGTCGACCAAGCTGAAGTTGATGGGCGTCGACGTTGCCAGCTTCGGCGACGCTTTCGGCCTCGATGCCGGGGCCCGCAGCATCAGCCTCACCGACACCGTCGTCGGGGTCTACAAACGCCTCGTCCTCTCGGCCGACAAGAAGCGCCTACTCGGCGGCATCCTGGTTGGCGACGCGACCGCTTACGGTCAGCTGCTCTCCATCTATCAGAACAACCTCACCCTGCCGCCCTTTCCCGAGGACCTGATCATGCCGCCTGGCCGCGAGGGCAGCGGCGGCTCCCCGGGGATGGGGGTCGATGCCCTGCCCGCCAGCGCGATGATCTGCTCGTGCCACAACGTCGACAAGGGCACCATCTGCAAGGCGATCACCTCGGACCAGCTCACCGTCGTCTCGGACATCAAGGCCTGCACCAAAGCTGGCACCGGCTGCGGCTCTTGCGTCACGCTGCTCAAAGACCTCCTGCATGCCGAGCTCAAGAAGGCCGGCGTCACGGTGGTCAACCACGTCTGCGAACACTTCAAGTACTCGCGCCAGGAGCTCTTCCACCTGGTCAAGGTTCACGCCATCAAGAGCTTCGACGACCTCCTCGAGCGCCACGGTTCGGGCCGCGGCTGCGAGATCTGCAAGCCCGCCGTGGCGTCGATCCTCGCTTCGACCTGGAACGAGCACATCCTCGACCGCAAGCACGTGGGGCTTCAGGACACCAACGATCGCTTCATGGCAAACGTGCAGCGTGATGGCACCTACTCGGTCGTGCCACGCGTGGCGGGCGGTGAGATCACGCCGGATCAGCTCATCGCTCTCGGCGTCGTCGCCAAGCGGTATGGCCTTTACACCAAGATCACCGGTGGCCAGCGCGTCGACCTCTTCGGCGCGCGGCTCGATCAGCTGCCGCAGGTCTGGTCCGAGCTCATCGCGGCGGGGTTCGAATCGGGGCACGCGTACGGCAAGGCGCTGCGGACTGTGAAGTCCTGTGTCGGATCGACCTGGTGTCGTTACGGCGTGCAGGACTCGGTCGGGCTCGCCGTGCGGGTGGAGAACCGCTACAAGGGCCTGCGCAGCCCCCACAAGCTGAAGTCCGCGGTCTCCGGCTGCGCGCGCGAGTGCGCCGAGGCGCAGAGCAAGGACTTCGGCATCATCGCGACCGAGAAGGGCTACAACCTCTACGTCTGCGGCAACGGCGGGATGAAGCCGCAGCACGCGCTGCTGCTGGCGTCTGACATCGATGAAGCGACCGTCATCAAGTACACCGATCGCTTCCTGATGTTCTACGTTCGCACGGCTGACCGGCTGGAACGGACCGCCACCTGGTTCAACAAGCTGGAAGGCGGCATCGAGTATCTCAAGCAGGTGGTAGTCGAGGATTCACTGGGCCTTGGCGCCGAGCTCGAAGCCGACATGCAACACATCGTCGACACTTACGAGTGCGAGTGGAAGGCCGCGGTCAACGATCCGGTCAAGCTGCGCCAGTTCCGGCCCTTCGTGAACAGTGACGCCATCGACAAGAGTGTGATCTTCGTCGAGGAACGCGGGCAGCCGCGCCCGGCCACCTGGCACGAAAAGGCCGCCCTGGTGCAGGAGGCCCTCTGATGGACTTCATGATGAGCGACTCCAGCCGGGGTAACGGTCGGGAAGGCGAGGCGCAGGCGACGACCCTCTGGACGCGGGTCTGCCCGCTCGAAGAGATTGTTCCCAACACGGGTGTCTGCGCATTGGTTGGCAAACGGCAGATCGCCGTGGTGCGGGTCGGCACCGGCGGTGAGGTCTACGCGATCAGCAACTTCGATCCCTTCAGCAAGGCCTTCGTGCTCTCCCGTGGGATCGTCGGCGACAAGCAGGGCGTGCCCAAGATCGCGTCGCCCATCTACAAGCAGAACTTCGATCTGCGTACCGGCCTCTGTCTCGACGACGCCAGCGTGACGTTGCCGACCTACGCCGTGCGCGTGGTGGACGGGATCGTCGAGATTCTCGTCACGCCGGCGGTCTGAGCAGCTCCATGTCATCCACCCCCATTGGTTCGCTCGAGATCCGAAGTCCGCTGCTGCGGACCATCACCGAAGCGGCTCGCCCATCGAGCCTGGTCGAAGCGATGCTGCGCGAGCAGCAGACGCTGACCGCCGTCGATCGCTTCTCTCGTCACCACGAAGCGGGCGTGCCCGCGCAGCAGCAGTATTACCGAGATCTCATCCCCCTCGAAAAGCCGCGCCCCGGCCAGCAATACGCCTTCGCGGTCGAACTCGACGTCTGCAACTGCTGCAAAGCCTTCGTCGCCG
>JANNNO010000169.1:0-7277 GCA_031398585.1 Myxococcales bacterium | reverse complement strand
ACTTCGGCTCCTCGACGCTGAGGGTGCTGCCCGACGGTGATCTGCTGATCGCCAACAGCTACCGCGACGAGGTCTTCCGCGTAGATCCACATGGCCGTCGTCCGGAACGGACGCTGCGGGTGCGATCGCCACTGGAGATGGCGCCGGTGCCGGGTTCGCAGACGCTCTTCTTCGTGACCAGCCAGAGCGGAGACATTCACCTCGCCGACCTTGCCTCTGGTGACGTCAAGATCGTCGACACCGGCAACCTGCGCCTCGGCGGTCTCGCCGTGGACCCCGTCCGCCGCAAGCTCTTCGTCGGCGTACCCGGTCGCAGCGCCGTTCATTCCTATGACATTGGGGCCAGCGGACAACTCTCGGCCCACACGACGCTCGCCACCAACATCGCTCAGCCGACCGCGCTGGCCGTCGATCGTTGTGGCGGCCTCTACGTCGCCGGGGCCGATGGCGGCAACGTGCGCCGGCTGGGACCCCAAGGTGGCGCGGCGGTCGTGGTCGCCCGCGTGCCCGGCCCCGATGTGACCTCGCTCGAGTTCGGCCCCGGCAAGCAGGGCTGGTCGGGCGACTCGCTCTTCGCGCTCGACACCTCGAGCGGCAGCTTCTACGAGATCC
Organism: Myxococcales bacterium; assembly: GCA_031398585.1. Taxonomy (GTDB): domain Bacteria; phylum Myxococcota_A; class Polyangia; order Fen-1088; family Fen-1088; genus JANNNO01. Next base: position 6,665 of record JANNNO010000169.1, on the reverse strand, counting down.
GCATCGGCCGCTGACAAGCGGTTGCACGGCGCGGTTCCAGAAAGCGGTTCGGCGCCCGGCGGGTAAGCCGCGGGCGCCGAACGAGGATTCACGCGCGATGGGCGAAGGCGGCCGCTATTTATGCGGCGGCATCAAGCCAAGCTGCATGGCGAAGTCGGCGCCGTCGTAAAACGGCCAGATCTCCTTGAGCTTGCCGTCCTGCCACTTGGTGATCTCGATGACCGGGATGTTGAACTTCTTGCCGGTCTTCTTGATCCCCATGGCAGGCAGATCGCCGTCGTTGGTGCCCGAGAACGTCCCGATGGATGCGACGTAGTCGCCGGCCGCGAAGATCTTCGAAGCCGTGACCTTCACGTCCGAAGACATCTGCCAGAAGCCCGTGACGAAACCAACAACGGCCTCTTTGCCCTTCACGTCGGCGGGAAGCGCGGCGTTGGCGTCGATGACGTCGTCAGCAGCCAGCTCGCTCATCGCCTTGTCGTGCTTGTTGAAGAGCGCGTAGAGCTTCTTGGCCGCTGCGAGGTTCTTCTTCTCGGTCGCGGTGCCGGTCGCGATCGCGGTCACCGGCGTAGCCACGCTATCGACGATGGCGGGGCGCGCCTTGTGAGGTGCAAGGCCCAGCTGCGCGAACATGGTGCCGTTGTCGGCCATCATCCATTCCCGCCCCGCCGCCTTGTCACCCTTGGCCTGCACCGCGTGAGCCAGGAGGAAGCCAATCTTCTTACCGGTGGGAGGGATCGCGCCCGCGGGCCCCTTGAGTGGACCTTTGTGCGTGCCCTGAAAAAGCGTGATGCTGACGACGTGGGGTCCCGCTGACAGGGTCAGCTGCTGCTGCCCACGACCGTCTGGAAATGCCTCGGCGAACGGCTTCGCGTGCAGCTCGACGATCGCCTTGCCACCCTTGGCGTCCGGCAGCCCCGCGCTCTGGGAGACGGCATCCTTGGTGTAACAGCCCTCGAAGGCGTCCCACTCGCGCTGGTTGAAGTGCCCCCAGCACTGCACGTAAGCATCGACCAGCGCATCGCCGACCAGCGTCTTGCCGGCCACGGCCGCCCCGCCCACCGTCGCGGCCGACGCAGCCAGAGCCATACCCAATCCGTGTCCCATCCATCGCTTGCTGACGAACATGTGATCTCCTTTGTCCAAGCCAAGTGGCCGGCCCACCCCGCGGGCGCCCGACCGTTTCGGTCTGCCCGCGATACGAAGCGAATGGGCGGGTGGATCACACGATTGACAGAAAACGATACGGCGGACGCATCCCCTCGTGGATAGGCGAGGCCTGCGAGTGGCCCGGCGCAGCGAATCGTTGTTCTCTCGCGATTAGCGCTGGTCGACCCGAAGTTCGTCCCAGGTGACCGTCACGGACTGGGAATCCTGGCCATGAAACGTCACCCATTGGTTCGTGTCGTCGGTCGTTATCTTCCACAAGTATCGAGCACCCGCCTTAGAGAACATCTTGGCGACCCGACCCGTGGGGCCATAGGCGACGATGTGGAAAGCGATTCGGTTGTCGAGGTAAGCCAGTGCCCAGTACGTGTATCCGCCCCACTTCACGAGAGGACATCGCACGAAATCCAGAGTGTCCGGTTTGGCGAGACAAACCGCCTTCATGTCGGGCGGCGTGACGGGAGGTTCGTCTGTTGTGGCGACGATCACTTCAGGGATGACCATCGGGCGCGGTGGGCCCAGGTCGGGCGCCACCACGACATCAGCACCGGCGTCGGGAGCAGGCGCGGGACATGCCGGCGAACCTGGAACACAGGTGCCACACGCGCTCCCCGCGGAAAGACACTCGTTGCGCTCGGCGCAGTAACTCTTCCCCTCGGAACATGTGGCGGCGCATGTCCCCGCTCTGCAGACCGCCGCCCCGCCCAACGGGACTACACAACGCACGCAGGCGGGCCCGCAGTTGTCGACGCTGTCCTCACGCACGCAGGTCTGGCCGCAAAGGCGAAGTCCGCCGTCGCAACGAAGGACACATTTGCCGTCCTCGCACGAAGCCGTACCTCCCTGCGAGGTCGGGCACTTCTGGCATGAGGGGCCGCAGGCCAGAGCATCCGAACGAGTCACGCACACTCCATTGCATAGGTTGCGATCGGTGCCGCATCGACCCGAGCAAGGCTGCGCCTCGAGAACACATGACTTGCTATCGCCGCAGAGCCGTTGCCCCAAAGGACACGATCCGTTGGTATCCGGCGAGGCAGCGACCTCGACGAGATCTGCCCTGACCGCGGTGTCCTGGGATGGCTGGGGTTGTGTTGGTGAAGCGTCCACGCCCGCGTCGCTTCGCTCCGTCGCCAAACAGAGACCTGCCTCATCTCGTTTCTGCGGGCAGTTGTCGAAGTCGTTCAACTTCAGACACGCCGGCGACATCGCGATCAGGACAAGGAGGATCAGGTGCGGAGCAGATTGGTGCATGGGTCGTTCTCGGAGAATGGCCCAGGATGTTGCCACGTCGACGCCTCCCTCGGGCCTACTTGACGAAATCCATGCCGGGCGCCGGACCGCCACCCCCACCCGGCATTCCCCCACCAGGCATGCTGCCGCCACCGGGCATGCCGCCCATGCCGCCGCCCGGAGTGATGCAGGTTCCGCCCATGCATCGTTGACCCGGCATGCAGCCACGTTCACACCCACCGCAGTTGGCCTCGTCGTTGTTGGTATTCACACAACGCGTTCCACAGCGTGTTTGTTGGCCTGGGCAGGCGGCAAGGCCGCACATCCCGTTCTGGCAGGTCGCGGGAGATGTGCATGAGTTCCCGCAGCGTCCGCAGTTCGCCTCGCTATTCCGCAGATTCACGCAGGCATCGCCGCACCTGGTCTGGAGTGGGGGACAAGGCGCCATTCCGCAGCTGCCCCCGACGCACGTCTGCCCCGTTCCGCATGAGTTGTCACAGCGGCCACAGTGGGATTCGTTGTTGCCGGTATTTACGCAGGCGCCGCCACACCGGGCTTGGCCACCCGGGCAAGGGGGCACCCCACACGTGCCACCCACGCACGCCTGCCCAGGCATGCAGGGATTTCCGCAGCGCCCGCAGTGCGCTTCATTGTTCCCCGTATTCACGCAAACAGAGCCACAGCGGGTCTGCCCCATCGGACACGCGGGCTGACCGCACATGCCGCCCGTGCACGTTTGCCCCGCCGCGCACGCATTCCCGCATCGCCCGCAGTGCGCTTCGCTGATGTTCGTGTTCACGCACGCCCCGTCACACCGGGTCTGCCCCATCGGACACGCAGGCTGACCGCACATTCCGCCCGTGCACGTTTGCCCCGCCGAGCACGGGTTTCCGCATCGCCCGCAGTGCACTTCGCTGACGTTCGTGTTCACGCACACTCCGTCACACCGGGTCTGCCCCGTCGGACATGGCGGCTGCCCGCAAGCACCGGCCAGGCAGAGCTGACCGGCCGGACAAGTGTTGCCGCAGCGACCGCAATGCATCTCGCTGGAGGCGGGATTCACGCAAGCGCCGCCGCAATTCACCTGGCCTGCTGGGCAACATTTGTTGTTCGAGCAGACCGGAGTCGCCCCTTGGCAGCAGTCGGTCCCGCATCGCGTTCCCGCGCATCCGGCGACGCACATACCGGCCGTGCAGGTGCCCGCGCAGGCCTGGCCGCAACCGCCGCAGTTTCGCTCGTCGGTCGCAGCGTCGACGCACGTGTTGTCACAACGTGTGAAGCCCATACGGCAACCACAAGTGCCGTTGGCACAGAGCCCGTTGGCGCCACACGAATTGCCACATCGGCCGCAGTTCGCCACGCTGGTGGCGACGTCGACGCAGGTATTGCCGCACGTGGTGAGGCCCATCGGGCAGCGAAGGACGCACTGACCGGCCTCACAAACTCGATTGGCGCCGGCGCAGGCTCGGTTGCAGCCTCCGCAATGAGCCTCGCTGGTTTGTGTGTTCACACAGATGCTGGCACCGCCGACGGTGCATTGGGTTTCACCTTGATCGCAAACTGACGTGCAGCTCCCGGAGCGACAGACCTGCGCCGCGCCGCAGGTTCCTCCCTCGTTCGCAGCGATGCAGCCGGTGCCACCCGCCGCGCACCGCTGACAGGCGTTGCAGTTGGCGGAGCAGCAGATGTTGTTCTCGCACGAAAGTCCCGCGCGACACTCTCGCGTCGTGAGACATCGTTCGCCGGGGCCCTTTTCGGGTGCGGCGCACGTGTCGACCGTGCAGACGGTGCCCCCAGGACACCCCGTCGTTCGCGTCTCGCAACTACCCCCAGCCGAGCATCTGCGCTCCTGTACTGAGTTGCCGGCGCAGGTCGTGGGACCGCAGACGGTATTGACGGCCTCTCGCCGGCAGCCACCCGCTCCGTTGCAGCCGTTGCTGCATGAATCATCCTTGCAGGATCCGCTGGGGTCCGCTCCGCCAGCTGGTACGTTCGAGCACGTTCCCCGTTGACCGGGCAGCGCGCACGACTTGCAGGCACCATTGCATTCGACGTTGCAGCAGTAGCCTTGCGAGCAGTTGCCGCTCTTGCAGTTGTCGCCCGAGCCGCAGCGAGCGCCATTGTCCCCTTTGCCACACGAGCCACCACCGCAGACATTTCCGCCAGTGCATTGACCATCGCTTGCACAGCTGGAGTTGCAGGAGGTACCACGACAACCGCGATAGGGCGCGCACGAACGGGTGCGGGCGGCTGGGCAGGCTCCGTTGTCACAAGTCGTCTCGAGAGTTTCGACGTTGCCTGTCGGATCGCATTTCGGCGCACGACAGACCGTTTTGGAATCGTACTTCGAGCAGCCACCTTTTCCATCGCAGCGTCCATCCGTCCCGCAGGAGCTCGCCGGCTGGACCACGCAGACTTGGCGGGGGTCCATAACCCCTGCAGCCACGGCGAGACACTTTCCGCGATTCATGGGGTTCGAACAGGTCTGACAGGCGCCCTTGCAGTCCGATTCGCAACAGACGCCGTCGACGCAGAAGCCGGACTCGCAATCGCCACCCGCCATGCATGTCTGGCCGACGCCGAACTTGCCGCAGCTGTTGCCGACGCAGGCTTTGCCATCAGCGCACTGGGTATCGGACGAGCAGACGCGTACGCATTCTGATCCCTGACAGGTCGATGGGCTGCACGAAATGGCGACGCCGGGAATGCAGGTCCCCTCGCCGTCGCACGTGCTGGGCGGCACGAACGAACCAGGACCTTCGCAGCGCCCGAGCGCGCAGACGGTATCGGCAGGATACTTCGCACAGCCGCCCTGCCCGTTGCAGACGCCGCTCTGGCCGCAGCTATCCGGCGAGTCCTTGCGACAAATCTTGTTGGGATCTTCGAGGCCCGCGCCAACCGGGGCGCACTCGCCCAACATGTCAGGCTGGTCGCAGGCCAGACAGGCTCCGGCACAAGCAACATTGCAACAAACGCCATCAGTACAGAACCCCGACATGCAGTCATCGGCCTCGGTGCAGAGCTGCCCGGTCGGGCGCTTGGCACCGCACGCGTCCCCCTCGCAACAGACGCCCTTCTCGCAGCGGCCAACCTGGCAGTCGCTTGCGCAGACGCAAGCCTGACCGAGCTCCTTCTTGTCGTCCTCTCCTTGGGAGAGACAACGATCGTCGGGATCGGTACCCACCGAGCCTGCGACGTCAGCGCCGCTGCCCGCGTCGCTGCGGGTGAGACCGACGCCGGTCTTCACTGTCTTGACACCACACCCAGCGAGGGCGGTGAGAACGATTGCAGCCTTGAGAATCACTAAGGTATTTGCGCGCATGAGTTCCTCTTCCCGAACCGTGCGAGGGAGCGGCCGGAGCGGGCGCAGACTATCGCCTGGCCCCGCAAGCGTCACGCGATTGTGTCTATCCTTGCCCGTCGAGCGCATCGCCAAGCGCCGCTCGGGGCCCCCGCAAGGTCAGTCCGAGGCATGCGAGTGGCCAGCGCCAGGGACGCTTTTGGCGGAGGCACCACCCCGCCTGACCACATGGCAGAGGGGGGCATTTGCCGGGGGTCGATACGCTGCGGCGAGAACTCGCTAGCGTTGCGAACGCGAATCGGACCCGGCCCTGGCGAGGGCACGGCAGAGTTCGAGAAGGTCCGACGCTTCACGCAGGCGCCGCTCGATCCCGGGCGCTGACATATCGATCTTCGACAGGAGGCGATCTTCGGGGCGCAGACGTCCGGCCATGCGACTTGCGAGTCGCAAGCGATCCGCCACCGCCGCGCCGGACAGGTCGATCTTCATCGATCCAGCTCCTGCAGATTCTGAATGTCCATGAGGTCTTGCGGCCGTGCGGCCCGCGCCTTGAGGCCGATCAACGCCTCGCGCGAGATCACGCAGATTGAACCGTCGCCGAACGCCATTTTTGTCCGGCTCTGCCACGCGCTCTCGAGGTTGCGGTCGACGATCATCAGGTCGAGCGTCACCAGGTCGCCATTGGGCGACACCTTATTCACTCGCTGCAGCTCCGTCCCGTCCTTGAACTCCAACGGCAACGCCTCCAGCGTGAAGCCGACGGCACGTACGGCCGCCATCGCGCGGGGCAGATCGTCGCGTGTTACGAGAAGATCGATGTCACGAGTGGCGCGCGGAGCTCCCCAGACCGCAACCGCGAGCCCCCCGATGAGGGCGTGCTCGACGCCGGCCGAATCGAGGGCCGCCAGCACGGCCCCGAGCTCGTCGAAGAGGTTCACTCGAAAAGTATACCGATCTGGCTGCAAAG
>JANNNO010000156.1:0-4452 GCA_031398585.1 Myxococcales bacterium | reverse complement strand
CTTTGCAGCGCGAGCATTGTCGTTCCAATTCGTTGCTGGCCACGGCGAAGCCTTCCCCCCCGATTAGGCCTCTAGCAGGACGACGCCCAGGAGATCCTGAGGCGAGATCTGGTCGAGGGCGTTGCGCAGGGCCTTGGCGTTCGAGCGATCGGTTCGGGCGACGAAGACGATGCCGTCGACGCCATCCTCCATCAGCGACACTTCGGGACCATCGCTCACCGAGGGTCCGTCGACGATGATGTAGTCGTAGGCGCCGCGCAGGCCATCGATGCAGCTGGTGAAGAGAGCACCGTCGATGGCGGGCGGAGCATCGGCGGTCGCGTCCGCCGCCAGCAGATGCATGTCGTAAGTCGACAGCTCGGCCACGTTCCAGGGCGCGCTCGGCTCGCGTCGGTGAAGCTCCATCTGTGCGAACACGGAGGGGGGCTTGTCGATGCCGAACAGGGTCGCCAGCGCGTGGTGATGAACGTTTCCGTCGACGAGGAGCACGCGTGATCGCCGGATCTCGGCGAGCGCGAGCGCGAGATTGGCCGCGCAGAAGGTCTTTCCCTCTTTGGGGCCGGCGCTGCTGACCAGGATGACCCGCGGATCGCCCTTCTCGGCCAGCCGGTGCCGCAACGATCGGATCGCCGCTCCTTGGGGCACCATCTTGGGATCCAGCAGCACGAGGCCGTCGGTCGGCAACACACGGTGTTTGGTGGCGCGGATCTGCGCCGGTGGGACCGCGGGCCGGGAGCGCTTGGTGCGCGTGCCACGTGAGCCTTGCGAGGGGCCGCCGGGGATGTGGCCGCCGCTGTCAGCGCGCGAGGACTCTGATCTCACGGCTCCGTCGGAGACGGCGGGGGACGACGCCGGCGTCGTGTTGGGGCGCTTGACCGCGGTCAGCAGCACCGTCTCGCGTCCACCGCGGGGGGTGGCACTGCGTGGTTCATCGCTGCGTCGCAGGCCCGGGGTGGGAACGTCGTCGCGTTTGCGGAACATGCCTGGCGTGATGGAGGGCAGGCCAATGCGGGTGCGCGCGCTGCCGGTGTGTTTGACGGTGAGCTCCTCGGGCACACCCTCGAACGGGTCCGAACCCGAGGGGGTCGAGCTGCGCGTGGCCGCCGGATTGCCCGGCGTCGGGTGGCGGTTGGGCCCAGCCCCAGGATGATTGCTCGTGAAGCTGGAGACCGTGCCCATCATCGTGACGGCCGACGAGATCGGCGACGCATTCCGGGGGGGCGGCGCGACCGCGTTGCTGGAGGGGGTGGTGATGCGCGGGCTGGCGTCGGGAGTCTTGATCATGCCGGATGCGGTGGTGCTGGCGGTCGATCCGCCTGGGGTGGAGCTGCGCACGGCCTCAACGTAGGTCGGGGTCTTGCGGGGTGCCTGGCCGTCGCCGGGGGAATCGCCCTGGACAGGCTCGCTGCTGGCGTCTCGGGGCGGCGTTTTAGCCACGGTGTCCTCGGCGTTGGGGCAAAGCTGGGATCACCGTCAGAACCGGTGCGCCGGCCAAATTGATCACGTCGTGGCGGTCGAACAGGCGATCGCTGGTCAGCGCGCGTGCCAGGGCGGCGGCCGCTGCCAGCACGCACGCGATGAAGAGGCCACCCATCGCGGTCCGGCGACGACGGCTCTGCATGGGCGAGCCCGGCAACGACGCCGGATCGTGAATGCTCAGCGCGAGCAGGTTGCCGCTCTTGGCGAGCTTTTCCGCGACCTGCATCTCGACCTCTTGATCCTGAATCTTGGAGAGACGCTCGCGCGCCTCGTTCAGCTGGTGGCGGAGGTCGTCGTATTGCACGCCGAGCTGGAGCGTCCTCGGATCCTTGGGGCGGCGGCCGGAGCTGCGCAGGGCATCGAGCTGTGCACGCAGCGAGCGCACACCGTCGTCGTTGCCTTTGCCACCCGACGAGGGAACCCGTTCGAGCTGTCCCCGGGCGCGCTGCAGATCGGAGCGGGCACGAACCACGCGGTCGCGCGCCATGATCACGTCGGGGTGGGCCTCGGTCAAAGTGCCGAGCTTGTCCTGTAGATCGCGTTCGGCGCGCGCGACGTCGGCTTCCGCCGAGCGGCGCGAATCGATGAGGTCCGACAGGGATCGGCTTGCGCCTTCATTGTTGCTGTTCGAAGCGCCGCCTGCCGAAGCGGAGAGCGCCTGCTTGAGCTCCGATTCGAGCATCGAGATGCGGGGGTCGACGACCATCGGGCTGTTGTCGTCGAGCGACGCCACCTGAGGGTGTTTTCCCACGAAGTCCTGAACCGCGACCTCACGCTGCCTGACCTCCTGCTCGAGGCGGGCCCGTTCGGACTCGACCAGCTCGCGCGAGCCCTGCAGGCGCTTGGTGCGCTCGAGGTTGTGATCGACGAGCACGCCATCGGTGAGGTCCTTGAGCACCGACTGGGCTTCCTGGGGTGCAAAGCCGATGTAAGACAGCGAGAAGGTGCCGCCCGGTTGCACCTGGAAATCGAGCCGCTTCTTCACCTCTTCGATCGCCTGCGCGGTCGAGTATTCCGGGAAGAGGTTGTACTTCTCGATCGCCTTGCGGATCCGCTCGGAGGTGTTGAGCATCTCCTTCAAACGTGCGCCGGCCTGACCCGCATCGAACGCGCCCATGTCGCGCGTGACGGTCTGGTCGTACATGAGGATGGCTTCGGACTTATACGGCTGCCAGGTGCCGCGGGCGATCACCAGCGTCGCTGCGACCACCACGACGAACACGACCGCTGCCAGCTTCCAGAATCGCAGGGCGCGCCGGCTGAGGTACCCGATCGGCGGGGGACCTCCCGAAGTCATGCCTGATGTCTCGGCGCTCATGAGGACCTCACTATAACGTCAGTTCTCCGGGGTTGCTTTTCCGGCGCTGGCGCGCGCCGCCATGCCGGCAGCTGCCGGGACGAGACGGGGCAGGCGACCCAGCACCGGAATGCCGAGCTTCCGGATGTCGTCCAGGCTGTCGATGGTGGATGTCCAAGCCCCGATCACCAGGGCGGATATCGGCATTGCGAAAAGAAACGTGAGTACCCCGATGACCAGGAGGACGGGCAGCCGGGGCAGGGGGCGGTCGATGCTTTCTTGGGAGATCGCGAAGTCGATGCCGGGGCGTTGCTTTTCCACATGCTGGCGGCGAACCGCGAGGTCCTTGTCCTCCTGATAACGTTTGACCCGCAGCTGGGCTTCCTTGATCGCCGAGTCGATCTCCATCATGCGCACCGGGGAGATGGAGCCTGCGCCCTCCATGGGCCGCGCTGCTCGAGACAGGGCCTGATCGCGCAGGCGGGACAACACGGCCTTGGCGTTGTCGAGGGCCAGTGTCACGCGGGCAAGCTCCTGTTCGGCCTCGCCTTTGCGACGTCGGGCGGAGGTCTCCATGATCGGCTGGGCCAGCGCCTTGAGCACGGCCATCGCCTTGTCGGGGTGGCCGGCGCCGTAGCGCAGGACCAGGTACGCCGACCGGGGGCCGTCGCTGCCCTGGGCTTCGCTCAGCGTGCGGCTGCGCACGGCGGTCACTTCGATCGCGTCGCGCAAGAACTCGACCCCTCTCACCACATTGGGGGCGGGGTTGATGGCGTGAACGTGCTCGCGATAGACGCGGGTGAGCACCTCGTTCGTGAACGCGACCTGAGTGATGAAGCTGCGCAACTCGCGATCGGTCCACTGGCTGCGCGGCAGGTGAAAGTCGATCACCTCGGTCACGCGCACGGTGATCTGCGCGGTGTACCGGTGGGGTGCCCGCACGCCCATCACGAGGGCGATCGCGGTGATGGCGAGGGCGCCGGCCAAGACGGGCCAGGGACGGCGGTTCGCGCGTGCGGCGAGCCTGCTCAGCTCGTGCCGCAGGGCAAAGAATCCGGGCTCGTCGTCGGTCCAGGTACGGGGCATAGGCTCTAGGGGGCTTTCTCGTCGACTCTAGGGCGAAGGACCTGTGACGTCCATCACCGGGCGCCGCCAGCTCGGGCTCCAAAACGCGTGGACCTGCCGGTCCCCTCGGAAGCGCTCTCCAAATGTGACTCGCAGACGGCCGGGAGGAGGCGGGGGCGCGGCTTCTTTGGCACACTGGGAACCTGCGCGCGACCACTCGTGAAGGGCGCGCCGGACGCCTCGGTCATCGCCTTGCCGCCCTCCTCGTCGAGCCTCATCGCCGCGCCTGCCCCGCCAAAACCTGCGCTCGGCAACGGGGAGGTCTTGCGCCGACTCTTTCTGATGGCTGCGCATCACTGGCGCGCCTGCGCCATCGTGCTCGCCTACCAGGGCGCGCTTTTGGCCCTCGGCCTGGCTGGCCTCGGCGCCGTGGGCCTGGCCGTCGACACCATCCGCCACGGGGTGGGGCCCACCGCCGGGGCGGCTCCTGCGCCGGCGTGGCCGCTCGGTCTGGGGCCGGGGCCCTGGGCCGGGCCGCTGGCGCGTGTGCTTCTGCTGGCGGCGCTGGTGCTGGTGATGGCGGCGGTGCGATCGCTGTTCAACTACCGCTA
>JANNNO010000135.1:0-10992 GCA_031398585.1 Myxococcales bacterium | reverse complement strand
TGGGCGCGGATGAGGGCCACGCCGCCGCCCGCCACGATGCCCTCGGCAACGGCTGCCCGCGTGGCGTGCAAGGCGTCCTCGACCCGGGCCTTCTTCTCACGCGACTCGGCGTCAGTGGCGGCGCCCACCTTGATGATGGCCACGCCACCGGCGATCTTGGCCATGCGCTCGCGCAGCTTGTCCTTGTCCCAATCCGAGTTGGTCTCGGAGATCTCTTTTTCGATCTCCTTGAGCCGAGCCTTGATCAGCGCCTTGTCGCCAGCGCCATCAACGATGGTGCAGTTGTCGGCGTCGACGATCACCTTCTTGGCGTGGCCGAGGTCCTCGATAGGCACCTCCTCGAGCTTGATGCCGAGCGCCTCCATGACCGCCTTGCCGCCGGTGACGATGGCCAGATCCTTGAGCATCTCCTTGCGGCGATCGCCGAAGCCCGGGGCCTTGACCGCCACGCAGGGGAGCGTGCCACGCAGCTTGTTGACCACCAGGGTCGCCAGCGCTTCGCCCTCCAGATCCTCGGCGATGATCAGCAGCGGCTTGGCCTGCTGCGCGACCTGCTCGAGCAGCGGGAGCAGATCCCGCATCGTCGAGATCTTCTTTTCGTGCACCAGGATGAGCACGTCCTCGAGCACCACGCGCAGCCGGTCGGTCTCGTTGATGAAGTACGGCGAGAGATAACCGCGATCGAACTGCATGCCCTCGACGACGTTGAGCACGGTGTCGAGCGACTGGTTCTCTTCGATCTGGATGACGCCTTCTTTGCCGACCTTCTCCATCGCCTCGGCGATCATGTCGCCGATGGCGCGCTCGCCGTTGGCGCTGATGGTTCCGACGTGGGCGATCTCCGCCTTGTCCTTGGTCGGCTTGGCCAGCGCCTTGAGCTCGGCCACGATGGCTTCGACCGCGGCGTCGATGCCCCGCTTGAGCTCGATCGGGCTGTGTCCGGCCGAGACCAGCTTCAAGCCCTGGGTGTAGATCGCTTGGGCCAGCACGGTCGCCGTCGTGGTCCCGTCACCGGCGACGTCGCCAGTCTTCTCGGCGACCTCTTTGACCATCTGCACGCCCATGTTCTCGACCTGGGCGTGAACGTCGATCTCCTTGGCGACCGAAACGCCGTCCTTGGTCACCAGGGGGACGCCCCAGGGACGTTCGACGAGCACGTTGCGGCCGCGGGGCCCCAGGGTGACCTTCACGGCGTTTGCGAGGGTGTCGAGACCGTGCCCGACCCGGCGGCGCGCGTTTTCGGAAAAGACGATGTGCTTGACGGCCATTCCGCTCTCCTTGATGCCGATCTCGAGTTCCTGAACCACCGGAAATCTGCCCGGCGCCCGCTCACCGAAGCCGTCCGCGGCGGAGCCGGTGGGCCGTTTGTAGAGCCACCGCCCCGCGCCTGCGACCAGCGCCCGAGCGAGCGGCCAGTCAATAACCACAGGGGGGGCACCGTCAAGGCAAGCCGGCAAAATAACGGCGGAAACGGCGGAAACCGTTCCCGGGTGGCCAACTGGCTTCAGGTCACGGCGAAGGTCGCGAGAAGCGGCGCGTGATCGCTGGTGCCGAACTCCCGGTAGGAGGGGCACGACGTCGCCCTGACCGCCAGCTGCGCCGAGGCAAAGACGTAGTCGATGCGCCAACCGACGTTGAGCTGCCGCAGTTCGCGCCACGGCGCCCACCAGGTGAACAGGTTGTCGTTGTCGGGGTCGAGTGAGCGCCCGAGATCGACGAGCCCTCGGCTGGCGATGCGCCGGAGCAGCGAACGCTCGTCGGGCAGCTGTCCAATTGCCTGGGGCTTGCGCTCCTTGGGGTGCACGTCCTGGTCGGTCATGGCGACGTTGAAGTCGCCGCACAGGACAAGCGACTGCCCACGCTCCTGCCCCTCCTGCGCAAAGGCGTCGAGCGCTTGCAAGAAGTCCATCTTGGCCGCGAGATCCTTGCCGCCGTTGGGCACGTAGACCGAACCGACGATCATCGTGTCGAGCCTAGCCAGCACGATGCGACTTTCGCGATCGAAGGGCGGGTGAAAGAACGCCGGCACCGTGGGCGACAGGGACTTTCGCACCCCCAGGCCCACGCCCGAATAACCCTTCTGCCCGTGCCAGTACCACCAATAGTCGTTGAGCTCGAGAGTCCCCGGGACCTCGGCGGGGGCGGCCTTGAGCTCTTGCAGACAGACCACGTCGGGGCGGTGCTGCGCGATCCAATCGCACAGCTGGCCGAAGCGGGCACGGATGCCGTTGACGTTCCAGCTCGTGATCTTCACGAGTCGGTCAAATCACCGTGCCATCCGGGATCACCGCGCCCTTGGGCACGATGACCAGACCTTCGCGAATGAAATGGTGAGCGCCGTCGCGCTCGTGCACCTTCGCCTCGTTGAGGATGCGCACGTTGCGACCGATGCGGGCGTCCTTGTCGATGATGGCCCTGTCGATGACACTGCCGTCGCCGATGCCGACGGGCGGCTCGCCGGTCTTGAGGGCAGCGGCGATCTCATCGGCCGTCTCGTAAAAGTCAGCGCCGAGCACGAGGCTTTTGCGGATCTTCACGCCCGCGCCAATCCGGCTGCGAATCCCGATCACAGAGCTTTCGATCTCGGCGCCTTCGATGTAGCAGCCATCCGAGATGAGCGATTCGTGGACCTTGCACGCCTGCATGTTGGTCGGCGCGAGCAGTCGTGGGTGGGTGAACATCGGCAGGCGCGCGTCGTAGAACGAAAACGGCGGCTGCTTGGCCGTCAGAGCGATGTTGGCGTCGTAGTACGACTGAATCGTGCCGACGTCCTCCCAGTATCCCTGGAAGGCGTACGACTGGACGCGCAGGCGCGACAGCATCGCCGGAATCACGTGACGACCGAAGTCGACGTGCTGGCTGTTGCCGAGCGCTTCGACGAGCGCGCGCCGGCCGAACACGTAGATACCCATCGAGGCGAGCCAGGCATCCTTTTGCGTGCCCTGGCCCGATTGCGCGCCTTCGCCCGAACTCAGCGGCGAGACCAGATCCGGCAGGCGATCGGCTTTGGGCTTCTCTTCGAAGTGGATGATGCGCCCATCGGACGCTGTCTTCATGATGCCGAAGCCCGACGTCTGTTCGGCCGGCACGGGTTTGATGGCGACGGTCGCGTCGGCCTTCGAATCCCGATGCACCTTCAACATCTCGCGGAAGTCCATCCGGTAGAGCTGATCGCCGCCGAGGATGGCAACATCGCTGAACCGTTCACGCAGGACGTGTTTGAGGACCTGGCGAACGGCGTCGGCCGTGCCCTGGAACCAGTCGCTGCTCTGCTCGGACTGCTCGGCCGCCAGGATTTCTACGAAGCCCGACGAAAAGCGGTCGAACTTGTAAGTGTTGGCGAGGTGTTTGTTGAGGCTTTCCGATAGGTACTGCGTGAGCACGTAGATGCGGCGAATGCCGGCGTGCAGGCAGTTGCTGACGGCGACGTCGACCAGTCGATGTTTGCCCCCGATTGGCACAGCCGGTTTGGACCGGTGCTGGGTCAACGGAAACAGCCGCGTTCCGCGACCTCCCCCCAAAATCAGCGCGATGACGTCTTCCATGGATCCTCTTGCGGGCGAAGCGACCAACTTATCAAGTTCGCGCACGTCCTCAAAGCTTCGCTGGACTGAGCCAGTGCGAAACTCGGCCGAGTGAGCCCCTGCCAGGGCAGGCCACGGCGCCGACGGCCTCAAGATGGGTCGAGCGAACGCACGGCGCAGGACGCAGTTGGCGCTCGGCCGCATGCTTGAGTCGCCGGCACGACCGACCTAAGGTACCGGCCCATGAAGCAGGTCCCCTCGGCATGCGGTGTTGGTGCTCTCCTCTTCATCGTCACGGGACTCTGGGGGTGTGCCCACCGCGATCGCCCCGAGGCGCGAGGCCCGCTGACCGAGCTGGTGGCCGGCGGGGGAGAGGGTGCTGACGGAGGCCCCGCGCGCGGCTCGAAGATGAGCGAGCCCTTTGCCGTCGCGCTGACTCCCGACGGCGATCTGTACGTGGCCGAGCACACCGGTCACCGCATTCGACGCATCGACAAGCAGGGGAACATCCACACCGTCGCGGGCACGGGGGAGAAGGCCGACGGGGGCGATGGCGGCAAAGGCACGCTCGCCCGGCTCAACGGTCCGCACCACATTCTCTTTTCGCCGACCCAGGGTCCCGGCGATCACCTGCTCTACATCGCCGACACGTTCAATCAGCGCGTCCGCACTCTCGATTCACGCGACGGCATCATTCGCACGATCGTCGGCAACGGTGAAAAGGGCTACGGCGGCGATGGCGGACCCGCGGTGCAAGCGGTGACCGGCAGCATCTTCTGCCTGGCGTTCGATGCAACCGGGCAGCGGCTCTATTTCGCCGACCTCAACAACCGACGCATCCGCGTCGTCGATCTTCCCTCCGGAAGAGTCGACACCGTCGCGGGCAACGGCGAAAAGGGCGTTCCTGCCGACGGCTCGGACGCACGTTCGGCCCCGCTGGTGGATCCACGGGCGGTCGCCGTGGACAGCGCCGGCAACATCTACATCGTCGAGCGCGGCGGCCACGCCTTGCGCGTCGTCGATCGCGCGGGAAAGATCCGCACGGTGGCCGGCACGGGAGAAAAGGGCTTCTCGGGCGACGGCGGGCCCGCGCTGGCCGCGACCATGGCGGGCCCCAAACACATTGGCATCGACAAGGACGACAGCGTGCTGATCGTCGACACCGAGAATCACGTCGTCCGGCGCTACGATCCCAAGACCGCCCGCATGAGCCTCGTCGCGGGCACGGGCAAAAAAGGCGCCGCGGGCCTCGGCGGTCCCGCCGAATCTCTCGAGCTCAACCGCCCACACGGCGTCTACCTCGAGCCCAACGGGGATCTCCTGCTCTCCGATAGCGACAATCACCGCATCGTGCGTGTGCTGCGGGCCGCTCACGGAAAACGTTAGCGTCGCCTTCTCCCGCCGCCGCGGGACTGAGGCTGCAAGGGCGCGGGGGCGTCTCGAGGCCGCTTTAGCCCGCCGCGGCCATCGCCGGCGAAGAGTCGGCGAGCAAGGGCGAAGCGGCGGTCGCGATGGCGTCGACGAAACGAGTGAACGCCGTCCGCTCGGCCTCGAGAACGCGTTCGAGACGAGGCTGCCAGTCGGGCAACAGCGAGGCCAGGCCTTGGGCCATCTCACCGAGGTGCCGATCCTCGTCCTTCATGATCGCCGCCACGGAGACGTTGATCCCGGCGGCCCGCAGCCGGCTCTCGTAGAGCGGATAGAACGCCTGCGCGCGCACCTCGATGGCAGCGCTGGTCAGCAGATGATTGACGCTGCCCCGGGCCTCTTCGTCGAGATCGCCCAGTGCCGTTTCTGCTGCGGCGTCGACGCCCTGAAGGTAGCCCTCGCCCGCATCGCCAGCCAAGGTGTCGGCGGCGGAAAAAGTCGTCACGCCGATCCCGCCCCCAGCCGCGGCCAGGGCGAGCGCCGCCTTCTTCAACCGGAGGGCATGCACGGCCTCGTCCAGCATGTGCTGCAGACCCTCGAGATCGAGAGTCTCCGACCGACGGCTCTTGAGCAGCTTGCGCACGCCCACGTACTCCATACGCGAGAACGTGTTGACCAGCCGCGCGTGCACCGCCGGCGAGGCAATGATCTGATCGAGCAGCGCACGCTGGCGCTCTGCATCTGGGGCGGATTCGAGGGCGGCGACGTAGATCTTCAAGGCGGCGGGCAACTTACCCGCCGCGCCTCCACCAGGCAAGCGGGGCTCCCGCCCGAGCCATCAGCGGCGGCGGCGAGCCAGCCACGCGAGGGCCACCAGCCAGAGCCACGCTAACCCGCCGGACGGCGCCCCTGCGCTGAACGTGCAGCCCTTCGAGCTCGGTCCCGCCGGCGGGGCCGCTTTGCCGATGCTGGGCGCGTCGATGGGCGCGCCCGCATCCGGCAGGGGTGCCGGCGGTGTTGTCGGGCTGCCCGCCACACAGACGCTCGCGACACATTGGCCGATCTGGCCACTGGCAGCGGTGCAGGGATCGCCGTTGGACGCGGGGTTTCCGACGCAGGCGCCCTGCGCATCGCACACGGCCTCGCTGAGGCAGCTGTTCTTGGGATCGCAGGGCGATCCCGCCGGACGTGCGACTTCGATGCAGCGGCCATTGCCCGGCTCGCACGCCGCCACCTTGCAGGCCGAGCTAACGGCAGGGCACGCGGCGGGTGGCAGCTCGCAGACGCCGAAGGCACAAGCCGCCCCGCCCGAGCAGGCGCCGCCCGGCGAGCAGTCGGTGCCATTGGCGCGCGGCTGCCCCACGCAGGCGCCGGTGGTGGCGTCGCAGATCCCCTCCATACAAGGTCCGCCGTGGGCCGAGCAGTCCTTGGGTTGGCCCGAACAGGTGCCATCGACGCAGGTGCCGGCAGAGAAGCAGCCCGAGACGCCGCAGGTGCCACCGCTGGTCGGCTGGTACTCGCAATTGCCGCTTACTGGATTGCAGGAGACTGTGTTGCAGTCGCGCTCCACGCAACGAACCGGGCGCGGATCGGGTACGCAGACGCCCGCCCGACAGACGTCGTGAGGCGTGCATTGGCTGGAATCGGCGTCACAGGCGGTCTCGTCGGGCTTCGACACCGAGGTGCAGCCGCCCTTGCCGTCGCAGGTGCTGCTCACGAGGCAGACGCCGACCTCGCACGTGTAAGGAGTTCCTTGGCAGAGGCCGTCGCCGCGACGAACGTCACCGTGGGTGCAGGCATTGCCGTCGTCGCAGGCTGCGCCCGGACGGGGAGTGACGGTGCAGGTCGGACCGCCGTTGCAGGCGCGGTTGACCGTCTCGTCCGATGCACATGTGATCTTGGTGCCGCCACAGGTGCCCTGGGCGTTGCAGACGTCGTTGTGGCTGCACAGCTCGCCATCGTCGCAACGATTGCCCGTACGCGGGGTGACCTTGCAGGCCGACGTGCCATTGCAGATGCGCGTGTTGCAGACGTCGCTGGCGCAGGTGACGGTACCCGTGGGCCGACACGTTCCCTCTTTGTCACAGACATCGCCGTGGGTACAGGCATTGCCATCGCTGCAGACGCTGCCCACGCGGGGCGTGACGGCGCAAGCGTTGCTGCCGTCGCAGCGGCGGGTATTGCACGCATCGTCGACGCAGGTGACGGTGCCGGCGGCCTTGCAGCCACCGTTGCCATCACAGGTGTCACCGTGGGTGCACGGGTTGCCGTCGTTGCAGGTCGTACCGGTCTTGAACGTGATCTTGCAAGTGCTGGTGCCGTTGCAGACGCTGTCGGTGCAAGCGTCGCTCTTGCACACGATCGGTTTGCCACCTCCGCAGGTGCCGCTGGCGTCGCAGGTCTCGCCGTAGGTGCATGCCACGCCATCGTTGCAGAGGGCACCAGTTCGGGGAGCCGTCGTGCAGCCGCCACGGCCGTCACACATCGATACGTTGCACTGATCGCCGCGACAGGTGGCCGTCGTGACCACCTGACAGATGCCGCGCGAGCAGACGTTGGCGGTGCAGGGATCGCCATCCTCGCAGGCAGCGGTGTTCGCGATGTTCTCGCAGGCGCCATCGAAGCAGCGATCCGTCGTACACGGATTGCCGTCGTCGCAGGTCTTGGGACAGAGGGTCCCCGGGCCGATGATGGGACCGTCAACTGCAATCGCGCGTCCCGCACTCTCGAGCACCGGCGGGGGCACCGACGCCTCCTCGAGTTTTGGATCGCAAGCGACCAGCAGCGACGAAAGAGCGGCCCAACCCACCAACCCACTCCAAAAACGCATTCCAAAAATCGTACGGGCGGGCACAGAGTGGGTCAAGGCAAGGCGGCTTACCCCGAACGCCAATCCGACGCGTGCAACGACCGTCGACGTGCGCGCGCACGCACATAGTCGCCTGGTTGTCCGCGACAAGCGTCGGGTGCGCGGCTACCCACACGAGCGCGTCTGGTTGTGCTTCCCTCTCGCAGCGCCTGGTACCGAGCTTCGCTGTCGCCTCCTGGTTTACCATCGCGGCGTGACAGCCACGACGGATGCACGGCCGCTGGCTCTGCTCCGCATCGGCGCGGGCATTCTCGTGCTCGCCGACCTGATCGATCGCCTGAATGACTTTCACGCGTTCTACACGGCAGGAGGTCTGGCGCTGGGGACGAGGTCAGTGATGCGGGCTTCGCATCTTGCTCTCGGCAATGACCCCAAGGCGGTGCTCGGGCTCTATCTGCTCGGCTTCGTGCCGGCCGTCGCGCTGCTGCTCGGCCTGTTCACGCGCGCGGCGACCGTCGCCACGTTCCTGCAGCTGGTCTCGCTTCACCACCGCAATCCCTGGGTAGATGACGGTGGTGATGCGGTCCTGCGTGCCCTGCTCTTCTGGCTCTCGTTCGCCGACTGCGGAGCGCGCTTTTCGCTCGACGTTCGTCTCGGTCGCCGACCTCGCTCGGATCGGATCCCGGCCGCGCCGATTTGGCTGCTGCAGGCGCAGATCGCTTCCATCTATCTCGCCGCCGCCGCCGCCAAGACCGGCATCGTCTGGCGGGAAGGCACCGCCTTGCACGAAATCTTGTCCGCTGGCGACTGGGCTCGTGGCTGGGGCCCCTGGTTGGCGGATCAACCGAGACTCTGCCGCCTGCTCACGCGGGCCAGCTGGGTCATAGAGGGCAGCTTCGCGCCTCTTGTGCTCCTCGGCGCCCGCTGGCCGATAGCTCGCGCGCCGGCTCTCGTGGGCGGCGTCCTGCTCCACCTCGGCATCTTCGCAACCATGCGCATCGGGATCTTTTCCCAGGTCATGCCGCTTTCGTACCTGGCCTTCATGCCCGCTTGGCAAGTCCGAAGCGCTTCCTCGCAAGCCCCGCGCACCGATGCCGCATGGGGGGCTGGCCTTCGCGCGCAACTGTCGCCCTCGATCGTCTTCGGGCTCGGCACGCTGGCCTGCGTGCTGGCGGGACAGGGGTTTGCGTTCGCTGAAAAGCCGCTGCCACGCCCGCTCTTCGCGCTTCTCGAGACGTTCGGCCTTCGGCAGGACTTTCGGGTCTTCGCTCCCGATGGCCCCTTCATCGACGTTCAGTTTCGTGCCCCGGGACAGTTGAGTGACGGGCGCACCGTCGAGCTGACGGAGAGCGTTCTGGCGCCGCTGCGGACCACCCAGAGTTTCCGCTACCGGCGCTGGCATCGGGTGCGAACCGCGCTGGCCTTTTCCCCTCCCGCCCTTCTGGAGGCGCTGGGACGTATGGTCTGCGCACGCCACAACACGGGCCGCGATGGCGCGTCCCTCGTCTCCTTCGAGCTGCGCGCGTTGACTACCTTCGTGGGTCAGCGAGCTGCGCCGCTGCGAGACGAGCTACGCATGACACAGATGTGCATGCCGCTTCAGCGGTAGCGGAGGATGGCGTCTTTGCCGACCGACCAGACGTCGTTCGCCGCCAGGCCGCGGATCGCCAGCAGCGGCTGCGCCACGGGGATGGTGAACTCCTTCCAAGAGTTGCCGTCGAAATGGGCCATCACGCCGAGGGCGGTGGATCGGCGACCGACGGCCCAGACGTCGTTGTCGGCAGAGCCCCACACCGCTAGCCAGGTTCCGGCGGGCATGGCGAAGGCTGACCAGTCGGTCCCGTCGTAGTGCAGGCTGGTTCCATCGCCCACCACCCAGACGTCGTTGGCGGCGATCGCATGCGCCCCGTAGAGGATCGCTTGCGAGACGCCGGCGCCCTGTCGTGCCCAGGCGCTGTCGCCGGCCTTGCGATGGTAGATGCCACCTGACACGCCAACCAACCAGGCTTGCGAGCCGAAGGCTGCACCCGCGACCACATCGCTCGTCACGCCATCGGCGGCGGCCGCGAGCGCGGTTCCGTTCCAGCGCAGGACAGTCCGGCCGCTGCCGACAATCCAGACGTCATTTGATCCCGTGCCGAAGACGGCATTGAGCTCGGAATCGGTGCCGCCGGGGATTGCCGCGAAGGCCGCGCCGACGCGACGGAGAATCGTGCCTCGCTGCCCGACCGCCCATACGTCATCGGGCCCCGCCGCCCAGACCGCCATCAACGGCCGCGTCCCAGGCGGCAGAGCGACTGGAGCGAACATGGTGCCGTCGAAACGGAAGACGAACCCTCCGCCCGTGAGCCCCTGGCCCACGACCCAGACGTCCCGTTCGCTGATCGGCGCCACCCCGTTGAAGGCCCCCATGAATTGAGGCGCGGGCGCTCGGCTCCAGGAGCCGCTGGGGAGGTTGGCATCGCGCATCGGGCGGGCGCGATCGATCGGGGCGTCCGCTACGGCGGCGTCGGGTGCCGGCTGCCCTAGGGGGCGCAACACAGCGACCTCGCGCCGGGCGACGCAACCGCCCCCCGCCACACACTGCTCGGCGCCGGGACAGGCGCGCATTCCCAGGCAGTCTCGACTGAGAAAGAGGCGCGTCTCTCTGGCGGCCCCAGCCACGAAACGGGTCGTGGCGGCCAGCGTGACCTGCGGCTGCATTCCCGACATGGCCCGGGCGACGATCTCGATGTCGACGCCTGGCTCGCCCTCGGGGATCAGGGCGAGGCGAAAGGGAGGTTGCCGGTTGGGCCCGATGGCAAAGCGATGACTGCCCGCCTTTCCGCTCGCGGGCCGCACGTCCACCTCGATCCGATCCGGTGCCGGGGTGATGTCGGTGTCGAGCTCGACGACCAGCAACGTCCCGTTGTTCTTTGGCTGACAGGCCAACCCGAGCCAGAGAGCCACGGCCACGAGCCCGAGCCGTTCCCGTACCCGCTCCTGGTTCGACCTCCTGGTGGTCCGCTTCACTGTCCACCCACCTTGAGACAGGGAGAGACGCCCATGCAGTCACCCACCTGCCCGCGACGCGCGACCGCGAAGGCACCGACCGCGCCTGCCACGACGACCGCGCCCACACCCGTCCAGAACCACCAGCGCTTGTAAAACGGGGAGTCGCCGGACGAATCGGGCGGCGATGGGGGGGCGGTGAGATCAAGCGAAGGGGACGGTCGGCTCGTCGTCGCCGGTGTCACTGCGATAGGGGCGGGCGCGATGGCAGAGTTGGCTGTCGAAGCCGAGGGCGTCGCC